>NZUN01000052.1 GCA_002697205.1 Gammaproteobacteria bacterium
GTCAGTAGCATCGGGTCTAGATCAACTAAAGTGACGCAAGCGGTTCCCGGTGAGACATATTCCCCGAGTTGCATGTGGATATCCTCGACGATGCCGGCAAAAGGCGCTCGAATTATCAGCCGATCTTTTTCCAGAAGGCGTCTCTGAACGCTTGCTTCAGTCGCCATCAATCTGGCTTTGGCTTTGGCTATATCGATCTCAGATTGCAGCCTTTTACTGACTAGCTTCTGGCTCGCCTCATAGTCTAGTTGTGCCTGGTCTCGCGCAGCGGCGGCTTCCTGAATATTGGCGTTTCGATCTTCTACGGAAATTCGGCAAAGGATACTCCCCTTGCTGACGTTGTCGCCACGCTCTACCCGACGTTCGATCACCAGACCACTGGTCTGAGATTGAACCACGATAGATCGTTTGGCCTGGGTTTTCCCGCGAACCGTTAATACTCGATCCTCGAGGGTCGAATGACTTGTTAGAATACGAACCCGAGTTGCTGGTTGTTCCTCAGCAATAGCATTGAGCCGATGATTCAAGTCAGTAATATTTTCGGCTGGTGGGGCGGGACGATCGCCGAGCAAACCAGATCCAATCCAGAGTGAAACCACGACCGCAATGAGCAGGGCAGTAAGATAAGTTTTTCGCATGCGAGTGAATGTACAGTTCTGTGCAGAAATTGCCAACCATAATGAGATAAACGGAACGATTTTTGCGAAATGTGACAGGAGAAAGTCGTTTGAGCGCACACCGACCCGTTCGGCACGGGTGAGACTAAATATCAGAATGGGTAGAGGTCAAATTAACTCTTTGCGCTATTGCTTTATAAGTTATTAATATCCTGGAGGGTCATCAGCATGCCGGATAAGTGAAAGTGAGGGCTTATATGCGGTTTTTGTTTTCGCTGGAGAAATTTTCCATGAGCTGCGTTTAAGGTGTTAATAGGCTCGAACCCATTTGTTGCGGGTTGATATTATCCCGGACACGCTGTTCCATCTGCAGGGAGCCTGTGGTCTGGGCTTTGAAGTTATCTAAGTCAAGGGTCCTGCCGCAGGACGAACCAGTAGGAATTCTGTTAACCTGGCATCCTTTCTCATGTGCGATGCAAAACCGTTACAAACATGGAATATGTCAGCTAAACCAGACACAAATGATACTGCGGCAGATGATGTAAACAGGACGTTTACATCGGGTTGGACGATAGTTGGTTTTACCGCAACCGCGCAATTCTTCAGCGTTGGCATCGGCTATTATACTTTCGGCGTATACCTGGTGCCGCTCACGGAGTCGCTCGGGGAAAATCGCTTCTGGGTCTCTCTCGCACTGTCCATGCAAACGGTATTGATGGCAGCATTGAGCCCTTTGGCGGGACGCATTGTTAGTGATTATTCAATTCGCGGCGCGATGGTTTTCGGTGTTTGTATGCTGTCCGCGGGCCTTATCATTTGCTCCCAGGCTAATAGCCTGTGGCTCCTGTATCTGGGCTTTGGCGTCGTGATCTCCTTGGGCGTTGTCTTCCTCGGCAATATTCCCTGTAACCTAATGCTGGCCAACTGGTTTGTTCGCCGTCGTGGTATGGCGCTGGGTATTTCCCAGGCTGGTATTACCGTATCCGGGGTGCTGCTCGTTCCCCTTGCAACCTATCTTGTAGTTAATTTCGGATGGCGAATCTCTTTTCTGGTGTTTGCAGTACTCACTCCTGCCATCTTGCTGCCACTAATCTGGAAGTTTGCGATCCGGGCGCCCCAGGATATTGGCCTGCACCCGGATGGTGATAGCCAGCAGAATATTGAGATGCATGTGGGGCAGGGTACCCATTGGAATTTCGCACGTGCCATCCGTGAGCGTGATATTTGGTTGATCAGTTTGATTGCCGGCCCCTGTTATATGGGCGTGGCAGCCGTTGTCATCGCTCTGCCTTCCCATGGTATGGATTTGGGATTATCTCCCATGCAGGCATCAACAGCAGTATTGGTAACGACCCTGTTTGGCACGCTTGCCAAACCGCTTGCAGGCACAGTATCGGACTATATGTCGAAACGGCTGGTCGTGGCCATTGCGATCGCACTACAGTTGGTAGCCACTGGTGTGCTCTTGATCGCATCCGACCTGTTCATGTTATGCCTGGCTGGAGCGTTGTTTGGTCTGGGTTATGGCAGCATTGCACCCTTGTGGTCTCTGCTCCTGGCAGAACGCTTTGGATTGGCTGATTTTGCCAAAGTGATGGGTCTGGCGATGCCCTTGACGATGCCATTTAATCTAATAGGCCTGCCGCTGACCACATTAATATTCGAGATGACGGGCAGTTATACACCTGCCTTTGCTTTCCTTTTTCTGGGTTATGGCGTGTCGGGCGTATGTGTCTGGTTATTGCGTCTGCCTTCGGATTCGTCTTGACCTGAAACAGATGTGCCAACACGATACTATGATGGTCATCTCTTAAATCGGGAATTGGTAGGCCCGGCCTAATTGACCCATGATGTAAGGTGGGTATGGTTGAAAAAGGGCCTTTGTTCTTGTTATACCCGATAAGGCAACATTTGTATGTTGCGCCGAGCAAGGGTCGAATATTCACCTCTCCTGGTTGGTAGTCTGGGACTTTATCCAACTGAGTTTCTGGCGGGTAACGGCTGCGGATTATCAGGATGAGCCAGCGGTCTGCTAACCTGGAATTGATATTGGGCCGTTTTTTAACTGCAAATCTGTGATAATAGCTATCAGGTATGTGCCCCAGGCGGAACTATGTGGAAGATGACTTTAAAACAGCGCCGACGCCACGGCGAATTGATGTCGCAGTTGCGGCGGTTGCAACTTGATCCCTATATGAAGCTGCCAGTGGATTACACCAACGGAGAAAACCCGGACGAAGATGAGAAATATGCCGCTGCACTCGAAACCCTGAAGGCTGTCGTCGAGGAAATACACGAACTGGAGGTTGCCGGGCGCGAAGGCAGCTAAGCACCGATTACCTGGCCTGTTCGAGGTTGGACGGGCTACCACAGGAGACTTTTACGTAGCTCGGAATCCCTGGCGCTGATTCTCTCAGACAAATTGTGTCTAGTTACCGTGAACGCCGATTTCATCTTCAACGCGATCGACGTACTCGCGAAGGCTCAGATAATTATTGGCAATGTCGCTGAACCAGGTAGGTGGCTCAATGTCGATAAAACCAGAGAGCAGGCCGGCGACCACGAAATTGGAAATAGTGCGTTTAGCACCGACGATTGCCTGCAGATCCCGGCAGGCGAATGCTTTCTGGTGTCCCAATGTGTGTCGGCCAAGCCCCTGTAAATGCAAGGCCTGCCGAACTTCCGTCTGGGCACCTCTCGAGGCGAAGCCCCTGATCAGGCCAGGTACAAAGCCAAAAAACCCGTCAACGATGTTGGCAAACCAGTCCTCGTCCAGCCACTTACTGGCGACGCCTAGCTAGTAGAGGTGATCTTCAGCCAGGCGGGTAAAGGCAAGCCCGACAGCTTTTCCTTCGGGTGACAGTCTGGCGTACAGTTTGCTCGGGGTATAGTCTTTGAGGAAGTCGAGGATCAGTTCAGAGTCGGCAATTTTCTTATTGTCGACGATGAGGTAAGGCAGTTTTCCTTTCGGTGTCTTCCGCGGATCTTATTCAGTCTGAAGTTCAAAATCGATCAGTGTGCGCATACGCATCACCTTGCTGGTGTCTTTGCTTTATTGATCGGATTCCTAGACAATTCTTAATCACATAAAGGGCTGCAGGTAAATTGGTTGTTGGCACTTAATAGACTTCGAGTACTGGCTCTGGTACTTGTCCTGAGCAGCGGGCAGGTGCAAGCTGATGACCGAGCAGAACTGCTGGATGCGGCGCGGTTAACCATCAACTCAGCACGATATGCTGCCTTGATTAGTCTGGACCATACGGGTCAGCCCAGATCGAGAACAGTGGATGCTTTTCCCCCCGATGAAAATTTTGTGGTTTGGGTCGCAACAAGGCCGGTTACGCGAAAAGTGGAACAGATCAGAAACAATCCAAAAGTCACTTTATATTACTGGCATGCTGAAACTCGAAGTTATGTTTCCATTATGGGTATGGCTACTATCGTGGACGATGAAAGCGTGAAAGTGGCTATGCGCAGGGATGTGGATACAGATAAGCTCTACCCTAGATTCCCGGTCGATTATTTACTGATAAAAATACAGCCCATTGTTCTAGAGGGTGTGTTGCCGGGATATCGCGGCGACAGCAAAACCTGGGCACCTTCCAGGGTATTATTTTAGGTTGCAGGGGTAATTCTTAAGACGCGACCTTTGGCGCTGTCTGTGAGCAGATATAAGGCCCCCTCGCTATCGACGCGTACATCTCTGATGCGTTCATTGAGCTCGGCAAAGAGACTTTTGATCTGACTGACACTACCGTCGGTCAGGGTCAGCAGTTTTACGTCTTTATCGACCAGTGCGCCGATGAGGAGTTTGCCTTGCCATTCAGGGAACAGAGCAGAGCGATAGATCGCCATGCCTGACGGTGCGATACTGGGTACCCAGTAGGTTATTGGAGGGGTAATACCCTCTGCAGACTTGAGGGGTGATACCAGGGCGCTGGAATAATTGATGCCAAAGGTGGTAACAGGCCAGCCATAATTATGGGTCGCCTGAATGATATTTAGCTCATCACCGCCCTGGGGCCCGTGTTCATGCAAGTAGATAGTCTGGGTAACGGGATCCAGGATGAGTCCCTGTGGATTCCGATGGCCGTAGGAGAATACATACGGATTGCCATCACTTCCACTGGCAAATGGGTTATCCGCCGGTACCGTGCCATCGGTATTCATGCGTAGCACTTTTCCTAATTGACTCTGTCGATCCTGGGCTGCCTCTCTGTATTCGAAACCGTCTCCAGTTGTCATCAGGAGGGTATTATCGCTCAGGAACAAAAGTTTCCCGCCATAATGAACAGGGGTGTCTTTTTCGGGAGATACCTTGAATATCCGTTTAACGTCGGTTAATTCATGGTCTTCCAGCACAGCCCGATAGATAGCGGTGCTATTTTGCCGTTTGCTTCCCTCAGCAAGAGAAAGGTAAATAGTCCTGTTTTCTGAAAAAAGGGGGTCTGCGATAACGTCAAACAAACCGCCTTGGCTCTCGACATAGGTGACCGGCACATTGGCCAGGGGAGCCCTGATCGCTTCGTTTTCTATGAGTTGCCTGAGCTCACCCGAGCGTGTGGTGATGAGTGAGGAACCATCAGGAAGGAAAGTGATTGACCAGGGATAGTTGAGATCATCAGCAAGTGTCTCGATCTTGTACTCTGCGGTGCACAACGAGTAAAGAAAGATCAGACTTAAACTAAATAGGATTCGCATTTGGGCTTTTACCAGGCGTTAATTCAGGTCATTATAACAGCATGCAAATTAAATGAGGTAATCCAAAGATGAGAGTCGTTACAGGTTATGGGTTGGCAGTTATCTGCAGTTACATTGTGGGGGCTGTCCTGGTTAGTCAGGGGAATATCAGCTCTATTGTTGAATTAGGCTTTGATATAACCCTTCAGCAGCGTTTTGATGCTGCTAACCATGATGTCATGAATATGTACGGTATTTATCTGCCTTTGATTGCCATAGCGCTGCTGATTGCCTTTGCAGTTGCGGCATTTGTAATACGGCGTGTACCGCATCTGAGATTGCTAGGGTATGTTCTTGCTGGCTTTGTGGGGATGATCGCTATTCATGTGATATTGAAACAGGTACTTGGCCTTTCCGGTATCGCTCCGACTCGGACCCTGCTGGGGCTGTTCTCTCAGGGTATTGCAGGTGCGCTAGGAGGTTACTGTTTCTGCTGGGTTACGCGGCAAAACGAAAGTGATCGTCCTAGTGGCTAAAGCCATCGGTTTGAACCCGGCTGGTTAGGGCCTTCCAGGACTTTCTCAGCAGGGAGCCAGGTCCTCTAAATTGAGTCTGGGTTCGCTTCTTAATGCACGAGGCCAACATACCTATGACAGCCGCCGCTTATGTGCTTGGTTTTTGTAGGGGCTAGTCAAAGTCACTCATGGAATGGATAACTTGATTGACAATGCCATAGTCCATGGCTTCTTCGACAGACATCCAGTGGTCCCTGTCGGTATCTTTTTCCACCTGCTCCAGAGGTTGGCCTGTTTCCTCAGCGATAATTTTGTTAATGCGCTGCTTGGTCTTCAGAATTTCTTCCATCTGGATCTTGATATCGGTTGCATCACCACGTGATCCTCCCGAGGGCTGGTGTACCAGATAGCGGGTATTGGGCAGAGAAAAGCGATTCTCTTTTTTTGCGGCAAGGTAAATATTGGTGGCTGCACTGGCTACCCAGCCTGTCCCGATAACGCGAACCATAGGCTTAACAAATTTAATCATATCGTATATCACATCCCCGGATTCCACGTGGCCACCTGGGGAACTGATATAAATAGTAATCGGATCATCGCTTTCACTGGACAGCGCGAGAAGTTGTTCGCTGACTGTTCTGGCGGTTTTTTCATTTATCTGGCCAAAAATAGAAATAGATCGAGATTTGAACAATTTTTCATCCATGAAGTTAGCGGATGAAGGTTTCAGATTTTCGGTTTCCTCGTTCATCTTTGAAGGCCCTTCTGCAAGCAATTAGAGTTAAATATTCAGGAGCGAAGCATAGCAGTGCTGAACGCGCTCCGCCATTGCTTGCTGTCACCTTTATGCAAGAATCAGCAGGATATGTCTAAGTTGTTGCATTAATGCTGAATTAATTCGAAAGGTCGTGACAGGATTGAAGATAGTCCGTGTGGTAGGTTGGCGAGACGGTAAGGAGAGCCAGTCCATGGTAGGATTTTCTGCACGCTCGGCCAAGCGCAAACAGGAGTACGAAGTGAAAGAATTAAAACAGGGTCTGCAGATGGATTATTGGGGAGTAGCTCCAGATCCCAGGGCGGCAGAGGTGGCTCAGCAGGCGGAGCAGTTGGGCAATGAGGCAATTTTTACTAAGGATCTCCCTCCCGCCCGGAGAGCATCGTCAGTAACCCCCTTGCTGGTTAACAACCGAAATTTGTCTCACACAATTAGCCTAGCTGAATTGGTGTTAGGTTAGCCTGTATGCAAGAGGTAGTCGGAATTCGCCGGGCGAGACCAGAGGATGTGAGCCATTTAACAGCCGTGCAACACGCAGCTCAAATAAGTGTGGATGTGGGCTGGCAGGAGGTTGCACCCTGGCACAGTTGGTTATCGGATACCGGGATCTTCACTTATGTTGCAGAGCGAGAGGATCTCCTCGGTGTGGTAGTCGCTGGTCTGGCTGGCGAATCTGTTCTGCAAGATGGCCAGACGGGTGAGATCATTGCCTGGTTTGTGCAACCTGAAGCATGGGGTCAGAAGCTCGGCCGAAAATTGCTGGTTCATGGTGTGAGCGTATTAAAGCGCTGTCTTTTTAGCAGGGCAGTGATTTGGATACCCGACAAAGCGCGAAGAGCAGAAAGTATAGCTGTAGGCCTGAAGTTCAATGTGACGGGTATGGAAAGNACTCGTAACCTGGCTTCGGGATCGGTTAATGAGATCTGTTTCCAGCTNGATTTAGACGACTATTTTTAAGGTAACCGGCCCAGNTGCCAAATGGCTGCGTTTACGNCAGTACANTCAGGTGATCACAGGCAGGGTTAACCATCCTTAAACACGCAGCCAAGNTGTNGCCTGGTTTGGCGGGGTGGAGGGCAGGAGGGCAGGTAAATTATCCGCANANGCAACGGGCAGCTTTTTTAATTGAAGGGATNGTTTTACTTGCGGGGCCGACTGTCGCTATTCTTGGGGTGAAAAGGCAATGAAGGGAGAAAGGGTATGCNGATTGATCTGACCTCTGCTGCTGAGATAGGCGATGGTCGCCAGGAGACGGGNCGTTTGTTTCCTGTTTGGCTTAGCCCTGTTTTTCTTGGGCTATTNACCTTGTTGGGCAATTTGTCATTTAGCCAGGCCAGCGANGAAAAATTATTTGCTATGGTCCAGGCTGTTTCAGCAAAAAGAATNGAACGGGACNTAAACATGCTGGTCGGTTTCGGAACNCGCCATAGCCTGTCTGATACCCGGTCACAGGNTCGAGGTATTGGCGCTGCTCGTCGATGGATAGAAGCGGAATTTGCGCTGATATCCAAGCGTTGTGGTGGCTGCCTGGAAGTGCAGACACAGCAGCAGGTTTTCGCCGGTGAACGACGCATACCTGAGGCAACTGAGGTGGTCAATGTTATTGCTATTTTGAGGGGGACACAGGAACCCCAACGTNATGTAATTATGTCTGGAGACATTGATTCCCGGGTTTCAGACCCGATGGATTTCACATCGGACTCGCCTGGTGCTAATGACAATGCATCGGGGATGGCAGGTACCCTGGAAGCAGCCAGATTACTGAGTCAATATCGCTTTCCTGCCAGCATTGTTTTTGCTGGTCTATCAGGAGAAGAGCAGGGCCTGTTCGGTGGCCAGATTTTAGCAGCGCATGCAAAGCAGCAGGACTGGTATGTTCAGGGCGTTTTGAACAACGACATGATTGGCAATATAGCCGGGCTTAACGGCGTGATTANTAACACCACAGCAAGNGTTTTTTCAGAAGGGACAAGACCCTCNGAATCCAGTGCTGAGGCNNNGATTCGCCGCTTCACGGGAGGTGAAGTGGANTCCCCGTCACGCAACCTGGCCAGATATATTGATCGCATGGCAGATACCTATCTAACTAATCTGGANATTATGATGATCTATCGATTGGATCGTTTTGGGCGAGGCGGGCACCATAGACCCTTTAACGATCTTGGTTTTCCGGCGGTCCGTATTATGGAAACCAATGAGCACTATCATCGTCAGCATCAGNATTTAAGGATTGTAAACGGTNTTCGCTTCGGCGATGAAATTACTGGGGTAAATTTTGAATATGCGGCGAAACTCACGGCACTNAATGTCGTTACCCTGGCCAGTATGGCCTGGGCGCCAGCACCACCAGAAGCTGTTGAAATAGAGGGCATGGTATCCGCTAGTACCACCCTGAAGTGGCGTAAAGTTACCGGTGCTGTGGCCTATAAGGTCTATTGGAGACTGACAACCGAGCCTCAGTGGCATTGGTCTCGAGCGCTGGGAAATGTTGATTCGGTGACTCTGGAAAATATCGTTATTGATAATTACTTTTTTGGGGTAGCCAGTGTAAACGAAGACGGAATNGAAAGCCCAGTGGTCTTTCCCGGNCCNATNGGTNNTTTNAAAAGGTGATTACTGTAGATGTGGTCAGTGNACAGTTCAGTGAGCAGGACCTNCTGNCTGGNGATATCGAATTTGCTTCCATGGGGATCGACGCTATATCGGACCNTTNCCTCCTCAGGTAATTCTAAAGGATTAAGCAGTTACCTGCCTNAGGAAGATTAATCTAAAGGGCNGTATAGCATCTGGGTTTATTGTGCGTAACAGTTAGATTATGTAGATTATACCTGGNTGGATGTATGCTCGGNTGTCATNGGATGGTCTGGTACAGGAAATGATCTCCCTGGCGCGTTTTTCTTATCCGACCTTTGGCTTNAAGGCAATGAATATGGGCTATACCTTCTCCAAGGGCCATAAATATTGCGTGGTCTTCTAGCTTTCGTTCAAATAGATGAGGAAGTAGATCTATGGCCTTTTTCGGAGTTACGCATTGATCCAGGACAATTTGCATTCTTTCCTCGTGGTGCTCAATGAGTTGCTGCAGGCGTANTNTTACGCCGTAGAATGGTTCATTGTGGGCAGGAAGAATTANTGTGTCATCCGGTATCAGAGCCATCAATTTAAGATGGGAATCCAGCCAGCCCAATAGGGGATTTGCCAGTGGTTCAGTGGGATGCACACTGACATTAGAGGTAATAACCGGCAGGATCTGATCTCCTGAGATAAACACGCGGAGTTCTTTACAATACAGACAGACATGTTCTGGCGAGTGGCCTGTGCCTACAATGATCTCCCATTCATTNGCGCCTATCTTGAGGGTGTCTCCTTCCGACAGTCTTAAGTACGATTTCGGTAAGGGTGTATCATCAGCCGAGGGTGTAAAACTGCTNCGCATGTCCCGCATAGCTTCCAGTGTTTCCATGGTCACACCAGCGCGAATAAAAAAATCGCTCATATGCCATGAGCCGCCTTCCTGCATCATAGAGCCCATGACTCGAGCTTGATAATACTCGGAGTAGCTCATCAGCAGAGGGGCTCGCCAATAGTCAGATAAGAATCCAGCCTGGCCGGTATGATCAGGGTGCATGTGAGTGCAGATGATCTGGCCNACAGGTTTATCGCCCAGTCGATCGGCGAATATNTGCTTCCATAGNTCGCTCGTTTCTTCGCCGCGGATACCGGTGTCGACGATTGTCCAGTCCTGGTCGCCCTCGANGAGATAAAGGTTGATATGGTTCAATGACATAGGTAGNGGCATGCGCAGCCAATGCACACCTGGTGCTACTTCNATNGTCTCACCGGGATCAGGCGTCGACGCAAATGGGTATTCGAGAATATTGCTGATGTGATTCATGCTTATTTCCGAAATAGGCCTATCATACAGGAATATTTCATTTATTCCGGTTTACNGCATCTCATTGGTCAGGTGAATTTCATTAAATAACAGAATCNGTGGAATCTACATCGAGAACATAGGTNGAGCCTTTTTTTCGCAGGTAGCCCGCAGTGGGTGTGGCGAAATGGGTNCCTATGATGAGCACGTTACTATCACCATATTTTGTCAGTAAAGATTCTCTTGTCTGCTTGGAGGCGANCTGGTCATAATCNGCACTGCTGCTCCACTGTACCTTTTCAATCTGGCAGGGGTGNTGGAAACTGTCGCCGGTTATCAGGGCATGCTGTCCCTGTGATTCAATATGAATACTGACNTGNCCNGGGGTGTGCCCTGGGGTGGCTTCAAAGTAAATGCCCTCGCATACCTCAAAGTCCATAGGTACCAGTTTTACCAAACCCGCGTCGAATACGGGTTTTACCGAATCCTCCAGCAAGCCCTCGTTGAGTTGATCGGGCTCCGCATTATGCCAGTATTCATACTCTTTTTTACCCATGAGGTATTCAGCGTTCGGAAAGGTCGGGATCCATTCACCGTCCATCAGCATGGTGTTCCAGCCGACGTGGTCTACATGTAAGTGGGTGCACATGACGGTGTCAATNTCGAAACGATCATAACCAGCCTTCTGAAGATCTTCGAGNAAAGGTAGTTGCAGGTTACTCCAATTGGCAATANTTCTTTTTTTATCNTTGCCAATACAGGTATCGACTATCATCTTTCGATCAGNTGTTTCAATTACCAGAGCATGGATACTCATTATCAGCTTACCCNGNTCGTCAGCAAAATGAGGTTGTAGCCATTGCATGGGTAGGATGGTTTCAGGAATTGCCTGTGGCAGNATGAACCGAGATCCACCNGTCACCTGCATTTCCACGACCCGGGTGATTTTTATGTTACCGACTTGCCAACTGTTCATGAATGCTCCTTTATAATCGGGTGGTGGCTTTACTNTCAGAGATTGACTAAGTGACTGTCGCGTTTGCTAAATGCTAGCACATTGCTAACAGCGTTAAGCCGGTCATCTCGCGGNGGCAGCAGTTCATCATCTGGGTTGCTTCCTAAGATAAGATTCGAGNTAGCTAGATTGATACAAAGACTGGTCTGATGCTTTCTTNTGTCTGGATTTGTCTGGACGGGTTCACTCAGAGTCACTGCTGATAGCATGGATGAGATCAGCTGCTTCAGCAAGCGTATTGGTTCGTTCACGCCAGTNTGATCCTGTCGTGCTGATACGTAATGTATTGACGCCTGCAGCTGCATAAGTTTTAACCCGGTCAATGATCATTTGACGATTACCAATCAGATTGGTCTTGAGCACCAANTCATCAGGAACAGCTCGAATGGCGGCTTCTTTTTTNCCAGAGACCCATAAGTTCTGCACTTCTTTNGCAGTGTCGGCATATCCGGCCCGACTAAAGGCATCATTGTAAAAATTAGTTTGCGCAGAGCCCATACCGCCCAGNGTGAATGCCATGGCTGGTTTTCTGGCTGCGATAAGGTCTTCAACGTTCTCGCCAATTTCGAAACTACCGCCTACCTGAATGTCTATATCAGCCAGNGTTCTGCCGGATNTAGCCAGNCCTTCTAGTANAGGTTCGAGGAAAATATTTGCCTGTTCTGGTATGAATGAAGTCCCTAGCCAGCCATTGGCTTTCTCTCCNGTCATNGCCATTGCCCTGGGGCCAAGCGTGGCTAAATAGATAGGTAAATCAGTCTGCGGAGGTTGTGACAATCTAATGGCTTTACCTTCGCCACCGGGTCGAGGCAGGATGTAGTGTTTGCCTTGGTATTGGATTCGTTCNCTGCTTAANCCTAATTTAATGATGTCNACGCANTCCCGTAACCGGGACAGAGGTTGTTTGAAACTGGCACCATGCAGCCCTTCAACAACCTGGGGGCCGCTAACCCCCAGACCNAGAACAAATCGGTTATTTGATACTGTACGTAAACTCTGGGCAGTCATGGCNATCATGGAGGGAACTCTTGAACTGATCTGGATAATGCCGGTGCCCAGTTTGATNCGATTTGTCTTAGCCGCAATATAGGCCAAGGGTACCACCGCATCCATGCCCCAGGCTTCAGCAGACCAAAGGTAATCTACTCCTATTTTGTCNGCCTCAACGGCGTAATCGACAATTTCGTTCCAGTCNTCCCCATTGTAATATGCGCTACCAATACCTATTGCTATTTTCATTATCCTGACTCATTGAATTCAAGGTCCTAATATAGCGTATTTTGGTCGTGAAATTGAAGGTAAGGCAAACCAACGGTTGGTGTNGCATGGNGCGANGGCNCAATCGCTTAGCCTGTTTCACATGACCATAAAAAAACCCTGCCGAAGCAGGGTTGTTTTTAGCNCAGCCCATTGAACCTAAATTCACTGTCCTGCACACCCCAGGTCNAAACCTGAGTCGAGTCCCCGATCAGGGAGCGGCCCTGATCGTGCGACTCTGTCGAAAGCTGGTTTGCCTTTTCCGCCAGAGTTTTTCACCGAAGTGTCCNACTCTTGCTTCCCTGGTTTCCTCTGCTCTCTGGTATCCAGCCTGCCTGACACGTTTCTCAGGCCACCTTCAACNGNTTNGCCGTTCCAGCGTTATTTTCAGACGCCTTGCTACGTCTCGCAGATTCTTCATGATCCCTTCAAATCTGCAGCGGACTCCAGGTTCGCCACCCCTCGAGAGGTGAACGAATCGTTTTCACGAATGCTGTCATCCTTAAGCCGCGAGTGTCTCAGCGACCCCGACCCGACACGGGTCTTNCGGTAGATNGTTCNGTTTTCCCTTTTCTCTCGATCCGGTTCCACNTCCNGTCTCCGTTGANTATTAANTTAGCACGCNCAGTAAAATGTACCAGTGAAAGGTTTGCATTTACCAGTGTAAAAGTTGGGGATAACTTTTGGATAACCTGATTAATCAGTGTATAACTTTGTGGATAACACAAGGTANTAGAAAAATATCANTAACTNATTGATTATAAANGATANTTTAGTTGAAATTAACTCATGATAGTGATCGNTTGGAATTTTTTTTATGTATTTCGAGATTTTGTATGATTTAAGCCTCGGGGATGGTTGGTCGGGTTGCGATTTATTGCCTCTGTCGTTAGATTGAATCTTCGGGCAAAGGGAACAAGGGTATGGTTGAACAGTTATCAAAAGAGCTTCAACAGGTTGTTGTGGAGGCTGATCGATTTTTAGAAGAGCAGATCTANCCNAGGCAAGCGCAGCTTGATGCTTCCGAAGCNGTTNCGGAANCTTTAATAAAGGAAATTATAGATGCTTCCAAGAAGGCCGGGTTNTTTTATAAGACCCAGCCAGTAGAGTACGGTGGTAGTCCAGCNTCTAGCCTNGAACTAACTGCGTTAAGAGAAATCTGGAGNAAAGCCAACAGTCGGCTTACCGGTTATTTGTTCGGNCCTGGCCCCGGGATCCTTCATCANGCTCGAGGCCGTTTAAAAGAGCACTATCTGGACCCTGTCATGAAAGGCGAAAAACGAGGTGCTTTTGGCTTTACTGAGCCGGATAAATCCGATAGGCCAACCTGGGCNCGCCTGTCAGGCGATCAGCTCATTATTAATGGTCAGAAAAGTTATGTAACGGGCGGTGCCACCGCTGATTTTCTATCCATTCTTGTTAATGTCGAGCATCCGGANGCAAGTAAGGCTGGCACGGCCATGGTAGTGGTAGATCGAGAAGCTGAAGGGGTTGTATTAGAAAAATCGTTTCGCTCCATGGAAGGCGGGGGTCATTCATCATTTCTNTTCGAAGATGTCTNTGTACCCAGAACCCAGNTTATCGGTGAGCTGGGCGAAGGGTTNCCGAGAGCGCTGGCTAACATTGGTAATGTGCGTTTGATGATTGCCGCCCAGGCAACAGGGATGTGTCTCTGGTCTCTCANTTTTATAGAAGAGCATCTTCGCGCCCCGCATCGCTCAGGATCACCTCTGGGAGATAAAGAAGGGGTCCGATTGCGCTATGCCGATATGAGAATTAAAACTTTTGCGGCGCGTAGCGCGCTGTTCAGAACGGCNCGTATCGTTGATAGTGGTGAGAANTCGGTTAATGAAGTGATCGCTGCAAAGGTTTTTTGNACGGAGACAGCCGGGGAAGTTATTGATATGGCGGTTCAGTTGGTNGGAGGACAAGCCCTGGTCGAAGGGCACCCGCTTGAGAACTTGTATCGTCGAGTGNGATCTCTTAGGCTTGTNGAAGGNGCTAACGATTTGTTGCGAATTAACCTGGTAAAAGGGCGGCTAGAACTGAACAAGGGTACTGTATGAGCGAGATNGATAACAATAACGANAGTCAATCAATGCGCCGCGTGGCGNTAACNTCGCTGACCGGTACAAGTATCGAATGGTATGACTTTTTCTTGTATGGTACTGCCGCCGCTGTGATATTTCCAAAGGCNTTTTTCCCTCAGGATCTGCCGGTGATGGTGGTTCTCATTGCCTCGTTTAGTACCTTNGCCGTTGGTTTTATAGCCCGACCACTGGGGGGTATCATTTTTGGTCATTATGGTGATCGTATTGGGCGAAAGAAGACGTTGGTGGTAGCCCTGATGATGATGGGGGGGGCCACCACGCTTATTGGGTTGCTGCCGACNTACGCCAGTATAGGCATACTGGCGCCGCTGGCTTTGGTTTTACTGCGTTTTGTGCAGGGTCTGGCTATTGGCGGTCAGTGGGGTGGCGCTATGTTGNTGGTCACAGANAGTGCGCCGGCTAATCGTCGCGGCTGGTACGGTGCCTATGCTCAGGCCGGAGCACCGGTAGGCGTGATTCTGGCAAATCTGGCTTTTCTTGGTGTCAGTGCTTCTATTTCAGAGGAGGCCTTTATGGATTGGGGCTGGCGTGTGCCGTTTATTGCCAGTGTNATTCTTATTGCTATTTCGATGTATGTGCAATTNAAATTGGAAGATACTGATGCGTTTAAAGCTTTAGCCAGNGCCAGAGAGCAANAAGGTGAACAAGGTGCCAGTGTCCCCNTGGAGAAATCCCCTGTGCTGGAAGCNATTCGCTTGTATCCACGTCGNATCGTCCTGGCCGCGGGTGCATTTTTGTCGGTGCAGGTTACCTTTTATATTCTTATCGCGTTTGTCATCGCCTATGGCGTCAATTCATCCACTGTAAGNTTATCTCGNGATATTATGTTGACATCGGTGTTGATAGCGGCGGCGGTTATGATACCCACACAGTTCTATTTTTCGGGCTTGTCCGACAGGATCGGACGGAAAAAAGTNTANCAGTGGGGTGCTGTGTTAACGGGACTCTGGGGGTTTGTGCTGTTTCCATTAATTGACACTGGCANTACTGAAAATATCGTTCTGGCTGTGAGTCTGGGNCTGATTTTTGTGGGCATGCAGTACGGGCCTCAGGCAGCGTTTTTCACTGAATTGTTCAGCACNGAGGTGCGNTATTCAGGTGCATCACTGGGTTACCAGATGGGCGCTATTATCGGTGGTGCTCTNGCGCCCACCATAGCCGTGCTTCTGTGGAAGAATTTCGGTATATTTTATGTCTCACTTTATATCGCAGCNGCNGCCGTGCTCACCCTGNTTTCGCTGGCGATGCTGACTGAAACGTCGGGTGCGGATCTCAGTAATATCGAGGAGTAATCAGGGCGTTTGACTGGCCGCACTGGANGGTGTCTGGTTAACTGCCTGCGTTTGTCTGCATTGCCAACTNAGGGTTTGCATTTTANTGCTGAGTTTTTCTGCTGNGGCTTCGCNGTATCNNGTTTCATGCTACGCANGCCAGGGGTNATCGGTAGTGCCTTCAGTNACTTTTTGGTAGAGGACCTGACNGGGAATCCGGTGCAGTGTTTAAGGGTAATCANCAACNAATTTTGTTGTCAATCCAGCTGATTTACAGATNGACGGGACACCGTTGATTTTAGCGCTCATCTGGGTGCTTAACAGNGCCGGCAGCACCCTGGATATCAGCTTCTCNGNNCTAGAGATCATGGTCGATANCTGAAGTGGNTGGTGCCGGTTTGTAGCGCCTGATAAGCCAGATTAATCCAGTTACATAAATGTTGGCGTGTCTCCTGTGGGTTGATGATATCTTCTATTTCGAAGAACTCNGCAGACCTGAAGGGAGAGCGAACTCGATTAAGCCGCTCCTTAATACTGGCAAGATGGGCATCGTAGTCATCTGCTTCAGNAAGTTCTGCTTTATAGCCTACTTCGATNCCACCTTCGATGGGCAGAGATCCCCAGTCGCCAGATGGCCAGGCATANCGGAAGTGATGACTNCCNGGTTTTGTATTGGCTGCGCCAGCTACACCGAATGCCTTTCTGATTACGACACTACAGAAGGGCACTGATGCCTGACCTAACGCGGCAAACGCGGTCGAGCCGACTCTGATGGTGCCTGATTCTTCNGATTGTTTNCCAATCAGGAATCCAGGGCAATCTACCAGGTGCAGCAAGGGCAGGTGAAAAGTAGAAGCNAGGTCACAGAGACGAATCAATTTTCTACATGAATCTGCGGTCCAGGCGCCACCATATATCATGGGGTCTTCTGCAAATACTGCAACAGCAACGCCGTCTANTCTNGCNAGCCCGGTAATGATNGATTTACCCCATTNNCTGCCNATTTCGAAAAANGTACCGGTATCAATAACGGCGTCAATAATTTTTCGCATTTTATACACTTTGCGAGGGTCCCTGGGTACGATTTCCAGCAGNTCAGGGGCGGTTCGAGTNGCAGGGTCCTTACAAACGGTTCTNGGCGGTAGTTGATCCACATTGCTGGGNAGATAGGAAAGGAATTTTTTTGCCAGGGAAAAAGCCTCNGCTTCAGAAGTCGCTTCATCATCGATGGAACCGTTTCTAGTATGAATTCTACTGGCGCCAAGTTCTTCCTTGGATACCTCACCCAATCGCGCCCAGTCTACCAGGGCTGGGCCGGCAATCATCATCTGAGCCGTGTCCTTGACNATCACCGAGTAATGGGCAGTGGTNACTCGTGCAGCACCNATGCCAGCTACCGAACCCAGTGCCAGCGATACTGATGGTGCCACAGCCAGATGGTTGACTATGGTATCCCAGCCNGCCACCCTGGGAATGTAAGTGCGTCCGGCCGTCTCGATCGTTTTTACTGANCCGCCGCCGCCCATGCCATCGACCAGCCTTACATGAGGTAGTTTGAGNTCTAGTGCGAGACCTTCGGCTTGTTGTCGCTTGCCTGCAATGGAAGCATCGGCCGACCCGCCTCGAACTGTAAAGTCATCGCCTGATACCATTACAGGCCGACCTTCCAGGTCTGCCGTTCCGAACACAAAATTAGAGGGAGTAAAGCCNGTGAGATGACCTTCGTCATCGTATTGGCCGACCCCCGCAAGCTTGCCGATTTCCCTAAAGCTGCCAACATCCGTGATCGCGTCAATACGCTCCCTTATGGTCAATTTTCCAAAATGGTGTTGTCTTTCAACTTTTTCAGTTCCACCCATTAANTCGGAGAGTTTGCCTCGTGTTGTTAATTCAGTGATTTCCTNTTGCCAACCCATGATGGTTCCTTAACCTTGATGCTTTTATTTTTTAAGAATAGCGCCAGTTGCTGGCTGGTACAATCTGATCTGCGTTACTATANGATCTTGAAAAATAGACTCTTGATAATTCGCCTCTTGAGAGATAAGGCCTCGGTAATAAAGGCCTCGGTAATAAAGGGCAGAGATCCATGACTGAAAAGGAATACCGACAATCCAGGTTTGAGCGGCCACCAGGCTCAACTGAAATTCTGTTAGTGCGTCATGGTGAATCGCGAGCTGCCCGGGTGGAGCAGCCCTTTCCGCTTGTGGATGGCCAGGGCGACCCTGAATTGGCGCCTGACGGCAAGCAACAGGCTATTCGGGTTGGGTCAAGGCTGGCGCACCTGGCAATTGATGCGGTGTATGTTACTAAGCTCAGGAGAACTGCCGAAACAGCAGCGCCTCTGTGTGAGCATTTGGGTTTGACGCCGACCCTGGATCCAGATTTGCATGAGGTTCATTTAGGTGACTGGGAGGGTGGTCTATTAAGGATGAAAGCCCATGAGAATGACCCGATATTCCAGCAGATGTTGTCGCTGGAACGCTGGGATGTAGTGCCAGGTGCAGAACCAGGCCAAGCGTTTCAGGAAAGGGTTATGCGAGGAATTCGAAATATCGCCCGTGCTAACCCAGACCGGTTGGTTGCAGCATTTGTTCACGGCGGTGTCATTGGCAAAGTGCTTGCTACCATCACTGAATCACGCCCGTTTGCTTTTAATGGGGCAGATAATGGGTCCATCAGCAATATTGTGGTTGATAGTGAGCGCATCGTGCTAAGGCGTTTTAACGATACCGCCCACCTGGGAAGAGAATCTTCTGGGTTGCAATTACCCACCTGATAGGGTGTGGCTACCTCGCCGTCCAGCGCTAAGACGGGTACTGCAGGGTCACGCGTTCGGACCTAGCTCAAAGGCGACCCAAGCAGGTGCCAGTAGATCGCAACTGCACTGACTGGTTTTTTTGGCGCTAATTTGCTGCTGGCCGGTCAACGTAATGCTGGAAATTTAAGTATAATTAGCGGTTTTAATTGTGCCTATGTGTTGAAGGAAGAATGAATTGTTAACAGCAGCGGATGTCAGTCGTTTTCACAAGAACGGATTTGTCGTGGCTGAAGGACTTGCCACCGGTGAGATCTGCGACGAATTGCAGGCATTGGCTGTGAACCATCTGCAACAGAATCTGGCCCCTGTCGAATATGAAGTAGACCTACAATATCCAGGATCTCCACTACACCCTGAAGCGCTCGGAGGCACCACAGTTCGAAGGTTACTGCAAGCCTGCTCCAGAGATATAGCCTTCAGGAAGTGGGCCGCACATGCCAGTGTCAAAGTCTGCTTGCAGCAACTTTTTGAACTCGAGCAGATTGGTCTGTCACAATGTCATCACAATTGCATCATGACCAAACAGCCCGGTTTTTCCAGCGTAACCCTTTGGCATCAGGACAATCGATATTGGGCTTTTGATCAGGACAATCTAATCAGTGTATGGCTGGCACTGGATGAAGAAAACCACAATAACGGCTGTTTACGAGTGATTCCGGGAAGTCATCGGCTGGCATTGGATCCGGGGCGCTTTGATGCTTCGCTGTTCCTGCGAGCCGATCTTGCCGAGAATAAATCACTCATAAAACGCGCCGAAAGAGTAGAACTCAAAGCGGGTGACATCCTTTTTTTTCATAGTAAG
>NZUN01000053.1 GCA_002697205.1 Gammaproteobacteria bacterium
TTTCATTTCTGATCTACATCTGGAACCCTCTAGGATGAATGTAAGTGAAGCTTTCAAAGATTATCTGCTGGCGCTGAGCGAGCAGGATGCGCTTTTTATACTTGGAGATCTGTTTGAGGTCTGGCTGGGAGATGATGACAATACCGATTTCAATCAATCCATAATCGACGCGCTGAACCTGTGCCATGCCAATGTCTACCTGATGCATGGCAACCGGGATTTTCTGATCGGGTCCAGGTTCGCCGATCAGGCTAACCTGACCCTGCTCCCTGATCCTTATATTCTAGATCTATTCGGCCAGCCGACTCTGCTCCTGCATGGCGACAGCCTGTGCACACTGGACCACGAATATATGGCAATACGGGACCTACTCCGCAGTGAGCCTTTTCAAGCTGACTTGCTCGGTAAAACACTGTCAGAACGCGCCCACATCGCCCAACAGGCAAGAAAGGAAAGCCAGCTTCACACTGGGCAGACTGAAATGCAGATAATGGATGTCACTCCTGATGAGGTTCAGCTTACTTTCGCTCGACATAACGTAAAAATGATAATTCACGGCCATACTCACAGACCGAAAGATCACTTAGCCAATCGTGACAGCCGGCACTGCCGCCGAATCGTGCTGGGTGACTGGGATAAGTTTGGCTGGCAGGTTATAGCAGATGATCAGACTATCAGGCTTGACCATTTCCCCATCAATTAGCTCAACTGAATCCCTGGGCAGGCAAGCCACTGTGAAACCGAAAATCNGTATCCTCTGATGTAATGAGTTCTGCTTCGACTTCCAGAAATTCCGCCAGNCTTTCATCTACGGGGCCGACTGATATNTTCCTGGCAAAACCCAGGTAACATTCAAAATGGCGCTGCTCAGACTTCAGCAAAGAACCATAGAATTCAGCGAGGTCCGGCTCCAGAACAGATACCAGTCTGGCAAATCTCTCACAGCTGCGAGCTTCCACGATAGCACTAACCAGCATCAGATCGATCAGCCTGCTAGGTTCATGAGTCCTTACCGGTTTACGCAAACCACCCGCATAGCGNGAAGAACTTAGCTGNTTATAAACAATATNCCTTGACTTCATAAAACCCAGCACTTGTTCAAAATGNCGTAATTCTTCCCTCGCGAGTTTAGAAAGCTGCGCTANCAATTCAGGNTATTCAACATATCGATACATCANGTTCAGCGCTGTTGAAGCGGCTTTTTTTTCACAGTTAGCATGGTCCATTAACAATATATCTACATTANCTAGCGCCTGGTCGAGCCACAAATCTGGCGTCTGAACCCATAGAAAATCACTCACTTTCATCACTACTCCATTNATCATGGCTTAACTTTGATTGCCCCATACAGTATTATCTGCATCCAAACTGATTTCCACTCGACCAATCAAAAGAGCTAAAAAAGGATTCTCCAGTGCTTGAAGCTTATNGNCAACATACTGCGGACAGNGCAGCTCAAGGGATCGTACCCAAACCACTTTCTGCCCAACAGGTTAACGAGTTAACCGANCTTTTAAAAGCACCTCCCTTNGGTGAGGAAAAATTCTTNCTGGATCTGCTAACTAATCGCGTTCCAGCCGGCGTCGACGATGCGGCCTACNTGAAAGCAGGATTTCTCGCTGACGTTGCAAAGGGAAAAACCGCTTCCCCTGTCATAGATCGTCTACTAGCCACCGAATTATTAGGAACCATGCTGGGTGGGTATAACATCCANCCCCTGATAGATCTATTAGAAGACACTGANGTAGCTTCGGCTGCNGCCACGGCGCTCAGCAACACCNTATTAATGTTTGATGCCTTTCATGACGTAGTTGAAAAAACTAAAACAGGGAATNCTCATGCCATTGCAGTAATTAATGCCTGGGCTAATGCTGATTGGTTTACGCAACGAGCCAAACCGGCTGCGGAAATCAAGGTCACCGTGTTTAAAGTTGATGGTGAAACCAATACCGATGACCTGTCACCTGCGGGCNATGCCTGGAGCCGCCCGGATATCCCGCTTCATGCCAAATCCATGCTCATTAAAACGATGGATGATCCACTCGGTACTATTGAAGCGCTGAAACAGAAAGGACATCCTCTNGCCTACGTCGGTGATGTTGTAGGAACAGGATCATCAAGAAAGTCCGCAACCAACTCCGTTCTATGGCATATGGGTGATGATATTCCCTGNATACCCAATAAACGAGATGGAGGAGTTGTCCTNGGAGGTAAAATTGCCCCCATTTTCTTCAATACCATGGAGGATGCAGGTGCCCTGCCGATCGAATGCGACGTCAGCAAAATGCGCATGGGNGACGTTATTACCATCCACCCCTACAAGGGAAGAATCACCAATGAACAGCAGGAACTGATCTCTGAATTCGTGCTAACCAGCAACGTTCTACTGGATGAGGTTCAAGCAGGCGGAAGAATTCCGTTGATCATCGGCAGAGGCTTGACTGAANGGGCTCGTGATGCACTTAGCCTGGGTAGTAGCGATATCTTCAGAAAGGCAATCCCAGTGGAGACCTCGACCCGGGGTTNTACCCTTGCCCAGAAGATAGTCGGTAAAGCCTGCGGCGTTGCAGGCATGCGCCCTGGCANCTACTGCGAACCGAAAATGACCACNGTAGGATCGCAGGANACAACCGGCCCGATGACCCGNGACGAGCTNAAAGAGTTGGCCTGCCTGGGATTCTCAGCAGATCTGGTCATGCANTCCTTTTGTCATACTGCNGCATACCCAAAGCCCATAGATATAGAAACGCAACACCANCTTCCCGATTTTATTCAAACGCGTGGNGGTGTCGCACTACGCCCCGGTGATGGCATTATTCACTCCTGGCTGAATAGAATGCTATTACCCGATACCGTCGGTACGGGTGGCGACTCCCACACCCGGTTCCCGATAGGCATCAGCTTCCCAGCTGGTTCCGGCTTAGTCGCCTTTGCCTCGGCCCTCGGCGTGATGCCACTGGATATGCCCGAATCNGTATTAGTCCGATTTAGCGGNGAAATGCNGCCGGGCATCACCCTGCGAGATNTGGTCAACGCCATTCCTTATACGGCGATCCAGAGGGGCCTGCTGACGGTCGACAAAGCAGGCAAAAAAAATGTATTCAGTGGTCGAATTCTGGAAATTGAGGGACTCCCTGATTTGAAAGTCGAACAGGCCTTTGAGATAAGTGATGCGTCTGCGGAAAGATCAGCCGGAGGCTGTACTATCCGCTTGGGTGNCGACCCTATCCGCGAATACCTGAAGTCTAATGTNACCTTGCTAAAATGGATGATTGGCGAGGGCTATGGNGACCTTAGAACTATTGCCAGACGAATTGAGGCAATGCAATCATGGCTGGATGAACCNACACTGATGGAACCGGANCCTNATGCTGAATATTATGAAGTCATTGAAATTGACCTGAATGAAATAACNGAGCCNCTACTGGCCTGCCCTAACGATCCTGATGATATCAAACCACTTTCACAGGTAGCTGGAACAAAAATCGATGAAGTATTCATTGGTTCATGTATGACCAACATAGGGCATTTCCGGGCGGCGGCAAAAATGCTCAGCAACGCGACTTCTATTCCTACCAGGCTGTGGATNTCNCCACCAACCAAAATGGATCAGCATCAACTCATGGAAGAAGGTGTTTACAATATTTTTGCTCAGGCAGGTGCTAGAACCGAGATGCCCGGATGCTCTTTATGCATGGGGAATCAGGCGAGGATTGCNGCCAACTCAACGGCTGTGTCCACATCAACAAGAAATTTCCCAAATCGTTTAGGCGACGGAGCGGACGTTTACCTCGCTTCAGCGGAGCTCGCAGCCGTGGCGAGTATTCTTGGTCGGTTGCCAACCCATGAAGAATATTTNTCCTATGCCAGTGAACTGGATACGCTGAGTGCTGAGATATACCNATATCTTAATTTTAATGAAATTGAATCATTCCAGAAATCAGCAGACTCAGCAGTCATACCNACAGTGAATATTGTCAACGCCACTTAGGCGGGTTCAGACCTGCANATTAGAGCATCGGGCTAAGCAGGCGCATCTTTAAGCCGTTGATCTTCCTGTCTAAGGCATCAACCGAAATTGACATATCATTTCCATAACAGCGAGTCATATAGCTACNGCTGAANTCCTGGATAGCCTCTGCTAATTCCGGTCGTTGGCTCATCAACCGCTTGCAGTAGTCNAACGGGGCTTCGTCGATTGCCCTGGCCATATCCCAACTGCGCAAATAATGCTGCAAATCGATTAAAAATGATCGACATCNGGGAAGANCGCCTGCTATTNGTCNNGCGAAGCATAATAATGGCGAGAAGCACGATCATGCCAATAAATGCGACTATNGTAATATGGGCCAAATCCTGAGGCTGAATGCCCTCCCAGATTCTCGACAGTAGATTAATCTGCATGACCGGATCATAGCCGACGACAAAACTATTCCAATAATGAGCCCAAGCACTGATCTGAAAACGTAACTCAGTCAACCAGGCAAAGCCCCGCATTTTNAACCAGGAAANGGGTATATTTTCCAGGAAACTTCCTTCTTCCTGCATAGCAGCCTGTAANCCCAGTTCTATTCTTTCAGGTGCAACTGCGGCGGTAGGGTCGATTCGCACCCAACCACGTCCCTGAAGCCATATTTCTGACCAGGCGTGAGCATCAAACTGGCGAACTTCTATGTAATTACCAATCGGGTTGTANTCCCCTCCCTGATAACCTACAACCACCCGCGCCGGTATACCCGCCGCACGCATTAAGAATGTAAAACTCCCGGCAAAATGGCCACAGAACCCCCGCCGACTNCNAAATAGAAACTGGTCTACAACCNCACCTTCGAGTCGGTCAGGCCTGAGCGTGTAATAAAATTGCTCNTCTCTGAAGTAATCCAGTACAGCTTGNGCGACTGCCTGGTTGCTGGATCGGGATGCCTTCAAGCGNGCTGCAAAGCGCCGACTCAACGGNTTGCCGTCAACAGGTAATGTCAGGTACCGTTCTTGCTGCGAGTCAGCCAGCCACATNTCTGTTCGGAAACTCAGAATACTNACCGCGTTAAATCGAAACCTGCTTCGAATTGGNTCGAAGGAAACAAGATGCTGGTCTATACTTAAACCTATTTTTGAGGACATCGTCGGCATAACCATNGGCAGTGTAAAAAGCCATTGCTGCTGGCTGGGTTCCATCATGATCTGATATGCAATNGGTTCACTCAGCGCCTGTCTTTCAGACAACCAATCCGGTTGGCTTCTGCCAGCNCGGTATAGTCTGTTTTTCGGTTGAAAAGATGGTCGCAGCCAGGTNTGACCATCGAATTCCGTGAGTACCAGGCCGCGCCAGTACAGGAATTGAGAATTTGGCAGACTCGCTTGAAAGGTAGCCCTGAATGCCAGTTCAGAAGACTGTGTCAATTCACTGATACTACCCATGGNCATNCGATCTGATATGCCGGTTACGGCCATGGAATGTTGCTGGGGAATACTCCAAAGNGGTGCCAAGCGAGGAAATAGCACGAATAAAACCAGCATCAAAGGGANCGCCTGCAATATTAATGAAATTGCTTTTCTCAAGGGCAACCAGGGTCTGAGATCGGCTCTGACCTGCTGGNATCCTACCANGCTGGCTGTAAGCATGGTCACACAGGCAAACGTATAACTACTACCGGAAAAACTCTGGTCGTATAAAAAATGCGTTAAAGCGACGAAATAACCCAATAATATGACCTGATAGACATCGCCGGGTCTCTGCATTTCAAGCAATTTCAGCGAGAACATTAANAGNAATAAGCCGNCCCAAGGTTCAAGTGAGAGCATGCTCCCCCATTGCACAACCAGGCACACCAGGCTCACCAATACCAGAANNCCTTTNATCGGCCAACCCGGGTAGGCCGCACGCTGCTGAAAAATAAGAACCCGCCACANACCACAGAAAAAACACACGGCACTGANCCACCAGGGAAATCGAAGCAACTGTGGCAANAGTACTGCTAGCTGGGCAATCAGCANCCAGGCGAGGGCATTCCTCGNNGCAAGGGCGATCATGTCTGGTCTAACCCAAATAATGCAAGCGCTCGTAGCATTTGNCGTCGATGATTTTCTCCCAGGTCCGGCCCAATTTCGCTGGCCGGCAAGCGCAAACCAAATGGCTTACGCTGTTTTGAGAACTGTTCTACCCAGTAAGTGAGATGACTGAGTTTGAGCTCATCAGAAATATTTTCGTACTGATACCAATCCAGCCATATTTCCGCACCGGAACTNGCGCTATACTCCTTAGTCATCAGCTCTCCCAGGCGCGCTGTGGCCTTCCAACTAAGATCTCTNATAAGGTCTCCTGGCAAATAATCTCTAACGCCAGCAAAGTCATCGCTGTATCCTCGCACCGGATGAAAATCGTCAGAGTCGCCTTCATCCAGAATAGGAGGAGACTCCTCAGCAATAGGGTTAGGGTACACAAGAGCTCTAAAATCCAGATCCAGCAATGCCCACGCGCGAAACAAACCCAGGGGAAAGCGAGTCTCAACAGTAAGCCTGCCTGGATCAAACCAACCTCGGTTACCAGCAATTGTGCTCACCCTCAATACACTTACTGATTTGTCTATCAGATCTGCCTGGGTTACCAGATGATCTAACCAACATACCTTTAATGCCTCGTGATCNCGGCCTGNCGCACAGCTTAGAGTCACCGTAAAATCAACTTCGTCGCCATCGAATGCCCGCCCAGCCCTGCCAGCGGATAGGACCAGACCCGAAAGGTTACGATAGGTNTGCAGCATCGAGACCATGAACAGGCTCATCAACAAGAATGCNAGGCCATGNGCGAGAGAGTTTTGGTAATTGATACCGGCTATCAAAATCAAAATCATCAATAAACTGAAAAAAATNCCCTGNCGACTGGGTAATATGAAAATATTACGCAATTTAAGGGTGATTTCCTTTTGTGGAGGAACTCGACGATTAAGCCACAATCTGAAACGAGCTGAATCTNCTAAACGACCAAATGGATGCTTATTAGCCTTCATGCGAAAACCTAATTAATGACATCTACCTGTGTCACTATCCACTNTCCTATTGATAGATGCGTGGACATCGTCTTTCCTGACTGATCACGAAGTCTATGATCTGTAGCTGAAGAAAAGATCGCCTGTATATCCTCAGGGATAACATAATCACGCCCTGCTATATAAGCCCAGGCCTTCGCAGCGGAAAGCACTGCCATGACACCNCTGGGAGACAGGCCATATCGAAGTGCCTCTGATTGTCGGGTAAATTCAGCCAGCCTCTGCAGATAATCAAGCAGTTCTTCTGATACCCGTAGCAAACTGACTTCATGCTGCAGTGCCTTGACTTTTTCTCCATCCAGGACTGCGTCACAAGATGCGATCAGGTTTCTTCGATTACCNNTTTCCAGCAGGATCCGTTCTGATGCTAAATCTGGATAACCGAGCTNAACCCGCAACAGAAACCTGTCTAATTGCGATTCAGGCAAGGGATAAGTNCCGGTCTGATGGTTTGGATTCTGTGTGGCTATGACAAAAAANGGATCCGGTAATTCTCTGGTCACACCTTCTGTGGTCACGCTGCCCTCTTCCATCGCCTCCAGAAGCGCACTCTGACTTTTTGGTGTGGTTCGATTGATTTCATCGGCCAACAACAAATTGCAGAATATGGGTCCTTGGTGAAAACNGAACTCNCCATCGATTTGNCTNAAAACAGTAACGCCCAGCACATCCGAGGGCAACANGTCACTGGTAAACTGGATACGTTGATGGGAGAGCCCAAGCACCTTCGACATGGCCTGCGCCAAGGTGGTCTTACCCATCCCAGGCAGGTCCTCNATNAATAAATGCCCTCCGCCAAGAACCGCTGTTAATGCCAATTTNATTTCTCTTGGCTTACCCANCACAATCGAATTCAAGGCATCGAGCGTGTTTTGAAGNTTCTGCCTAATATCTACATCCAAAATGCGGCCCTTTTATAGGTAGCTAGGCATGATTATGTAATTCAATCACGCCCCGTCTCTCGGCTTTNAGCTTCTCTTTGGCTGAATCGTTTCGCTGACGTTCTATTCGATTAAGNTATAACTCATCCACCCCACCCGTCACATAATGACCATCAAAAATCGAGCAATCAAATCGTTCTATCATGGGATTGATACCCATGGCACAGGACTGCAGATCTTCAAGGTCCTGATAGACAAGCCAGTCAACGCCAATATATTCTGCAATCTCATCAATGGTCTGACCGTCGGCAACAAATTCTCTGGCAGCCGGCATATCTATGCCATATACATTAGGGAACCGAATTGGCGGTGCAGCTGATGCCAGGTAGACTTTTCTAGCCCCAGCATCTCGGGCCATNTGCACAATCTGCTTTGAAGTGGTTCCTCTGACAATAGAGTCATCCACAAGCAATACATTCTTACCCCTAAATTCGAGCTCTACAGTATTGAGTTTTCGACGCACGGATTTATGCCGTTGTTCCTGTTCTGGCATGATAAAAGTCCTACCCACATAGCGATTCTTAACCAGGCCTTCACGGTACTTGACGCCCAACCTGTGCGCCATGGGTAGAGCCGCAGTGCAGCTGGTATCNGGAATTGGGATAATGACATCGATATCATTATCAGGATACATTCGCAGAATTTTNTCGGCCAGCTTTTCTCCCATTTTAAGCCTAGCCTTATATACGGACACGCCATCCATGATCGAATCAGGTCTTGCCAGGTAAACATGCTCAAAGATACAGGGATTCCAATTTACNTTCTTAGCACATTGTTGCCGGTGTACCTTACCGCTGGTNTCAACATAAACAGCCTCGCCNGGATTTATATCATCAATAAATGAAAAACCNAGNACACTCAACGCGACACTCTCTGATGCAATCATATATTCTGGCCCGTCTGGGGTTTGCCGTTCCCCGAAAACAATGGGCCGAATACCATTGGGATCCCTAAAGCCAACAATACCGTAACCCGTAATCAAGGCNACCACAGCATAGGCGCCAATGGCCCGTTGATGAACACGCTTGACTGCCTCGAACACATCCTCAGGGTCCAGCCTCAGACCGGAAACATCTTGAAGTTCGTGGGCGAATACATTCAACAGCACTTCCGAATCGGAACTGGTATTAATATGGCGTCTGTCTGACCTGAACAAATCTTCGTTCAACGCTTCAGCATTGGTTAAATTACCGTTGTGCACCATGCATATGCCAAAGGGAGAGTTAACATACATAGGCTGGGCTTCTGCTGAACTTGCTGTNCCCGCAGTAGGGTAGCGTACATGAGCGATTCCCATGGACCCTTGCAAGGTGTCCATCTGCGACTGACTAAAAACGTCTCTTACTAAACCNTTTTCCTTACGCAAGTGCAGTTTATCGCCATTGCAGGTCATCATTCCTGCAGCATCCTGGCCTCTATGCTGCAANACTGTTAACGCATCGTAGAGGTCATAACTGACTGCTTTTTTTCCAACCATGCCAACTAAACCACACATCCTGATTATCCTTTATAAAGTATGCTCAATATTTCATTNCCAATGTGTTCTNNATTTCATTAACTCACTATTTGCCTAGATATCTGCCATAAGCACATGACTACTANCTATGGCATTCAGCAATGAACTTGCCTTGCNGAAAATCAAGGGTGAAAGCCATTCAATCAGTNCCAGCANCTGGGGAATTAGCAAAGATTCCTGCCACCAGTCCTNTTCCTGTAACGCTGTCAAATAGTACATCACGGCTACGATAATCATGACCACAATAAGGCCACGGGCCGAACCGAAAAACAAGCCTATCATCCGGTCTGTTCCACTTAGCCCAGTTCTCTTAACCAGTTCACTCAATGCATTGGTTATTAGAGATCCAATCACCAACGTCGCTATAATCAGAAGAATATANGATGCTCCCAAACGCATGGTTGGCANATCAATATAGGGCCTGAGTATTTCCGACACAGGGCTTGAAAAAACCCNGGAAACAACCAGAGCCAGAACCCAGACACCGAGCGATAGTGCTTCCCTGACAAANCCNCGTAACAGTGATATCGCAGCCGAGCTTGCCACNACAGCAACAATTATCCAGTCAACATTATTCATCAGCATGTTCAACCNCCCACCTGGCCNAGGTCATCTTCCACGCGGTAACGGGTTATCTGGATTTCNAAATTCAATTTTTCAGCCAGGTCATNNCCNGTTTTCAGCAAGCTTGCTCTATCAAGAGAAGGACCGACAAGNACTTGATAAAACAAGCCCTTGTTGGTACGGCTTTCCAGAATATAACTCTTATGTCCCAATGCTCGTATTTCACGGCGCAGGCCGCGGGCATTGTCTGGGTCTTTAAAACTCGACACCTGCAGGCTCCAACCCACCGGCAGGCCGTTTTCATCCAGNGTNAGCCCCTCAGACGCTGGATACNCCTTCTCATCTACCACTTCTATAGGCAATTTNGCCGTGCTGGCAGCTTCCAATATCTGCATGTCATTTTTNATTTTGGCCACNGACACTCTTTCTACGGAAATCTCTGGNGGTATGGGAATGGTGGTAGTCAGCCTCAATCGTTCCTCATCTGAACCATCAAACAACATAGGAAGAAAAATAATGGTNAGTGAGACCACNACCACCATCCCCATTAATCGCTGTTTGAACTTGAGCTCCACGATGCACGGCTTTCCATTTAAATAGATTCAACTTGCAATAAATNGAGCACCTTACCAACCACCGGGAAAGAACCAAATACTAGGATCGTGGTCCCCGGTTCGCTAGCTTCGAATGCTGCCTCAAAAGCTGTNGCTACTTTAGCATAACAACNTGCAGCGGGTTGCATTTCTTGTTGCAGNGCCGCTTTNAAATCTGCGCTGGCGGCAGACCTTTTTTCTTCAGTTTCGGTGAAATACCAAGCATCAATTACAGTACTCATTAANTTCAGGACNGTGTNGAAATCCTTATCCGCATACATGCCAACCACCGCCAGCAGCCGACCCCTATCAACNATCTTACTGATNTGCGACACCAAATATTCTGCAGCACTGGGGTTATGGGCAACATCCAGGATAAGATGCCTGCCATGCCAGGGTATCTGCTGCATCCGACCCGGCAGTCGAGTTTCATTAAGAATATCCCGAAATTGAGCAGTGTCTGGTGCAATGCCAACAAGTTGTGCTGCTTGCAGAGCACCGGCAGCACTGGNATTGGGTAACCANCCCAGGTGTTCAGCAGGGTATTCCATCAGCTCGGTTTCTGCCGTNCGACACCAGTATGAAGCAGCCTGATAACCATACTCGCAACCCTGNTGGCTCACAGGCGAGGCCAGCCTATCTGCTTCAGCCAGTATTGACTTTGTAGCGGGAGTATCAACCANAACCAGGGGTATGCCCGGGCGCAGAATACCCGCNTTTTCAAAGCCAATTTCTTCTTTCGTNGCGCCCAGGTAATTCTGGTGNTCCAGCGCAATCTGGGTGATGATACATAGGTCAGGCCTTACTACATTCATTGCATCAAGACGCCCACCTAGGCCTACTTCCAAAATAGCGACATCAACATNGGCTTCCTCAAATATCAGCATCGCGGCNAAAGCCGAAAATTCAAAATAGCTCAATGAAACCGAGCCTCTTNTGGTCTCAATTTTTTCAAACGCTTTTACAATAGTCGCATCAGATACGTTGACGCCATTAATTCTTATTCTCTCATTGAAACAGNTCAAATGAGGTGAAGTGGTCAACCCAACCTTCTTACCNGCAGCCAGTGCCATCTCCATGAGATATTCACATGTTGTCCCCTTGCCATTGGTACCGGCGACCAAAATAACCTGATCCCCAGGATGCTCAACCTTCAACTGCGCTGCTACCTGGGNCACTCGACTAAGCCCCAGATCCCATTTTACGGGNTGCAACTGCTCAATGTAATCAAGCCATGATTCAAGCGACNANGGCATCTAGTGCAGACCTAATTTCCTGGACAAGCGTGACCACAGAAGTCTCTAACTCACCAATGTTGTTCTCATGAAACGCCATATAATCAACGATAGCCGATCCTACCACGACCCCATCTGACTCATGGGCTACNGCGGCTGCAGTCACCCCATTTTTAATCCCGAAGCCAACATAAAGTGGCATTTTGACGATTTCTTTCATTGCCCGAACCTTTCCAGATACTTCAGAGGTATTCAGGCTACCTGCTCCAGTCGTGCCCTTGAGCGAAACATAATAGACAAAACCCCGACTCTTGGANCNGATTCCTNCAGCCCGTTCAGGCGTGGTTGTGGGGGCCAGTAAATACACCGATTCGATATCATATTGCTCCAGATAGCGAGACAGATCAGCCGCTTCTTCCGGTGGCAGGTTAACGATGATGGTTCCATCAATTCCGCACTTCGATGCTTTCTGGGCAAAATTCTCATAACCNATTTTTTCAATNGGATTTAAATAACCCATCAAAACCACTGGCGTCTCCTGGTCTANACTGCGGAATTCCTCGACCAGTTGCATNACATCAAGCAGANAAGTTCCTGCNCTTAAGGCTCTTTCATGAGCCCTTTGTATCACCGGACCTTCTGCTTCTGGATCGGAAAAGGGNACACCTAGTTCAATCACATCAACCCCGGCTGCCACCAATTTATGCATTAAGGGTACAGTTACCGACTGATCNGGATCGCCNGCGACGATGTAGGTAACCAACGCTTTTTTGCCCAGGTCTNTCAATAAACCCGCTTTGCTTGATAATCGGCTCACTGACCCTCCCTAGCCTATCGAAATNCCGTCTATTTTAGCCATTGTCGGAACATCTTTGTCACCACGACCGGATAAGTTAACAATGATATGCTGCTCTACGGGCAGGCTTGCCGCTAACTGCATGGCATAAGCAAGGGCATGNCTGGATTCCAGAGCCGGTAGTATTCCTTCGAGGAGATTCAGTTGTCTGAAGGCAGCCAGNGCCTCCNGATCGGTCACTGCCACATATTCTGCTCGCTTGATATCTTTAAGCCAGGCGTGTTCAGGGCCCACGCCGGGATAATCCAGACCGGCAGATATAGAATGAGTCTCCGCTATCAGACCATTTTNATCCTGCATCAGATAAGTTCTGTTACCATGTAAAACGCCCACCCCCCCGGCCGTCAGNGGCGCCGCGTGCTGACCGGAAGCAATACCACNNCCCCCTGCCTCAACACCCACCAGCCTGACATCCTGATCATCCAGGAAAGGATAGAANATCCCCATGGCATTGGAACCGCCGCCGACACAAGCGACCACCGCATCGGGTAAGCCACCCTGCCTGGAAGCAAACTGCTGCTTGGCTTCTCGTCCAATAACGGANTGAAANTCCCTCACTATCATAGGATAAGGGTGAGGCCCAGCAACGGTGCCGATAATGTAATGAGTATCATCAATATTGGTTACCCAATCGCGCATGGCTTCATTGAGCGCATCCTTCAGNGTTTTCGAACCAGANGTCACCGGTACCACTTCCGCACCCAGTAATTTCATTCTGTAAACATTATGACTCTGGCGCTCAATATCTTCACTACCCATATAAACACAACAGGACAAGCCAAANCTTGCTGCCACAGTAGCCGAGGCAACACCATGCTGNCCGGCACCAGTTTCAGCAATAATGCGCGGCTTGCCCATATGCTTAGCCAGAATTGCCTGACCTATACAATTATTAATCTTGTGCGCACCTGTATGATTTAAATCTTCGCGTTTTAGCCAGATCTGCGCGCCNCCGGCTGCCTCGGTCAAGCGCTGCGCATGATAAAGAGGAGATGCCCGTCCCACATAATGCTCAAGATCNGAATTGAGTGTTGCCAGAAAATTTNCATCAACCTTTAATCGGGAATATTCATTNTCCAGGNCATCAAGGGCTGCCATTAAGGTTTCNGAGACAAACTTTCCACCATAAATCCCNAANTGACCTCTCTCATCTGGTAAAAGTGGCTGTTTCTCGTTTACCCCTGAATATCGATCACTCATAGCGTCTGNCTCGATCAGCTNTCGCAACAACAGCCAGAAATTCCTTTACCTTANNGGAATCTTTGATACCNGGCTCTGACTCCACGCCACTACACACATCCACTGCGTAAGGTTGCACTGTTGTTATGGCNTGGCTTACATTATCCTTGTTCAANCCACCNGCCANAACCAGAGGCTGGTCAAGATTGGGCAACCCCCGCCAGTCAAACGTCATGCCGGTTCCGCCCTGCTGACCTTGCACCATGGAATCAACCAAAATTGCCTGGCTGGATGGAAAGTGCCGCACCCTNGACGCCAGNTCAGCGCCGCTGCTAACNTTAAATACCTTCATATANGGGACATCGAANTGTTTGCAATAAGCTTCATCTTCATCACCATGGAACTGTAATAAATCGATCTGGACTTTATCTAAGAAGGATCTGACTTCAACGACAGTCGCATTAACGAACAGCCCGACCGTGGTTACAAAAGCGGGTACCACCGCCACAATGTCAACAGCCTGCTGGACAGAAACATAGCGGGCGCTNCTTGGATATCGGTTCAAGCCAATCGCATCTGCACCAGCCAGCACAGCATNCCTGGCATCCCTGACGGAGGTAATCCCACATATTTTTGCCCTGGTTCTGACCAATTNCCTGATCTCCTCCCNGATTGAGCTCAAAAAAAGCCGTAGTCTAACACGGCATACCTANTCGATGGGCAATAGTCCAAGAAGGTGAGGTAATTGCGCCTCTACCGGCAAATAATATTGGTNCGGATAGAGGACACTGACGAGATAGAGGCCGCAGGCAGGCGCNATTTTTCCTGCTCGGGATCGATCCTTCATTGCCAGTAGTTGCCCTACCCATTCCAGGGGTTTGTCTCCACAGCCTACTTCCAGTAGCACACCGATAATATTGCGAACCATATGATATAGGAAGGCATTGGCGGTTATATCCACAAATANCAGACTCCCCTGACTTTTGACNGTAATACGNTGAATATTCCGAAATGGTGTCCTGGCCTGGCAGTGCGCTGATCTAAAAGAAGTAAAATCCTGTTCTCCTAATAACGCCTGGGCCGCCTCATGCATAACAGCNGGTTGCAAGTCCCTGAAATACCGAGCATACAAATTCGATGCAATCGGGCTGCGCTGCCTTTCATTATAAATAATGTACAGGTAACGCCGCGCAATGGCAGAATGACGAGCATCAAAGGCNCTGGATACCGNTTGCATCCAGACAACGGCAATATCATCGGGGAGAAGCGCATTGGTACCCTCGATCCAGGCTTTACTNNTACGCNCNACACCCACATCAAAATGAACCACCTGCTGAGTGGCATGAACACCTGTGTCGGTACGACCCGCACAACTAACCTTTATTCGAGTATTGGCAATCTTACTCAGGGCACCCTCNAGTTCGGCCTGAACCGTACTGACACCCCGTTGTCTTTGCCAGCCATGATATGCAGTACCATCGTAGGCAATACCCAGCGCTACTCTATCCAAATCAGATCAACTTTCCTGGAGACTACTCTTGCTTGAGCTCGGCTAGCATCTGCTCAGCNTCATCGACTTCAGACTGCAATCCCTGCTTCACAACCTGTCGNAGCAATTTAACCGCCCCCGCTTCATCGCCCATCTCAAGGTAAGCTCTNGCTAAATCCAGCTTATTCCCTGAATCACCGTCTAAATCCAGTTCTTCTAACGCCTCATCCAGATCAGGTTCTGCTGGTTCGACAGCAGCATCAGCCTCTGCGTCAGTTTGCTTGCCGTCCGATGCTAACTGGNCTAACTCTGCTTCCAGGTCGAGCTCGGTTAAATCATCATTGGCCTCATCGATCTCCAATTCAGTATCCAGATCAATATCCAGNTCCAGGTCTATCTCATCCTCGCTAAGATCATCTTCCAAACTGNNGACAGGNNCCTCTGAGTCAGCGACATTATCGAGACCCAATGGTGGNTCCTCCTTAAACACAACANCTACTTCCTCGCCACTTGAACCTGCCTGCTCGGANTCATCATCCTCAGCGACAGCATCGGATTCNGCAGTCGCCTCCATTGTATCTACTGCATCATCTGTTTCTGTTATTTCATCATCGGTTTCCATGACCTCATCATCGATTTCCACGACTTCATCATCGGNTTGGGTCAATGATGGGTCCATATCAAGCTCNTATTCCNGGGCCGGNNCGTTGTCCTCGNCCTGATCCTTCGNCTCATCNAGATCTGAATCCNGTTNCTGCACTGTTTCTGGNTNNGTGANGTCATCCAGATCAGAACCCAGTGGCGGTTCTTCGGTACTTGCTTCGTCCACTTCCNGTGCCGTTTCAGCTGCNTCACTATCCAGTGAATGNACAGCAGNCTGCGCTGGAGGCTGTTCCTGGGAGGCCGCCGCATNAATGCCATCATCTTCACGTTTANGTCGNTTCCTTGCATAAAGCANGGCTNACACAACTAACAGCACCAATAACCCNGCCAGAGCCATCTGGATATACAGATTTCCCAGTAATCCNAGTGAGGCAGGCTGATCAACAGGGTCTGATCTATTCTGTTCAANTTCAGCCAGCTGGTTCTGCAATGCGGCAAGTTGCTGATCTTTCAACTTTACCAGGNCGCCCAAATCCATCATCTNGTTTTCAAGTTGATCCAGCCTNTTACTCAACGCCGTATTTTCTCTCTGGGAAAGATCAAGATCTTCCTCTGCAATGGCCAAAGCCATTTTGGCAGCCTGGACATTTTCCTGTGGATTTTCGGCANCGGCTACAGCATCCTGACTAGATACCAGTCTCAGCTCAGCTTCTGATTCTTCTGANTCCTTCGGGGCCAAAGAAGATGNGNTTTTTTTTTGATTCCCGAGAGTTCGATCACCGCGAGCTAACNGCNNTTCGTTGTAGCGATCATTCTGCAATGCAACTTCCCTGATAGCTTCGGGTTGGCTTGACGCCTCTATGGCATTGAGATCTGGCAATTCAAGACGATAGCCCGCTTTAAGCCTATTGATATTATCTGCAATGAAAGCATCGGGATTCGCTCTTTGCAGGGCCAGCATAATCTGTTGAACGCTGACCGATTTATCGGGCCGAATACGAGAGGCAATCTGCCACAGCGTATCGCCTGCTCCCGTCATGGTCTGCCAGGGATTGACTTGTTCGGCACTCNGCGAAAGNCGCTGGANCTGTTCATTATCTTCGTCCCNCGTTGTTGCNTNGGGCCACTGGANCTTCCTCACTGAAGAAGTCGTCAGAACTGGCGGGTCGAGCAGAACCGTATATTCCCTNACCAGNCTGCCAGAGGGCCAAATAACTTCGATCACAAAATTCAGAAACGGCTCAACTATCGGGTCTCGGCTGTTCANCCGGATAACAGTTCGGCCATCGGCCCNNGAAACCACATCAAATCTAAGGTCGTACAGTTCAAAGGTACGCTCAACATTCAACCGGTCAAAATCTTCCTGGGTCGCCAGATTAGNGAGTATTTCTTCAACNCCCAGCCTTTCTCTATTAATAATTTCAATTTCTGCGGAGAAGGCCTGATTAAGCGACGATTTTAACTGTAAACGNCCAAGACCCAGGCTGAAAGCAGCCGGCGCANTCAGTACCAGACTNAGTGCGAGNCTAAGTGCCAGCAGCCCTTGAACAGAACCTAACTTCTTAATAAAAAACAAAGCGCACCGCGCCGGTTGTACCACGTTGCCAACTCCTCACTTGNTTTACTTGCGTAAAAAAATATTTATTNCTCAATATCTTATAATAATTGTTCTATCAAATGCTCAGCTATTTGTACACTNTTCAAAGCAGCACCTTTGCGAACATTGTCGGAAACCACCCAACAATGCAATCCCAGTTCATTAGCAACATCCTTCCGAATTCGGCCCACGTAGACCGGATCCGATCCAGCAGCTTGTNCAACCGCAGTGGGATAGATATCCGCTTTGACATCATCAANCACTTCTATCCCTGNAAAATCAGCAAACAGTTGCCTGGCTGTCTCTGCTGATATGGNTTTTCTNGTTTCAATATAGACCGCCTCCGAATGCCCATAAAATACCGGAATACGAACACAGGTAGGACTGACCTGAATACTATCGTCTTCGAAAATTTTATGGGTTTCCCATATCATTTTCATTTCTTCAATNGTAAACCCGTTTTCTTCAAATTCACCGATTGCTGGGATCGCGTTAAAAGCAATCTGCGCTGGAAATACCCTGCTTTCTATCGACTGCACATTCAACAGTCGGGCTGTCTGACCTGCCAGCTCTTCGACACCCGATTTCCCGGAACCAGAAACTGCCTGATAAGTACTTACGTGAATTCTGGATATGCCCACTGCATCATAAATCGGTTTTAATGCGACTAGCATNTGNATCGTCGAACAATTGGGATTGGCAATGATATTCTTATTCACATAATCGGGCAGCCGGTGCAGATTCACTTCAGGTATAATCAAAGGTATCTCGGGATCTCTCCTGAAATAAGAAGTATTGTCGATAACAACACAACCAGCNGCNGCCGCTTTGGGTGCAAACTCCGCNGAAACAGAACCACCAGCGGAAAACAAGGCAATATCTACCTGGCCAAAATCAAAATNTGNCAGGTTCTCTACTCTGATATTNCTTTCAGCAAAAGACAACCTCGACCCTGCGCTGCGTTCGCTAGCCAGGAGATACAGATTATCTACTGGAAATTTACGCGATTCCAGCAACTCAAGCATGCTCTCTCCAACCGCTCCAGTTGCCCCCACTATGGCGACATTCTTACTACCCATAACCGTCCTTCCTTTAATGTGGTNGACTCATTTAACGGTCAACCAATAACTTTTTTAGCCATCAACTTTTTAGCCACAAACTTTTAGCAAGCAACTTTTAGCAACCNCGCTTTTAGCCGATCAAGCCNCTAATCCATAAGGTCCTTAAGGTAAGCNGAGCCGTTAACACTTCGGACNAAAACCTCGATCCAGGCATACACCGAACCAAGTCGAGGNTTACCCAGCGACCTTGTACAACGAACTTGCAGGTCAAGATTTTAGCGTATGCCNAACTACCAGTGAATCAATACTGAAAACGCCTGAGCCANTGGCTTGTCCAACTCGGAATTCCTGATACTGTTAAATCAAGATAATCCATTCTGCCCCCTTTGCCTCAGCAGGTGATCCATGAGAACGATAGCCAGCATTGCTTCGGCTATCGGCGTGGCTCTGACGCCAACGCACGGGTCATGCCTTCCTTTGGTGCTGATCTGGGTATCCTTGCCATCCACCGTAATCGTACGTGCAGGTTTGGTAATGCTCGAAGTCGGCTTAAGNGCGATACTTACCCGCAGGTCCTGACCTGTTGAGATTCCACCGAGAATCCCACCGGCCCGATTNGAAACAAANCCCTGCGAAGTGATTTCGTCCCNGTGGGTCGACCCCAATTGCTGAACTACCTGAAAGCCATCACCGATTTCAACGCCTTTCACAGCATTTATGCTCATCATGGCGGAGGCTATTTCGGCGTCCAGCTTATCAAATACGGGCTCGCCTAGACCACTTATCATACCCTCGGCAACGACGTTTACCCTTGCTCCTACCGAATCTCCCTGGCGNCGNAGATCATCAATTAATGCCTCCATTTCCGAAACCCTGGCAACGTCNGGACAAAAAAAGGAATTCTTACTCACCTGATCCCAATCAAACTCTGAAATACTGATATCGCCCATTNCTGCGAGATAACCCCGAATNCTTATGCCACAGAGATCGGCAAGGTATTTCTTTGCNACAGCCCCCGCTGCGACACGCATTGCTGTTTCNCGGGCTGATGCTCGGCCGCCGCCTCGATAATCCCTGATGCCATATTTTTTCTGGTAGCTAAAATCAGCATGGCCAGGNCGGAACACATCCTTNATATCAACATAATCCTTTGATTTNTGATCCACGTTTTCAATTAACAGGCCCAGACTGGTTCCGGTCGTCACACCTTCGAAAACACCGGATAATATGCGCACCTGATCGGGTTCTTTTCGCTGNCTGGTATATTTTGACGAGCCCGGTCTGCGGCGATNGAGATCATCCTGAAGGTCTTCCTCNGACAGGCGCAATCCCGCTGGGCATCCATCTACGACACAACCCAGCGCCAGCCCGTGGCTTTCACCAAAGGTCGTCACTTTAAACATCTCACCAATACTGCTGCCCGGCATCTGTTCGGCCTCTCAAAATCGCTAATTATAACCCAAGATNGANGCAGTTTATCTTTACCCGGAATATCATTTGCCTTAGTGTTAGCTTTTTTTGGTAAAGGTACTGGGCATGGAACTGGCATTTGAGAAAATACTACGCAGTATAGGAGAAGACCCACNGCGAGAAGGTCTACGTGACACACCCGCTCGNGCAGCAAATGCAATGCATTTTCTTACCAAAGGATACCGGGAAACACTNGAANATATCGTAAACGGTGCCCTTTTNGCCTCCGATACAAGCGAGATCATCATCGTTCAGGATATTGAACTCTACTCCATGTGTGAACATCACTTACTACCTTTTGTGGGNAAATGTCATGTTGCCTATTTACCCACCGGCAAGGTGCTAGGNTTATCCAAAGTGGCCCGAATCGTTGATATGTATGCTCGGCGATTACAGATTCAGGAAAGCCTGACCAAGCAAATCGCCGAAGCTATCAGCAAGGTGACCCNGGCTGCTGGCGTTGGNGTCATCATCGAGGCAGAACATATGTGTATGAAAATGAGAGGGGTAGAAAAACAGAATTCGGTAATGAAAACGTCCATGATGCTCGGTCAGTTCCAGGAGGATCAGAGTACCCGTATGGAGTTCCTCTCGCTNCTGCAACTACACAGTTGACCTTCGAGCCGCTCAGTNTGGTAGCAANACCANATCGACCCGGGGNTATTTCAGGGCCTCGACAGGTCCCAGAGGCCCTGCACCATGGGCAGTTAATCGACCTTCCGGAANCCCTTTTCCAATCAGCTGTTGCCTTATCACAGCTGCCTCACTTGCGGTTCGGTTAATAGNCTGCACCAACGTCTCGGTTCCCTGCTGGGCGTCATGGACCACAATTGCCATCTTCTGATCAGCAACCTTGTCCAGGTATCNCTGCAGCAGCTCAGCAAGCCCATCCAGATCAGATGCTACCTGTTGCAGGGGCAAGCGGATNANACCAGCGCCATCAAACAATATAGGAGTATTGCCTGGTTCTTTTGCACTGTCTTCGGTAACTATNANTTCATGATGGACATAGATCTTNCGGGTGCCCCGTCTACCCAGATAAACCAACTCATAGTCCTGGGTTTCACTGTTCAAACCTACCCAGTAATACTGGAACTGCTCAGGGCCATAGAGAATCCTGTTCTTGAATACCGTATTAGCCCAGTAATTACTGCTACCGCAATCTCGACCCTGACAGGAAAACAAGGTTTCAAANGCCTCGNTTGAGCTGACTTTATAATGCGCTATGAGCGCTTCGACATCGCGTTCATCGGGNACGTAATAAGTACGCGTGCTGCTACGNCCTTTGACGGTAATNGTTCGGTCTGGTTGCAGTACATTGCGGATTTTTTTTAATGAACTCAAAACGATTCGGTAACGATCAATGCTGTNGCTATTGCTCNCCTCTATGAGTTCAGCACCAGGATAGACCGGTAGAGCCTGCGATGCNGATACACTGCACGCCACAGCCANCAACAGTCCCGTCAGGGATAACTGAANCAACCAGTCATGAANCAGCTTCGGAGTCAGAGTTTCCATAGCATTTTAGCACCTGTCATCTGGCCNGCGGGGAGCGCNATNGTGAAAACCGAGGCCGTTGGTACATTTATCCTTTCACCTGTCAGAGCATAAATCAATTGTGCAATTAAAGGCATATGAAATACCAGAAAAACAGGNTTGGTCTGCTGCAAAACTAATTCCATGACCGTATCAATACTTCCAAGCGGGGTAATTTCCGGCCACTGAGGCGCTATCAGCAACTGATTAGTTTCTGCGACTATAGCAGCAGTCTGTCTGGCACGCAGNTAGGNACTGGAGATAATTGCATCAGGAAGCNAGTGACTACCAAGCANTCCAGCTACCACCTGCACTTCCCGCCGACCTGAGTCGGTTAAGGGTCTTAATGCATCCGATGGCGCTGTNGCAGCAGCCGCNCCGTGACGCATCAAAGTAATTAACAAAGTCCTGTCCCGATAAAGTCCGCCGAGCTTGACAATTTAACCCCAGAAAAGCGGGTNAAGCCGTCAATTCCAGCAGCAGTTTATTCAATTTCTGCACATAATTAGCCGGATCATCGAGCTGGCCACCCTCNGCTAACAGTGCCTGATCATAAAGCAGGCCAGACAGACTCTTAAAGCGGTCAACATCTACCTCCTGGTCAAGCCGCACAATTAAAGGGTGNTCCGGGTTAATTTCAAAAATACGNTTAGAAGAAGGCACCTCCTGACCTGCAGANTCCAGAATACGACGCATCTGCATACCCATGTCATCCTCCGTTACCACCAGGCATGCGGGGGAATCGGTAAGCCGATGGGTNACCCTGACCTGTTCTACCTGCTCNCCTAATTCATCNCTGAGCCGGGTTACCAGATCAGAGAACTCTTTAGCGATTTCTTCCGATGCCTTCTTTTCTTCAGAATCCTCCAATGCACCCAGATCAAGTGAGCCCTTNGCAACATCCTGGAGCATTTTNCCATCAAACTCCATNAGATGATTAACCAGCCATTCATCTATCCGATCGGTGAGCAACAGCACTTCAATATCTTTCTTTTTGAATACNTCAAGATGGGGACTATTCGATGCTGTCTGAAGATTTTCCGCGGCNACATAATAAATTTTAGATTGCTCAGGTTGCATACGAGACAAATAAGCATCGAGCGATTGNTCCTGAACNTCTGACCCTGTATGGGTAGTCGAAAATCGCANCAATTTAGCAATTTTTTCCTTATTGCCAAAATCTTCTGCNGGCCCTTCTTTTAANACCTGNCCAAATTCATTCCAGAATAGTTGATACTGTTCTTCTTCTTTCTTCGNCAGTTTATCGAGCATATCCAAACTTCGTTTGGTAAGCGCGTTCCTCATGGACTCTATTGCAGGATCTTTCTGCAGCAGTTCCCTTGAAATATTCAGAGACAGATCATTGGAATCNACAANCCCCTTAATGAACCTCAGGTAAAGCGGTAGAAACTGTTCAGCATCGTCCATGATAAACACGCGCTGAACGAAGAGCTTCAGACCCTTTATCGATTCTCGATTCCACAAATCAAAAGGTGCTTTNCNNGGCACAAAAATAAGACTGGTATAGTCCAGTTTCCCTTCAACTTTATTATGGCTCCAGGTTAACGGGTTCTCAAAATCATGAGAAATATGCTTATAAAATGCCTCGTACTCCTCCTTACCGACCTCANTCCTAGATCGAGTCCACAACGCAGTCGCACTGTTAACCACCTCGTCTTGGGCTACTAGGTCCGCATCAGTNTCTGANTCAGCCTCATCTGCCGAATCGGGCTCCGCTGGCAGAGCCATGATAACGGGCACCGAAACATGGTCTGCATATTTTTTTATGANCGTCTTCAGGCGGAAATTGTCGAGATATTCTTCGTTATCCGCCTTCAGGNACAAGGTCACCTGAGTGCCTCTTGCTTCCCGGGTTATGGTTTCCACCTCAAAATCTGCTTCGCCGCTAGAGGTCCATCGTACGGCTTCTTCCGCAGTGACTCGGGCTGAACGTGATTCAACCACCACCTTGCTGGCAACNATAAAAGAAGCATAAAANCCCACACCNAACTGACCGATCAGTTGAGAATCCTTCTGCTCATCACCCGTTAACTCTGACATGAACTGGGCCGTTCCCGACTTGGCAATGGTACCGAGGTTTTCAATAGCCTCGTCCCGTGACATGCCTATTCCATTATCAGTCAAGGTTATTGTTTTNGNTTCTGGGTCAACGTCGATACGGATACACAAATCGCCATCAGAAGATGATAATGCTGCTTCNGTGAGACTGGCAAAGCGAAACTTGTCGATGGCATCCGATGCGTTTGATATNAGNTCCCGCAGGAANATTTCTCTATTTGAATACAAAGAATGGATCATCAATTGCAGCAGCTGTTTAGCTTCTGTCTGNAAACCCATTTTTTTCTTTTTAGCAGTCCTGGCCATTTTTTTCCTTCGCTCCGTCATATCGATGACAGATAGCTGGGGGCAATACTACAAAATTTCAACCCCGACCCGNGNTAAAAAACAATCGCTTCAGGTTCAGAGTTACCTNCTGGTGTTAACACCAACCCGTAATATCACCCAAAGCTGANCCAATAGAATCAAGACTTTTCACAGTACACACACCGGCGGCAGCTAAAGCAGAAAACTTATCCTCTGCNGTGCCTTTTCCTCCGGCGATAATGGCCCCGGCGTGCCCCATACGTTTACCCGGCGGCGCGGTCACGCCAGCNATATAACTCACNACTGGCTTGGTCACATTTGCTTTGATAAATTCGGCGGCTTCTTCTTCTGCCGTGCCGCCAATTTCACCAACCATGACAATCGCTTCTGTTGCCGGGTCTTTCTGAAACAACGCCAGGATATCCACGAAATGACTGCCAGGTATGGGATCACCACCAATACCAACGCAGCTACTCTGGCCAAAACCCAGGTCGGTGGTTTGTTTTACTGCTTCATAGGTCAGCGTTCCTGAACGAGACACNATACCCACCCTTCCAGGTAAGTGAATATCACCNGGCATAATTCCAATTTTGCACCCNCCGGGGGTAATAANGCCTGGGCAATTTGGACCNATCAGACGCGTNCCCAACTCGTCCATCCGTACTTTCACGGCAAGCATATCCAGCGTGGGCACGCCCTCTGTAATACATACTACCAGTTTAATTCCAGCTTCAGCCGCTTCTAAAATACCATCTTTNGCGAAAGGTGCGGGCACATAAATGACGCTGGCNTCTGCCCCGGTAGCCTGCACAGCNTCAGCAACTGTATTAAATACCGGAAGATCCAAATGGGTCTGNCCACCTTTCCCGGGCGTAATACCGCCCACCATTTTAGTACCATAAGCAATTGCCTGCTGAGAATGTAAGGTCCCCTGAGCACCNGTGAAACCCTGGCAGATNACTTTGGTATCTTTATTGATTAGGATACTCACAATGCTTCTCCTGCGGCCTTGACCACTTGTTCAACAGCATCCGTTAAACTCGTTGCNGCAATAATATCTACATCACTGCCAGCCAAGGTCTGTACGCCTAAGGCNGCATTGTTGCCCTCAAATCGAACCACCACCGGAACCTTAACGCCAACGTCTCTTACAGCACCAACTATACCTGCCGCGATAATGTCGCATTGAACAATGCCGCCAAAAATATTAATAAGGATGGCTTTAACNGCACTGTCCGACAGGATGATCTTAAAAGCCTCACTAACTGCTTCCTTGGTCGCNCCCCCGCCGACATCGAGGAAATTAGCCGGCTCACCNCCACACAGCTTTACTAGGTCCATAGTCCCCATGGCCAGCCCAGCGCCATTNACCATNCAACCGATATTACCTTCGAGGGCAACATAGTTAAGTCCATATTCCCCGGCCTGCCTCTCTCTTTCATCCTCCTGGCTGGGATCNCGCATGGCCACCAGGTTCTGCTGTCTAAATAGTGCATTACTATCTATTGATACTTTCGCATCAAGACAAAGTACGTCTCCCGCATCGGTGATCACCAACGGGTTGATTTCCAGTAACGAAAGGTCCCGCTCCTGAAACATCTTGGCCAGGGCTAGAAAGATACTGGCAAACTGGTTGATCTGCCGACCTTCCAGGCCCAGCTTAAAGGCGAGTTGCCGCCCCTGATAGGCCTGGGCTCCCTGGGTAGGGTGTATGATCGCCTTGATGATTTTTTCAGGTGTTTGTNGAGCTACTTCCTCTATTTCTACACCGCCCTCGGTTGAAGCCATGAAAATGACTCTCTTTGACGACCGATCAATNACGGCNCCAAGATAGAGTTCACGGGAAATCCCAGTACATGCCTCTACAAAAATTTTACTGANNGGCTGCCCATGCTCGTCAGTCTGNGCAGTAACCANATGGCTACCAATCAATTTGTCCGCAAATGCGCCAACTTCATCCAGATCAGAAAATAACTTCACGCCNCCAGCTTTGCCTCNCCCTCCGGCGTGNACCTGCGCTTTTACGACCCATCGGTCGCCACCAATTGCCTGGGCTGCAGCAATAGCCTCAGCGCCTGANTCGACNGCAAGTCCCGCCGATATNGGCAGCCNATATTCAGCGAACAGTTGTTTTGCCTGATATTCATGAAGATTCATATTCNTTACATCCTTAGCTTGAACATTATTATCAATTTATTGNAATCGACANNATCCCCCNCCGATANGGGCAACCCCTTATTCAGCAAACAGCGGGTNTGCCTGATACTCGTGACAATTCATATTCTTTACATCCTTGCCTTGAACATTATGCTNAATTTAATCGCAGGAACGACGNTATTTATTTTCTCTTTTTGCGGTTGCCAATATGTATAGCATGACCCGAAACCGCNAGCGCAGCCTCATGCAGGCCCTCTGATAGTGACGGGTGAGCAAACATGGTCAGCCCCAGATCTTCCGCAGTGGCNCCAAATTCCATCGCAATAACCGCTTCTGAGATTAACTCTGAGACATGCGCGCCNATCATGTGCACACCGAGAATCTGGTCTGAGTCCGCGTCTGCCAACACTTTAATCATTCCGACCGTTTCTTTGCTAGCCANGGCCCGTCCACTGGCCGCCATGGGGAACACACCACTTGNGTAGGCAATACCAGCAGCCTTCAGCTGTTCTTCGNTCTGGCCAACCCAGGCNACTTCAGGGTTGGTATAAATGACCGATGGCACGCATTCATAATTGACCACAGGCTTTGCCCCGGCAATTCGCTCAGCAACCATGATACCCTCTTCCATGCCCTTATGAGCCAACATCGGCCCACGNACAACATCCCCCACTGCAAAAACACTCGCCGCATCGGTGGCGCAAAGATCGTTAACATGTACAAAGCCTCGCTCATCCAATTGCACACCACTATCTGCTGACAGTACGCCCTGAGTGAACGGCCTACGGCCAACGGCGACAATCATCTTATCCACAACAAGTTCCTGATCTCCTTGTTTGTCAGTGTAGCTCACCACCACTTCATTTTNCTCGACCCGAGTGCCAGTTACCCTGGTNCCCAANCTGANATCCAANCCNTGCTTTTTAAACTGTTTCGCGNNTTCTTTCGACAACTGCTGGTCGGCATTNGGNAGAAANTCATCAAGCGCTTCCAGAACGATCACCTCAGCNCCCAGGCGACTCCAGACACTGCCTAATTCCAAACCAATTACGCCTGCACCAATGACCCCCAGTCTGTCTGGAACAGCCGCAAGCTCTAGTGCCCCTTCAGAATCAATCACCCTTTCCCCATCCATNGGGCAAGGCGGAATATCTACCGGCACCGAACCCGTTGCCAGTATGACNTTGTCTGCACCGAGTTCCTGTGACTGACCATCTGCGNAAGTGAGCGTTACCTTTCTACCTGCACCTAATTCCGCTGTCGCNGTATAGACTTTAACATCATTGGCTTTTAAGAGTCCGGCTACTCCCCGGGTTAANCCTTTTACGATNTCACGCTTATTTTTCTGCATGGTGGCAATATCAATTCCTACTTTCCCAGTGGTAATCCCAAGANCAGAAAACCCATCCTTGGCCAAGCTATATTTGTGCGAAATATCCAAGAGTGTTTTTGAAGGAATACAACCCACATTCAGGCAAGTCCCACCAAGNACCCCTGNNCCGGAAGCATCAACCCATTTATCGANACAGGCCGTTTTCAGTCCAAGCTGGGACGCCCGAATAGCTGCATGGTAGCCTGCAGGTCCTGCACCAATCACTATTACATCGNAATAATCGCTCATTTACCTTCCCTCCTTACTCAAATATCCAGCAAAATTCTAGCGGGNTCTTCAAGGAACGCTTTAATGGTNACTAAAAATCTTACCGCTTCGGAACCATCAATCAATCTNTGGTCATAGGACAAAGCCAGATACATCATGGGNCGNATCACGACTTGTCCATTATCAGCGACNGGNCGNNCNTGAATTTTATGCATCCCNAATATGCCAGTCTGGGGTGGATTCAAAATAGGNGTCGACAGCAATGAACCAAAAATACCACCATTGGATANGGTAAACGTACCACCGGTAATTTCATCAATGGACAGTTTGCCATNCTGNGCTTTTTCACCNAAANCCTTTATCCTTTCCTCAATTTCGGCCAGTCCNAGGCTATCTGCATCGCGAAGAACTGGCACCACCAGNCCCCTGGGTGATCCTACTGCTACGCCAATATCCTGATAACCATGGTATACGATATCATTGCCATCAATGGATGCATTGACTCCCGGAAATCGCTTCAGGGCTTCCACACAAGCTCTTACAAAAAATGACATAAAGCCCAGTCGGGTGCCATTATGGGCTTCNGCGAAGGCNTCTTTATATTTACTGCGTAGATCCATTACTGCCTGCATATCAACTTCATTGAACGTCGTCANNATNGCCGCTGTCTGCTGAGCTTCGACCAATCGCCTTGCTATACTAGCTCTTAGTCGTGTCATAGGCACACGACGTTCGATACGACCACCCTTGGTTGAATTGGCCTCCTCAGCAGACGAGGNCNCCGNGGGCGAGGCGACCGACTGCGTTTNCTTAACCACTGTTTGCGGATTTGCCTTTACTACATCACCCCGGGTTATCATTCCACCCTTACCCGTTCCTGTTATATCGCTTAGNNCCAANCCCCTTTCACTGGCCAGTTTCCTGGCGGACGGGCTNGCCCTGGAAGGCTGCTGTNCTGCAACCTCAGACGATACCGGCTTGACAGCNATCGTCTCGNCTGCGGGCTGATCGTCTGAGCCTGATTCAAAATCAGCCAGAACATCTGCTGACAGGATCGTTTCACCCGTGGTTTTAAGTATCCTGGTTACCTTTCCATCCGATGGTGCTACCACTTCCAGTACGACTTTATCCGTTTCTATATCCACCAGAACCTGGTCCCGGAGCACAAACTCATGCTCTACCACATGCCATTGAGCGACTTCACCATCGGCAATGGACTCCGGGAAATCAGGTGCTTTAATTTCCATCATTTGAATTTCCTTAAACTTATCATGGGTCTTTATTCTGGCTGCTGCCGTATAAAGCAGTCTGCAGTAACTGTTTCTGTTGTTGTAGGTGAATTGACATATACCCTGCCGCAGCTGCAGCTGACCCCGCGCGACCCGCATAATCAAGATTCATGTCAGGATGTAAACGATGAATCACGCGCCGCATATGGTGCTGGCTACTGTACCAGGCACCCTGGTTCATAGGTTCTTCCTGACACCAGACTACTGCTATTACATTCGGATATAGCCCGACAATCTGCTCCAGCAATTGTTCTGGGAATGGATATAGCTGTTCAATTCGAATAATAGCAACATGATTCAAAGCAGCTTCTTTACCTGCTTCGAGCAGATCGAAGTAGACTTTTCCACTACATAGGACTAACCGAGTCACCTGATCGAGACACTGCTTTTTACTGCTATCATCTATGACGGGTGAAAATTCACCCTCAGTTAGATCTTCCAGCGAAGAAACCGCATCCCTATGCCGTAACAAACTCTTGGGTGAAAGAACAATCAGGGGCCTTCTCAGTGGACGGATCATCTGGCGGCGCAGCACGTGAAAAATCTGTGCNGGNGTNGTNGGTATGCANACCTGAATATTATGCTCGGCACTCAACTGCAGATANCGCTCNAGNCNNGCNGANGAATGTTCNGGGCCNGCTCCNTCGTANCCATGCGGTAGTAACATNGTCAATCCGGACAGNCGNCCCCACTTATGTTCCCCACTGGTAATAAACTGATCAATAACGACCTGNGCACCNTTTGCAAAATCACCGAACTGAGCTTCCCAGACTACCAGNGTATCAGGGCTTGTCTGCGAGTAGCCATATTCAAAGGCGAGTACCGCTTCTTCAGAAAGAAACGANTCATAAAGCATAAATTTTCCNGCCAGACCAGCATTGGCCAGAGGCGAGAAATCTTGCTCACTACGCTGGTCATGNAGAATTGCGTGGCGATGGGCAAATGTGCCCCTGCCAACGTCCTGCCCGGTCAATCGAATCTGAAAGCCCTCATCAAGCAGTGTTGCATAGGCCATCATTTCTGCAAAACCCCAGTTAATCAGTTTCGCCCCGGCAGCCATTTTCCTNCGATCGGCGGCTATNTTTTCNACCTGTCGATGCAATAAAAACTCATCCGGCAGTGCCAGCAGTTTACCGGCAAGGTGCTGGAATTTTTTAATATCGATCTGCGTGTTCGCNGGNATATCCCAGTCGTGGTCTAAATAAGGTCGCCANTCCACNTGCAGCGCTGTATTAGATTCCTTCAGATAATCCCAGGCTACGGCGTTGCCTTCATCCAGGGCATCTCGATACGCTTCCATGCGTCGCTGGTACTCTTGCTCATCGATAGCACCTTCTTTGATCAATTTTTTAGAATACTGATCTAAGGTGGTAGGATGTTTCCTGATGACTTTATACATTGCCGGCTGGGTAATAGACGGCTCATCACCTTCGTTATGGCCTCGTCTTCGGTAACAGACAATATCTATAACGACATCTTTATNAAAAGCCATTCGGTAGTCCAACGCCATCTGCGATACAAAAAGCACAGCCTCTGGATCATCACCGTTCACGTGAAAAATAGGCGCTTGAACCATTTTAGCAACTTCCGTGCAATATCGAGTAGAGCGCGCGTCTTCTGGTTTACTAATGGTATAACCGATCTGGTTGTTGATAATGACGTGAATCGTACCACCNGTATGAAAGCCTCTGGTCTGGGACATCTGGAAAGTTTCCATCACCACGCCCTGGCCGGCAAAAGCTGCATCACCATGCACATTTATGGCAAGCACTTTTTCCCCAGCAGGATCTTCGCGTCGGTCCATNCGCGCNCTGACTGAGCCNACAATCACGGGTGCCGCGATCTCAAGNTGGCTCGGGTTAAATGCCAGGGCCAGNTGCATTTCACCACCTGGNGTCATTAAATTNGAAGAAAANCCTTGGTGATACTTNACATCCCCTGAGCCTCTTNCAGCTTTGAATCGGCCNTCAAATTCATCAAATAATTGCGCTGGGTCTTTNCCCAANAGATTTACCAGCACATTGAGCCGGCCNCGGTGTGCCATGCCAATAACGGTTTCCACTACCCCNGCGGTNCCGGCTCGATGGATCAGTTCGGCCAGCGAACAGATAAAAGTTTCAGCACCTTCCAGCCCAAANCGTTTTGTNCCGGGGTATTTTTTACCAAGATATCGCTCCAAACCCTCCGCCGCCAGGATTCGATCCAGCAATCGTCGCTTTGTACCATGTCCATAGTGTGGCCTGGAGCGAGTGCTTTCCATTCTCTGCTGAACCCAGGTTAGCTCTTCCTGATTAGTGATATGCATGTACTCGGCACCGATCGAACCGCAATAGGTCTCTTCTAGAACCTGGATAATATCGCTGAGTTTGGCTTCAGGTTCATCCATGGACANTGAGCCCACCTGAAACCGAGTGTCGTAATCAGCCTGGGAAAGTCCATGATNGGTTAACTCTAGAGAAGGAACGGCATCTATCTCGGTCAGGCCCAACGGATCAAGATTCGCCCTTAANTGTCCTCTTCTCCGATAACCGTAAATCAGTTCGCCAATAGCGAACTGCTTCTGCTCATAATTAGCTGAAACGGTAGTGGCCGAAACCGGTTCCACCCTNTTCTGATTCCTGGCCAGTAACAGNAAATGCTCTCGAATCGTTTTATGAGACAAATCAGGCTGGGCTCTGCCTGTCTGATGAGGCAGAGAATCAAAATAATTCCGCCAGCNATCNGGGCTATTAGCTGGATCAAGCAAATAATCCTCATAAAGAGACTCTACATAGGNTGCATTGCCCCCGGAAATATGGCTGGTTCGCCACATTGTTTCCATGAAGCTATCTGACATCTTAACCCATCTTTCTTTTAAGAATATTTTCCAATTGTAACGGAGCTACAACTCAAGTTGTATGCTTTAAGGAGAATTCGGTATCTTATCCCCAAACCAATTCAAACGGCTCGACCCATTAACATAGTACGGATATGACCAATGGCCCGTGTNGGATTGAGTCCTTTCGGACANACACTGACACAATTCATAATNCCCCGACAACGAAATACACTAAACGGGTCCTGCAACGCTTCAAGACGCTCATCAGTNGCAGTATCACGACTATCGGCCAGGAAGCGGTAGGCCTGAAGTAAACCNGCCGGGCCNATAAATTTGTCTGGGTTCCACCAGAATGAAGGACAAGAAGTCGAGCAACAGGCACACAGAATACACTCATAGAGTCCGTCCAGCTTTTCTCTGTCTTGNGGGGACTGCAGGCGCTCTGTGGCCGGNGGCGAATTGTCATTGATCAGATANGGCTTTATGGCCTCATAGTTTNCATAAAACTGGGTCATATCAACNACCAGATCCCGTACCACAGGTAGTCCCGGAAGCGGNCTGAGTTTCAGCGCACCCGCACCGGCAACCTCAGATATGGGGGTAATNCAGGCAAGCCCATTTTTGCCATTCATGTTTATGCCATCGGAGCCGCACACNCCTTCCCGACAGGATCGCCGATAAGACAGNGANGGGTCTTGCTCCTTCAATAAAGCCATTACATCCAACACCATCAAATCTCTNCCCGCAGGTATATCTACATTAAAATCCTGCATACGAGGCTTTTNATCAATTTCCGGGTTAAATCGATATACACTTACCTGCATCTGNNTNCCCTCGACCANTTAATCCAAATTCATCTATCATCTGAAACAAAACTCCAGTACTGNGATTTTTCTTTAAAGCAACAAGNCTTGATTGCAAGCCAATACAAACCCATTTCCNNTAAAGCGANCCAAANCNGCGAGCNTAACAATGCTGACTAATACGTCCTTACTTGCGGTTGGAAAGTCTCGACNGTCACGGGCTCAAAATTTACAGCTCTTTGCGACAGCGTCTTTGCCACAGGGTTATAAATAGAATGNGCNAGCCAGTTTTCATCGTCACGATCCTTATAGTCNTCTCTTGCATGAGCCCCTCTGGTTTCTTTTCTACCTTCCGCACTGAACGCGGTGGCTTCCGCTACTTCGAGCAGATTNTCGAGTTCAAGTGCCTCCAGGCGNGCGGTATTAAAGGTATTACTTTTATCCTGCAAATAAGCGTGACCAATGCGCTCGCGTAAATCAGCCAANGTTTTAATCCCTTCCTGCATAGGGGNTTCTTTTCTGAAAACACCAAAATTCATCTGCATACAATCCTGNAGCTCTTTTTTCAGTCTCGCAGGTGACTCACCTTCTGCANTGGAATTATTCCAGCGATTCAGTCGCTGCATTGCCNCATCCATATCAGANGAACTTGAAGGCTCGAGTTGCACNCCCTCGGTCANTGCAGCGTTGATGAAAAGGCCTGCAGAACGCCCAAAAACCACCAGATCCAATAACGAATTACCGCCCAGTCGATTCGCCCCATGTACGGAAACACAAGCGGCTTCGCCAACGGCATAGAGCCCATCTATAATCTGATCTTTACCCTGTTTATCAACAGTAATCGCCTGACCATGGACATTGGTAGGCAGGCCACCCATCATATAATGGCAGGTAGGCACCACCGGTATCGGTTCTTTAACGGGATCAACATGAGCAAACGTTTTCGATAACTCGACAATNCCGGGTAAGCGAGAATGAAGAATATCTTCTCCAAGATGATCTAACTTAAGAAACACGTAATCACCATTTTCACCGGCACCACGGCCATCAAGTATTTCTAGAATCATACTTCTNGCAACGACATCTCGACCGGCAAGATCTTTTGCGTTGGGTGCGTAACGCTCCATAAATCGTTCGCCATCTTTATTGATCAAATANCCCCCTTCGCCCCGACAGCCTTCGGTTACCAGCGTTCCTGCGCCAGCAATACCNGTGGGATGAAATTGCCACATCTCCATATCCTGCTGCACAAANCCCGCTCTGAGCGCCATTGCCGTGCCATCGCCAGTATTCATCAGCGCATTAGTNGTCGAGGCATAGATCCTGCCAGCGCCACCGGTAGCAAGAACGGTTGCTTTCGACTTCAAGTAATTAANNTCACCTGTCTCTATACAGATGGCAATCACTCCGGTCACAGCTCCAGCCGCATTTTTTACGAGATCAACGGCAAACCACTCNCTGAAGACAGTGGAGCCTGCCTTGACATTGGCCTGGTATAGCGTATGTAACANNGCATGNCCGGTTNTATCAGCAGCTGCACANGTCCTGGCGGCCTGGCCGCCCTTGCCAAAGTNCTTGGATTGGCCNCCAAAAGGGCGCTGGTAAATCCTACCACTTGGGGTTCTGGAAAAAGGCAATCCCATGTGTTCAAGNTCAAAAACCNCTTCTGGACCAACGCTNCACATATACTCTATGGCATCCTGGTCACCAATGTAATCAGAGCCCTTAACGGTGTCATACATATGCCAGCGCCAGTCGTCNTCNGGATCATCACTGGCAATAGCACAGGTAATCCCGCCCTGGGCGGAGACAGTATGGGATCTTGTCGGAAAGACCTTTGAAACAATNGCCGTTTTNTGACCGGACTGGGCAAGCTGCAGCCCAGCGCGCAACCCNGATCCACCACCACCTATTATAATTGCGTCAAATTCAAGTTCAGCATATTCGGCCATCTTATTGATTTCCCCAAAGAATCTTCATACCCCAGATTANATAGGCGATTAGTACCAACGCGCAGAGAANCTGATAACCATAGCGCAGAGANCTGGCTTTACTGCCGGCNTGGTGATCACTCAGATAGTCGGTACCTATCGTCCACATCCCGATCCAGGCATGGGCGCAGGTCGCCAATANGGCTATGACTGTAGCGACTTGCATCCAGGTCATGGAAAACAGATTTTGCCAAGCTATAAAATTCAACTCAGGGATNGCCACTATGACTGCAAACAGCAAGAGGACATAGGCTGCAAGCAACAGAGCAGAAAATCTCTGGATATACCAGTCACGAACGCCTTTTGCAGCCAAACCCTTCATTTTAAGAACCTTTTTCCTTAAATCTTTTTCCTTGCAACTCGATTGAAACCAGCACCTGGCTCATTTAAGCTTGCAGCCTCGCCAGCTCAAACCAGTCCCTGATCTGACCCTTAAAGCCCCTTTTTTACAAAACCCAATAGCCTGCCAGNGAAGANAGAATGGCNGTTATCACAAAAATACTTTTTGCAGCAAAGGAACCCATTGCAAAGGAATGTTCCCGGCCGCCATCCAAAATGAGATGNTTAATACCTNCGAGAANGTGNTATGCCAACGCAGTCAGGATAACCCAGCTGGCCATCTTAGCTGGCATAGATGCCAGTATCTTCATGATCNCTGCAAAACTCTCCTCTGATGCCAACGAGGCATCCAGAACATATAACGCCAGGCCAATGGCCATAAACAAGACTATACCTGCAATTCGGTTGCTGATTGAAGCCAATGCAGTAATCGGCCACCTGAACTGCAGCAAATCCAGCAGGCCCACATTAGTTGGCTGGGGATTATGTTTCATCGATCCTGTCTCCAGTTGTGAGTCGACTCGATCCATTCNTATGAATAGGTTAAGTTTTACCGAAAANATCGAGCCCTGCCTGGTCGTCAGTAATCGCTTCAAGTGCTGACCAAGGCGCGNGCAATNATAAAATTTTCATCATTAAATTACAATTGGCAAGGTCAAATTCATGACGTCTGTTAGACTGTACAAANCCTGCGGGTTTTGCTTTNATACAATATTNNTAGACNAGTTAAGGCAACCGTACTCNAATTAAAACAAGGGAAACCTGATCGGCTTGGCTGCGAANGATANGCANCAGATAAATCAGTATCCTAATGCCAGAACAGGACCCAGGACAGCATTCAATCTAGAAGCTTGAGACATTTAAATANAACCAAGGGTTTATTGAGAGACTATTTAAAACAATAATATAGACTACGAATACTGAAAGCCGCTTACAAAATGGAACCATATATGAAACAAATGGCCACCCTCAATATAGATGGAAAATCAATAGAGTTACCNGTTCTGGAAGCAGCATCNGGTGCCNATGTCATTGATGTACGCAGCCTCAGCGGCGCCGGGATATTCACCTATGACCCGGGNTTTTTATCCACCGCAAGCTGTGACTCNAAAATCACCTACATCGACGGCGATGCCGGTATCCTCATGCACAGAGGATATCCCATCGAACAACTTGCGGGTCAGTCAGAACACCTGGAGGTTTGCTACCTGTTATTACATGGCGAATTACCCAAAGAAAACCAATTAGCCGCATTCAAGGACGACATCAATAAGCGCATGCCAGTCGACGATGAGTTCGCTAAACTGTTTGATGGCTTTAACAGTTCAGCACACCCTATGTCCATGCTTTGTGCTGCAGTGGCGGGCCTCGCGGCTCAGTTCCATGACGGTCTGGACATCTACAATGAAGATCACCGAACAGAGTCTGCGCTACAGTTAATTGCAAAGATGCCGACTCTGGCAGCCATGACCTATAGAAAAATAACAGGCCAGCCCTTTGTGGCTCCCAACCCAGAGTTAGACTATGCCGAAAATTTCCTGAACATGTGTTTTGGTGATCCGGGCCAGACNTCAAAGATCAGCAGCACCATGGCAAGCGCCATGGATAAAATTTTCATTCTTCACGCCGACCACGAACAAAACGCGTCAACTTCTACAGTACGCTTGGCTGGATCTACNGAAGCCAATCCGTACGCCGCCATAGCTGCTGGCATTGCCGCTTTATGGGGCCCTTCGCATGGTGGTGCCAACGAGGCCGTGCTCACAATGCTGGAACAAATTGGCGATATAAGCGAAGTGGCTAAATATGTAGACAAAGCCAAGGACAAGGGTGACTCATTCAAACTGATGGGNTTTGGACACAGAGTCTATAAAAATTTTGATCCAAGGGCGCTTGTCATGCAGGATAGCTGTCATGCNGTTCTTGCTGAAAAGAACATTGAAGACGAGCCCCTTCTCAAAATAGCGACCCGCCTGGAAAAAATCGCCAGAGAAGAACCCTATTTCATAGAGCGCANACTGTACCCGAATATTGATTTTTATTCCGGCATCACCCTCAAAGCAATGGCTATCCCAACAAGTATGTATACCGTCGTGTTTGCCTTGGGTCGNACGCCAGGGTGGATCAGNCACTGGTGTGAGATGCTGTCAGAACCCTTTAAAATAGGTCGTCCCCGGCAGTTGTATCTCGGCAGCCAGCAAAGGAATTACACAGAGATCAGTTCTCGCTAAAATAACAGTCCAATNATCCCTGCACCGATCATCATCACAAGGAACNTCCATTGACCATCAGCGCTATTATCGAAACCAACCAAGGATCCATTAATCTGCAGCTCTACAGCGACGAGACACCTGTAACGGTAGCCAATTTTATTAATCTTGGNCAGANAGGCTATTACAACGGTTTGGCCTTCCATCGCGTCATAAGCGATTTTATGATCCAGGGAGGTTGCCCTCTAGGCACAGGCACGGGTGACCCCGGCTATCGCTTTGAAGACGAGTTCAGTNACGATTTAAAGCACAATCGACCCGGCATCCTGNCCATGGCAAATGCCGGACCAGGAACCAACGGCAGNCAGTTCTTTATCACGCATGTCGCNACACCTCATNTAGATGGCAATCACAGTGTATTCGGNGCCGTTGTTGATTCCCAGGACCAGGACGTTGTCAATTCCATCAGTCAGGGAGACCANATTGTCAGCATGGAATTTTCAGNCGATGTNCAGACCTTACTCGAGGCCCAGAGCGNNAGAATAGCGCAGTGGAACGAAGCTCTTGCAACTGCATTCCCNGATCTNTNAAACCCAGACGACTATTCAGCGACCTGAAAGCGCATGCCTGACNCCAACCTTAATTCGATATGAAAGGCGTTATCCTTGATAGCAGTAGCCTGGGTGATCTGGTTGATCTAACCCCCATTACTGCCACNTTAACTGAGTGGCAGGTGTACCCTTTCACCCGGGCCAAAGATATCCTCCCTCGGATACGCGATGCACAGGTCATATTAACTAATAAAATTCTGCTTGATCNAACNGCATTCNANCAGAATCCGCAAATTGAGCTTGTCAGTATCATGGCCACCGGCAGCAATAATATCGACCTGATAGCTGCCAGGAACTCCGGCGTGACTGTATGCAATGCTATTGCCTATGCGACACCCTCGGTGGTGCAGCATACGTTAACGCTGTTATTGAATNTATTTACCAGCATGCCCCGTTACCTGACAGATACTCAGNAGGGCCGCTGGCAGCAGTCTGACGTGTTCTGNCGACTAGACCANCCAATTATTGAAATAANGGGCAAGACGCTGGGTATTGTAGGACTGGGTGAACTAGGCCATGCAGTTGCACTGNCAGCNCGGTCGCTCGGNATGGAAGTCATTGCCGCAAACAGTAGCGGNAAAAAACGTGCCGCNACACCNGCCACGCCGGGCACAGATCCTATCCCAAGAGTCACNTTGAACGAATTACTAGNAAGAGCAGACGTTGTTTCGCTGCACTGTCCCCTCACGANCGACAACNATCAATTCATCAATGCNGAAAAACTGGCCCTTATGCGATCAGANGCTTTCCTAATCAATACTGCNCGNGGCGGACTTGTCGANAGTCAGGCGCTGATTGATGCCCTGGCCAACAACCAATTGGCCGGTGCCGCGGTAGATGTCCTGGATCAGGAACCTGCAACCGCCAATGAGCCGCTACTCAATCANCCCAACTTGAATTTATTGATTACACCGCATAACGCCTGGGGTGCGCTTGAATCTCGGCAAAGACTAATCGTTCAGATGCAAGAAAACATCACNCACTATCTCAATAAGGCCCCGGTCAGGATGATCACCGGGCCAGCACTCGCATAGCCGCTTCGATACCTTTTGGGGACAGATGATACATTTCATCTGCTACCAGCTTTCTTGTCAGCTGAATACTNGGNGAGNCCAGCCAAAATTTTTCGTGAACAGGATTCAACCAGACCAACTTACGATAGTNCTCCTTCAAGCGCGTCAACCAGGCACTACCTGGTAGCTGATTAAAATGTTCCAAGCTTCCGCCCGGTTCCTGGATTTCGGGNAANCCAACCTGGGCATCNCCTACCAGAATTAGTTTGTAGTCAGCTCCAAACCGGCCAATCAGTTCGGTGATGCTNATTTTTTCATCGAGNCGTCGATCATTGTCTTGCCAGATGGNTTCATAAANAAAGTTATGAAAATAAAAAATATGCAGGTGCCGAAACTCGGTTGANGATGCTGAGAACAACTGCTCACACAATTGNANATACTCATCCATTGAACCACCGGTATCCAATANCAGCAGTACTTTTACCGAGTTTCTTCGCTCTGGCATCATCACAATATCTAACAAACCGGCATTTCTTGCTGTATTGTTAATGGTAGTTCCGAGATCAAATTCTAATTCAGTAGAAGTGCGAGCAAACTTACGCAGGCGCCTTAANGCCAACTTTAAGTTCCGCGTCCCAAGTTCTACATCTGAGTCATAATCCCTGAATCGNCGCAGCACCCATATCTTTTCAGCCGAAGATCTTCCAGCCTCATCCGTGAGAATTACCTTCTCTCCAGACTCACCTGCAAACCCTGCNCCCCTGCCTTCAAAACCATTCTCACCGTGACCCGCGTCATCAGAACCATTTTCGCCTTCACCACNACCATCAGAACCACTTGAGTCCTGATCACTACCCTCAAAACCACCTTCCTCCTGAGCACTGCGGNCGGAACCGGGGTCACCTTCACCCAGGCCNTCNNAGACGGTTGTCGCGTCATCCGCATCTTTGGGNTCGCTGACTTCACTCAATGCTGATAACTCAGCAGNCCAGGGAGCCACTTGATTAACACCCTGNTTATTNACTGCGGATGCTTTTTCCAGTGGGCCGAGTTGCTGCCTGNGTGTTTTGCCGTCAATCAANTCTTGATTCGCAGCAGCAANCCGCGCTTGCACCCGAGCATTGCTCTCGTGNTAATCCTGTAACAGNCCTTCCAGTNCGGCTTTTTCAGATTCAGAAAGTTCAGCGAGGAATTGCTTGCGTAGAAATTCCAGCATCGTTTTACCTNTCTCATAAGTAAAAACAGGCGCAAGCGTATCAAGGCCAGTCATAAAATGCTGGAATGCACGATCGAATTTATCAAAATAAGCTTCATCTTTAACCAGACAAAGNCGACTCAGATAGTAAAAATCTGCCGAGTNCGCAAAAATCAGGCCTTGGTGCATTCCGAGNATGAAATCCAGCCATTCTCGGATAGAAACGGGAACCTGATACGATTTCAGGAGGTAAAAGTANCGAAGTAACATCAATCACACCATACTGNCTCAAGCCAGTTTAANGACANATAAAACAAANTTAAACCCCNNCGGGGCGGGCTTACCANCCAATCGTAAGCTCATCACTGGACTANACATTGTAACCTNCGNCTTATCAGCNGGTGCTATAATGNGCAGATGGATTCATCAAGCACAAACGCCGATCAATTCCTGACAGATGAACTTCTACTGTCGCTGGAACAGATGACCCGGTTATATCAACGACCCCACTCAGCNCAAGGACTTNCTGCCGGCCTGCCCATGGNTGATGGCAGGATGGACACGAGCCTTTTCGTNCGGGCTGCCGAGCGGGCGGGCTTCAAGGCCAGCGTTCAACAAAGANCAATAGTCGAAATTCCGCAACAGATACTTCCCTGCGTGCTTTTACTNTCTGAGCAGCGAGCCTGCATTTTGGTCGGTAGCAGTGNGACTGCTTTNCAACTTATATTTCCCAGTCAATCNGATGTTGCCATTAACTGCGACCAAGATGACATCAACCAGGCTTACACNGGCACTTGCCTTTTCTTTAAGGACGACCAGGCCGGAAATATCGGNAACCAGGTTGACCCATCTCGTAATCATTGGTTTTTCGGCGCTATGGCGAAATCTAAAGGTCTNTACCTGGAGGTCATCCTCGCTTCACTTCTGGTCAATATATTTGCTCTGGTAACACCGTTATTTATTATGAATGTCTATGACCGAGTCGTGCCCAACCACGCTTTNGATACGCTGTGGGTACTGGCATCAGGCGTCGCTCTCGTTCTGGTTTTTGATTTCCTGATGAAATCAATGCGTGGCTATTTCATCGATACCGCGGGAAAGAGAGCAGATATCATGCTGTCAGCAAATACCTTTGAACGCGTCATGAATATGCGAATTGCTGACCGCCCGGTAAAAGTAGGCAGTTTTGCCAATAATCTCCAGGAATTTGACCAGTTCAGAGAGTTTTTTACNTCAACAACGCTAATCACGGTGATTGACCTACCTTTTGTTCTGCTTTTCATCACCCTCATCTATGGTATAGCTGGAAACCTAGCGCTCATTCCGCTGTTTATGATTCCNATCATTATNGTGATCGGCCTTTTGTTCCAGAAGCGGCTGCAAACTACCATAGAGGATATATTNANGGAGTCATCGCGCAAAACAGCGATGTTGATTGAAACACTATATTCTCTGGAGGCAATCAAAGTAGCTCAGGCAGAGGGCGCCATGCAGAGTCGCTGGGAAGCTCACAACAGCAAACTGGCAAAGNTGGGTCTGCGATCCCGCTTGCTTTCTCTGTCAACCCTTAATTTAGCCCAGTTAGGACAGCAGGTAGCATCCATAGGCGTCGTAATTGGCGGGGTTTACGCCATCAGCGACGGAACTCTTTCTGTCGGCGGACTAATAGCCTGTACTATCCTGACCGGTCGATGCCTNGTTCCCATGTCACAAGTTGCCGGGATACTGACTCGCTATCATCATTCCATTGCTGCCTATCGAACCATCGATGCAATGATGTCATTGCCCACCGAAAGAGAACCTGGCCAGAAATTCCTGCACAGGCCAAAAGTTTCATCTGATTGTCAGTTCAGGGATGTCGGATTCGCCTATCCNGGCCAGGATACAAAAGCACTGGANCGTGTCTCGTTCCACATTCATGCCGGAGAAAAAGTAGGCATTATTGGTCGAACAGGGTCAGGGAANTCCACTCTGCATCGTCTGATGTGTAAATTTTATCTGCCCGAGTCAGGGTCAATCCTCATCGGTGGTACCGACATAAGGCAAATTGATCCGGNAGACTTGAGACGAAACATTAACTATGTGCCCCAGGATGTTACCTTAACCAGTGGCACAGTCAGGGAAAATATTACCTTTGGTAATGCCCTGGCGACTGACGCCGATGTCCTCAAAGCTGCCGAACTGGCCGGNATCGCNAGTTACCTGAATCAACATCCTCAGGGCTTTGATCTACAGGTAGGAGAACGGGGCCAGCAACTTTCAGGTGGGCAACGGCAAGGCATTGCCATCGCTCGCGCATTACTTAGCCNGGCCTCATTACTACTNCTCGATGAGCCCAGTAATGCTATGGATAACGTGACTGAAGCAAGTTTTATCTCAGGGCTGCGGGAATACGTTCAGGACAANACCCTGATACTGGNGACACACCGTTCTTCCATGCTGNCCCTGGTCGANCGCCTGATTGTCATCAACCTCGGTAAGGTTGTCATCGATGGCCCCAGAGAAGAAGTTCTGGAAAAACTCGCCAGTGGAAGTAATCAACAATGATTCGTCAAAAAGACCGAGAGTTCATGNCAGATAGAATAGTAGCCGAAACAGAGGCTGCCCCCCTNATTAGTCATGGCATTGTGATACTGACGGCACTGTTTGTAATGACAGCCCTCATATGGGCAAANTATGCCAGTCTGGACGAGGTTGCCCGGGCACAGGGCAGGGTAATTTCTTCTACCCAGATACAAATTATCCAGAACCTCGAAGGCGGCATCATAGCCGAGGTCAAGGTCTCTAACGGTGATAGGGTGATTAAAGGCCAACCTCTGATTCGTATAGATGATACTCGATTTGCTTCATCCTTTAACCAGAGCCAGTCATCCATCGATGTGCTGCAGTATCGGGCAGCNCGACTAACTGCTGAACTATCCGGCGAGGACCTCAAAGTNCCAGCCGGACTGAGCAGTGATCAACTTGAATCGTTCCAGAATGAGGTCAGNCTGTATCAGACTCGAAGAAATGAATTACAGAGCAGCCTTGGTATCTTAAAGCAACAGTTAAAACAGCACACCCAGGCCCGACAGGCCTTGCTNAGCGAGTTCCANAAGCTNAAAACCAANGCAGAACTTGCCAAGCAGGAACTTGCGTTAACCACGCCTGCGGTTAAATCAGGTGCCGTATCAAAAATCGAACTACTCAGGTTGCAACGNGCAGTCAACGAAGCCAAGGGCCGCCTGGANGAATCCCGCTTGAAACTACCCNTGGCAGCNGCGGTTATAGAGGAAGCAAGGAAAAAGATAGATGAACNCAATCAGCACTTCCTGTCCGCNGCTCAGGAAGATTTTACAAAAGTGAAAGCAGAATTAAATCAACTCACATTTTCAAANGTAGCGCTGCAAGACCGAGTGGCCAGGACTTCAGTTCGCTCACCGGTGGATGGCATCGTTAACCAGGTTTTAGTTAACACCATCGGCGCTGTTGTCCAGCCTGGAATGGACCTTATTGAAATTGCGCCAAGCAACGATACACTGCTGATCGATGCCAGAATCAGGCCTTCTGATATCGCCTTTATCCGTCCCGGCCAAGCTGCAACCGTTAAACTAACCGCTTACGACTATTCGATTTATGGTGGATTGGACGCTGTTCTCGAACGCATCAGCGCAGATACCATCNTCGATGAAAGCGGTGAACNTTTTTTTCAGATTCAAGTGCGTACCCAGACCAATTATATTGGCTCAAGCAAAGACCCTCTNCCAATTATTCCAGGCATGATAGCGACCGTAGATATTATGACGGGAAGAAAAACAGTCATGGACTACCTGCTAAAACCGCTAAAGCGAGCTCAGGCNAATGCACTTCGAGAACGTTAATTTNAAGCTATTTGTTGCTAGCGACGATCGGCTGAACANNGGCCTATCGGCCTTTGAATTCAGGCGTGCGCTTAGCCATGAAAGCCTTGCGCCCTTCCACGTAGTCCTCGCTGTTGAAACACNCATCAATCATCTGACTGATCTTATCCAGGTCTCTGCTCGACTCATCCTTTACGACTTCATTGATAGCCACTTTTGCCGCCTTAACNGTTAACGGCGCATTAGCCGAAATACNCTGGGCGTAAGCTGTGACCGCAGCTTCTAATTCGTGACTTTCCACCACAAAGTTAATCAAACCCATCTGNAATGCTTCCTTNGAATCCAGGAAACGTGCTGACATCATAATATCCTTGGCTCGAGAAGGCCCNACGATACTGGAGAGCACACTGAGTCCAGCATATTCATAGCCTAAACCAAGCCTCGCTGCAGGAATAGCGAAGGTGGAGTCCGGCGTGGCGAACCTGATATCAGCNCTCAGTGCGGTTGCCAGGCCACCACCGATGCAATATCCCTGAATCATTGCTATCAACGGNTTATCCAGTTTATTCAACCAGCGATTGCCATGCGCTGCTACCTTCGCATATNCAAGTTTCTGTTCTGCGTTACCNCTGTGTGCATCAAACTCAGAGATATCGGCCCCNGATACGAATGCTTNACCACCGGCTCCTTTCATCACCACCACACGAACAGTTTCGTCATGCTGAAAAGCTTCCAGGATAATNCCCAGGNCNTGCCACATTTCCAGAGAAATTGCGTTGCGGCGCCGAGGATTATTAAAGGTGACCCAACCGATGCCATCTNGGGTCTCCGCGATCATTTTGGTTGTACTTAGTTCCAACTGATTCACCTGAAATTAAATTATTAGATTACCTTTGCATCCCTTAACGCAGATATCTCTTCTGCTGTCGTGCCCAATTCCGCTAATATCTCGTCCGTATGCTCGCCTAATTCTGGCGCAGGCAGTGCAAACGCAGGCTCATATTCTGATCCCGAAAAGTTAATAGGAGAGCGAATAAGGTCTATGTCCCCAAGCACAGGATGAGTTGCAGTACGGGTCATTCTAAGCGACTGAGCCTGCTCATCCTCAAAAGCTTGCCCTACATCATAAATGGGGCCACACGGACAACCTGCTTCGTTCAATTTCCTGACCAGTTCTGTTACCGTGAATCGGCGGGTCTTACTATTTATTTCTTCGGTCAACTGGTCGCGATGTTTAATACGCCCTGATGCTCTCAAAAAGCGCTTATCCTGCAATAACGCCTGCGCTTTAATTACCCGACAGAGATTGGTGAACATCTTGTTGCTGCTCGCAGCCAGGTTAACCTTGCCATCTTTCGCTTGAAAAACACCCATGGGCGAATTAGTGGGATGATGATTACCGGCACGCTCCGGCACCTCTCCAGACATAGTATATCTTGCGCCTTGAAAATCGAGCTTACAAAGCATCGATTCCAACAAACTTGTATGCACCCATTGGCCCTCACCGGTCTGCTCTCGTGCAATCAATGCCAGCAGGATACCTTGCCCTAAAAACATACCGGCAGAAGTATCACTGATAGCAATACCGACCCTGGTCGGATCTCCCTCAGGATCGCCGGTAATACTCATCAGACCACTGGTACCCTGAACGATCTGGTCCACACCTGGACGCTCACTGTACGGACCAGTCTGCCCAAACCCTGAAATACTGCCATAAATCAATCGGGGGTTAACTTTTTTTAACGACTCATAATCGATTTTAAGTCGGTGTTTGACATCGCGACGGAAGTTTTCAACAACGACATCTGCCTGGGCAACCAGCTTGAGAAACACTGCCAGTCCCTGGGGATGTTTGAGATTCAGGCACATGCCGCGTTTATTTCTATGCAGGTTCTGAGCATCAGGCGAATACCGCGCCCCGCCTATATCACCTGCTTCGGTCTTCGCTGGAGGCTCGACGCGGGTAACCATAGCGCCCCAGTCAGTCAGAAGTCTTACCGCTGTGGGACCGGCTCTGGCCAAGGTCAGATCGAGAACCTTAATGTGACTCAGCGGTTTCATCATTGTAAGCAGAGACTAGTCCAGAATCTTTCTAAGCTGACCTGCGATGTCGCTCATTTTGGACTGTAACCGACGAGTATTAGCAGGGCCCATTCTAACCAGTTGCTTCTGTGCTGGGCTCAGAGCCTCAAGCGTTGGGTCAGTATAATGATACATAACCACTGGCCGAACCAAGCCTATATCACCTTCTACCACGGGCGTCTCCAGTAATCGGCCAACGGCTTTAAACAGGACTGCATTGAAACTACCGTCATCGTTACCCAATTCTGTGTAAGCCTGTTCCAGCAATGGCAGGATCAAAACATACAGTTCGGCCACCCGCTGACTGTCCAGGGAAACGAAAATCTCAACAAACATCGAATACCTTTCAAAACTCTCCCTATCCATTAGATACCGATCATTATTGAGCTTAAGTGCTTTAAACGAGCCGATAGGACCCAGTACCTGCAGAGGTTCCTTGACCACTTCACCATTAGCAACAGCATTGGTAAAACCAACAAATTTACGGATCAGTTGACTAACAGATACCCACCTGTTGATGCCTTCGTGACGACTCAAGCTAATCAGGCCATCTCGAATTAACGCATCACTGCCATTAAGCAATGGCAGGACAAAATCGGGCTCAGCCGGCTCTGGTTCTTCCATAACGGCCAACGGCGCCTCAGGCAGTGGATCTGTTTGGTCCACCAACAGGGGTGCCGGTTCGGGTTCCGCTTCTGGCTCAGGTTCCGGCAAAACGGCAACGGATTCAGGTTCGGGAATCGAAATCTGCGTAGCTTCAACAACCGGTTCAACCTGGGGACTCGAAAAATAATAAACCGAAGCCCCTACCAGTGCGATCAGCGCAATACCCAGTGCAATGAGTATGGGTTTGTTATCAGCCATTAATCCGCCTCCAAAATGAAGTACCCTATTGTTGAACTTTAAAGCAGGCAAATACAAGACCGACAGCAATAATCCAGCAAATTTTTATGGTCAAATGCCTTTTATCCACTCTAATGCTTGGTAAACAACAGCCTTTACCCATCTAGTCGAATCGAAAACGACGAAAACGCATCAGTTTCCCTATACGTCCTATAGCAGGCAGTAACTTAGCACCTGCATTTTACCCAACAACTAGAATCAAGCCAGGCCCGTAAAATAGTCAATTTCTTTACGCCGACAGTGATCACCTAAATCAATATCTCCTGATAATGACTATTCTTCCTGGCAACGGCTTGGTCACGACGAACGCGGGTCACAGGAAGTATCAAAAAGCCTTAACTTGTCAGCATTGGGTCCTTTAATAATACCCTTCTCAGTGATCAGACCGGTAATCAAAGCCGCAGGTGTTACATCAAAGGCCGGGTTAAATACGGCAACGTCAACCGGCGCACTGGGCCTGCCCAGGACCTGTCTAACCTCTTCCGGGGCACGTTCTTCAATCTCAATCCGAGAACCTGTGGCAGTGCCCAGATCGATGGTTGAACANGGACAAGCGACGTAAAAAGGGATACTAAAGTGGTCACACACAATGGCCAGATTCAGTGTNCCAATTTTATTGGCTGTATCACCATTAGCGGCGACNCGATCAGCACCCACAATCACCAGGTCCACTTGCCCTAAGGACATAACATGGGCAGCCATATTGTCTGAAATCAAGGTGCAATNAACACCCTGGCGNCCCAACTCAAAAGCGGTCAATCGGGAACCCTGTAGCAGCGGTCTTGTTTCATCGACATAGACATGCACCGGAACGCCTTGTTGATGGGCAAGGTATATGGGTGCCAGGGCGGTCCCCAATTCGGACACGGCCAATGATCCTGCATTACAGTGCGTCAATACCCGCGGGNGCTGCCGAATCAGATGACTACCATTTTCACCAATCAATCGACANGCTTTTCTNTCCTCGTCAAAAATCGAATCAGCTGCTTGNNTTAAGGCCCTTGCCAGCCGAGCACCATACCGCTCCTCTTCAGACAAGTTTGTGTCAGCATTTTGGTCATAGAAGCGCTCCGCCACAACCAGCACTCGATCAACTGCCCAGCATAAATTTACTGCTGTGGGTCGAGTTGCTTTGAGGCGAGCAGCACGGTCTCGAATTTCCTGCTGCAAACCCAATGGNTCAGCAGTCGAATGTTCCAGCCCCAGANTCAAGCCATAGGCCGCAGCAATGCCAATGGCCGGCGCNCCTCGCACCGAAAGATTACTTATCGCCCTGACAACCTGCTCCACTGAGGTACATTCTAGATANACTTCCGTACCNGGAAGCAGAGTCTGATCCAGAATTCTAAGCTTGCCCGAATCAAAAACCACACTCTTAGGGATTGCCATTGCTGAAACAGTANTCAGGCGTTGCGTAATTCAGCGACCATNTCCAGCCGCTGCTTGGAATCNACAAAGCCAAACGATCCGCCGGTACGATCAGTAAAGTCGCCATANCGCTTTTTCATTTCNCCAACAACCATTCCAGGCTCACCCATCACGCCAAAAGCATTCAGCATATCATCTGTAATCAACCCGGCCATGTCCTGCCAGAGCCCCTGCTTTGACATGGTATTTAATTCCGGCTGCAGGTCTCCCCAGCCATGAACGCCCAATACGCCCTTGTAAGCGGGGGTTGACGCGTAGAAAGATATCCTCGCCCTGGCGGCTGCTTTTTCCGCNTCAAATGCGTTTTCATCCTGCCCCGATACAATAAAAGGACTGTAAGTAATTTCAAAATTCTCCCGCGAATGACCTGATTTAGCCAATCCGCGTTCAACGGCAGGTAAGGTAACCTCNCGAATGTATTTTTCATTGCTGAATGGGTGAATAATCAAGCCATCAGCNACTTCAGCNGCAATTTCNGTCATGATTGGACCTACTGCAGCCAGTATGACCTTAGGCGCACCATACTCTTTGTCCTGTGGTGTGAATGCCGGTGTCATCAACGTATGACTGTAATACTTACCNTCAAACCTGAGAGGTTCACCGTCATACCAATTGGNCCAGATCGCTCGCATCGCTTGTATCAGCTCTTTCATCTGCGCTGCTGGGGCACCCCAGGGCATACTGAAACGCTTGGTTATATGNGCCCGTATCTGAGATCCCAGCCCCATCGTAAAACGGCCTTTAGAATAGGCATTCAGGTCATGCCCAAGGTTCGCTAAAATCATTGGTGACCGTGCAAAAGCAACGGCAATACCCGTNTGCAGTTCGATGTTCTCACTATGCTCGGCTGCCAGCAGCAAAGGNAAAAACGGGTCATGATTCATCTCAGCGGTACCAACACCGTCATACCCGTCGGCTTCAAGTGCCTTAACATGCTGGGGTATTTTCCGCCAATTCGGGGTTAAATGATTATCGACTTTCATATTAGCTCCTATTTTCTAGTATCAATCGCNGCACCTTATCCTAATTGGCTGGCAACCGCATCNACTGCGGCTATTCACACGTCCCCCGAACCACGATNCTGAGCTTGGCGCAGTTCCATNGCCTTCTGTTCGGGAGAGCCATCATTCAAGAACTGACCNGCNCCGGTTTCAACCCCGGCTAGAAATTTCTGTAATCCCGGAGCCCGCATCAGCGGAATTATCTGGATAAAGCAGCGGTAATCACTTGTGTCAGAATCAGCGACTGGTGCTTGATGAACCGTCAGGATATAAGGCTGCGGCGTGTTCCAAAGCGCATCCAGGGCAGCCAGCATGATTTTTAGTCCCCTGGCCATAGACTCGACCGCGACAGACGGGCAGTGCCTCAGATCTGAGAAATCAGATCGAGACATGAGGTACATCTCGTAGGGCAGTCTGGCAAAATAGGGCACAAATCCCAGCCAGTGATCATCACAGAATAAAATCCGACGACCGTCTTCCTGTTCNGCACGCAGAATCTGGGAAAACAGATTCACATTATGCTGCTGTCGATATCGCTGAACTGCCGCCAGTTCCCNGCCTATGGTGTCCATGACAAAGGGCACACCATAAATCTGGCAATGGGGATGNGGGTTTGATACCCCGACCAGTTCACCGCGATTTTCAAAGATGAAAACCGTCTTAATCTGCTTGTCCTGATACAACAAACGACTTTGTTNTATCCAACTGGCGACGATTGCTTCGATCTGCTNTACAGGCAACTGCCCTAANGCAGTCTGGTGATGACGGTCATAACACATAACACGACANACACCAGAAGCAATCGAGCTCTTATAAAATAGAGCAGAAGGTCTGGGCTCAGGCGCCTGTAGATCAAAAGANGGATGGTCATTNTCAAATACAAAAATTTCTTCGTAATCTGGATTGATCTCGCCTGANANACGCGTATTTCCCGGGCATAGATAACAATCNGGATCATAGCTCGCAGCGATGACAGGATCCTTATTTGCTGCATTTGCTACATTNGNTACNTTTGCNAGGGCCTAGCACCTCGATGACTGGTAATGGTAACCCATTGCTCTAATAGTGGATGCCAGCGATTTTCCCAGTCCATCAGATACCTCGGTGACGCAGTAATTGCGAATCAGGATGCTGTGAATTAAACAGAATTCTATGAATTCAATTCATCGAGGTAGTCACTGTGCTGCATCAGGGCATAATGGTAAGCCTCTGTCAGGGCCAGCCAACTTGCCTTGATTATATCAACGTTGACACCAATGGTGCCGAAACTTTCACCTTCAAATTGATGCTCAAGAAAAACCCTCACCTTGGCAGCCGTTTCTTCTGTTGAATTCACGACCCGAACCGTGTAGTCGCTCAGATGTAGATCTTGTACCACCGGGTAGTCCACTTGCAAAGCCTTACGCAAGGCCAGGTTTAGGGCATCAATTGGGCCATTGCCTTCGGCTGCGCACAGTGTTTCGCTGCCGTTAATGCGGATTTTAACTGAAGCCTCAATAGTTCCAGCCAAATCCGAATCCGCCTGATCTGCTACTAATTCATTACTCGGCGAATAAATTCTGTAAAAAACAGTTTCAAAACAAGGCTGATATCTACCGATGTGTCGACGCACCAACAAGTCAAAACTTCCATCTGCATTTTCATAAGAGTAACCCGCGTGTTCCTTCTCCTGAACCTCTCCCAGTATTGCCTGGCTTACTTCCTTGCCCTCAAGTTGCGGATATCGATTCGCTAGCTTGGCCCTCAAATTCGAGCCCCCGGAAAGCTCACTGATGAGGATTTTTCGACTATTACCAACGACTTCGGGTGAAATATGCTCATAGGTTTCTGGATTCCTCAGAACAGCAGACACGTGCACACCCCCTTTATGTGCAAACGCCGAATTTCCGACAAATGGCTGGACTGATGGTCCATCCATAGCCAGAATTTCCCAAACTTTTTTGGAGATCAATTTCAACCCACTGATGCGCCCTTCAGGCAAGCATCGATAACCCAACTTCAATTCCAGATTACCAATGACCGAAGTTAAATCTACATTTCCGCATCTTTCACCGATGCCATTGATCGTGCCATGAACCTGGACCGCACCCGCTTCGATGGCTTGGAGCGTATTAGCAACCGCCAGACCACCATCATTATGCACGTGAATTCCCAGCTGAACACCAGCAATACTGTCACGAACTGCTTCTACTGCTAGTTTTACTTCACTGGGTAATACGCCACCATTGGTATCACAGAGAATGATCCGCTGTGCACCTGCATCAAAGGCAACCTGCAAAGAGGCCAGGGTGTACCCAGGGTCACTCTTAAAACCATCAAAAAAATGCTCCGCATCATAAAAAACCGGCTTTTTAGTGGTTTCAACAAGATACGCTATGGACCCTTCGATCATTTCCAGATTTCTATCGGCCGATATACGCAGAGCCTGCTCTACGTGAAGATCCCAGGATTTACCGAAAATACAGGTTACATCAGCGTCGGCCTGCACCAGTTTAGCAAGGAAAGCATCCTCCTCTGGCACGCTGTCGGCCCTGTGAGTAGAACCGAACGCAGTGATCCTGGCATGGTTGAAGTCCATGTCCTTTGCTGAAACAAAAAAATCATCATCCTTAGGGTTCGAACCAGGCCAGCCACCTTCTATGAAATCAACCCCTAATGCATCCAGAACTACGGCAATATCCAACTTATTACGCAGGCTCAGATTAACGCCTTCGCCCTGATTACCATCTCGGAGTGTCGTATCGTAAATTTCAATTTTCTGCTGAGGCATATCAGGGATTCCCTAGCTAAGTCGTGCAGCAACCTGTGCAACTGCCTCTGCATTTTGCATCAGTTCATCCAGCGGGTCATAACTTGCTGACAAAAAAGCCTCTCGAACGCTCTCTTTCATGGTGAAACCAAAAGTCTGATTGAGCATGATGATCTGCATGGTTTCAATGTCGAAGAACATCTCCTCCTGAGGATTATCCTGAACCAGATCAGCTAATGCAGATCGCGCATCCTTAGCCATTATCAGACAAGGGATACCCAGTGTAGTGCAATTACCATGAAATATTTCTGCGAAAGATTCGGCAATAATGGCTTTGAAGCCGAATTTTTGAATAGCCTGAGGTGCATGCTCCCGACTCGATCCGCAACCAAAGTTAGCGTCCGAGATAATAAATTCCGCGCCCTTAAACTGCTGCATATCAAGCACATGCCCTTTAGACTCCCCTGAATCGTGAAACCGTTCATCATAAAACAGGGCCGGGCCTAACTCATCAAAAGTCACACATTTCAGGTAACGAGCCGGGATAATTCGGTCGGTATCAATATCATTGCCCTGAACATAGATACCCCGACCCGACATTTTAGTAATCTTGCTCATTTGACCGTCCCGAGGTTGAATGTAGTTCTGACATCACTGACCTGTCCCTCAATTGCAGCTGCGGCCACCATCACCGGACTCATGAGAATGGTTCTTCCTGTGGAAGAACCTTGCCTGCCAATAAAATTTCGATTGGAACTTGACGCACAAACTTGATCTCCTACCAGCTTATCCGGGTTCATTGCCAGACACATGGAACAGCCTGGCAGTCGCCACTCAAAACCGGCAGCTTCAAATATCTCAGGCAAACCCAGTTGTCTGGCTTCTAGATCAACCTGTTCAGAACCAGGCACGGCGAGAGCCCGCACATGGCCAGCTACCTTGCGCCCTTTTATGTACTCAGCAACCTCTTTAAAGTCACTAAGTCTTCCATTGGTACAACTACCCAGAAAAGCAACATCGATACGCACACCATCGATAGGTTGATTAGCCTGCAGTTGCATGTACGCCAGCGCATCCGATATCAATTTTCTGTCGAGGCCGGATACCGCTTTTGGGTCTGGAACCAATTCCGTTACTGATATCGCCTGGCCCGGTGTCACACCCCAGGTCACGGTCGGTTGAATTGAATCACCCTGAATCAGGATTTCATCATCGAACGCAGCATCTGCATCGCTCCGATAAGAAAGCCACTTTTCTGCTGCTAACTCAAATTCTGCACCAACCGGTACTCGTTCGCGGCCTCGTAAATACTCTATGGTCACGTCATCAGGACAGATATAACCACATCGAGCACCACCTTCGATACTCATATTACAGACCGTCATGCGCTCTTCCATGGACATGGCTTCTATGACCTGGCCTGCATATTCGTAGGCATAACCAACACCCCCATTGACGCCCAGGGTGCGAATAATATGAAGCGTCACATCCTTTGCTGTGACACCGACAGACAAACTTCCTTCAATCCGTATTCTTCGCACTTTAAGCGGATCCATGGCCAGTGTCTGGCTGGCAAGGACATCTCTAACCTGGCTGGTACCAATCCCGAGTGCGATACAACCAAAAGCACCATGAGTCGAGGTATGACTATCACCACAACAGATGGTCATACCCGGCTGGGTAAGTCCAAGCTCAGGTCCCACGACATGAACAATGCCCTGCCGCCCTGAGTTAGGAGCAAAAAATTCTATGCCATTGTCGCTGCTGGCATCGCTTAACACCTGAATCATCTTCTCAGCCATATCATCCTTGAGAGGCCGGGATTGATCCGTTGTGGGAATAATATGGTCCACAGTGGCAAAAGTACGCTCAGCATAAGCCACCCGCAGGCCTTTATCCCTTAGCATTCCAAATGCCTGTGGACTGGTGACTTCATGGATCAGATGCAGGCCAATAAAAAGCTGATACTGTCCACTAGCGAGTTGCCCGACAACATGGTTTTCCCAGATCTTTTGGTATAAATTCTTTCCCACGACTTTAACTACCCTTTTTGCGAAGCGGCAAGTTTAACATGAACTGCCGGATATCCTAGGTTCCAGATAACTCAAAACCTCATCTTCACACCAAGAAAGCCTTTGTTATGAATAGCCAGTCAAATCCGCCAGAAACTTTTGAAACAAAACGCCTGCTGGTCCGAGCCCTTACCCCTGAAGACGACATCCTCATCAATGAGGCTGTTCAAGCATCACACAGCGAGCTATCCCAATTTATGACCTGGTGCCACCCGGACTATAACTTAAAAGATGCGACGGCCTGGATCCACCAGGCAATCAGTAAATGGCAAACAGCGGAGCATTTCACCTTTGCAATTATTGAAAATTTATCGGGGAAACTCATAGGGAGCGTGGGCCTGAATATAATTGATAAGGCAGACACGGCTAACCTGGGCTACTGGATCCATTCAGCGTATTGTGGCCGCGGTTACGCCAGCGAAGCAGCTACCGGGCTGTTCAGGTATAGCGAAAAATTTCTGAGCTTTAAAAAACTCGAGATTGTCATGTCGACACGCAACGCCGCCAGCCGCCAGGTCGCTATCAATTTAAAAGCAAAATTTGAAGGCCTAACCAGCAATAGATTGGTCAGCACGGACGAAAACCATGATGCTTTCGTATATGCTCTATACCCAGAGCCGCCCAAATAAAAAAGGAAACCAGCTATGCAGGAATCTAGCCAAAGCAGTAACGATACGATGAGCAAAACCCTGGAACTGCAGAAGGCAGCACATATCGCTGCTGGAGCAGACCCGGCGGAGGTTAGAATTGACCGCTTGAAAAGAGCCATTAACGTGCTAGAGAACAACTCCAACGAGTTCTGTGAGGCGATGTCAGAGGACTTCGGTAATCGGAGTATGCAGCAATCCAAACTCACTGATATCGGCGGTGCTATAGGGCCGCTCAAGCATGCTATCAAGCATCTGCGCCACTGGATGAGACCGGAAAAGAGATCAACCACCTTCCCGTTTAATCTGCTTGGCGGCAGAAGCCACATTGAGTACCAGGCGCTAGGCGTAGTGGGTTGCATCAGTCCGTGGAACTTCCCAGTACAACTCACATTCTCGCCTCTTGCTGGCATCTTCGGAGCGGGTAATCGAACCATGATTAAACCATCAGAGTTTACCCCGATAACATCAGAACTGATGAAGACAACGCTGGAGGCCGCATTCGATAGGGATGAGCTGGCTGTTTTCACCGGTGGCTCTGACGTGGGTAGCAGCTTCAGCGGCCTGGCCTTTGATCACCTGCTGTTCACCGGCGCAACCGCCATTGCCCGCCATGTAATGCGATCTGCAGCGGACAATCTGGTACCGGTCACTTTAGAACTCGGAGGAAAATCCCCTGTGATAGTCGGACGCAGCGCTGATATGGCGCTGGCAGCCAGAAATGTCATGACGGGCAAAACCATGAATGCTGGACAGATCTGCCTGGCACCGGACTATGTCATGCTTCCGGAGGAAAGCAGAGATGAATTTGTTGCCGCAGCCCAGGCTTTAATCGCCGACATGTATCCCCAGATAAAAGATAATCCTGATTACACCTCGATCGTCAACGACCGTCATTTTGAGCGACTTAACCACTATGTCAGCGATGCGGAGAAAAAGGGGGCCAAGGTGATAACAATCAACCCCGCTGAGGAAGATTTCTCGCAACAGGAAAACCATAAGATTCCACCTACCCTGATTATCGACCCCACCGACGACATGCTGGTAATGCAGGAGGAAATATTCGGACCGATTCTACCAGTCAAGTCTTACCAGAGTGTCGATGAAACTATCGACTATGTAAACAATCACGATCGGCCACTAGGTCTATACTATTTCGGCAAAAACACACAGGAAGAAAAGGGTGTATTGGAAAAAACGACTTCAGGTGGCGTTACCGTCAATGATGTCATCATGCACGTCGCCCAGGAAAACCTCCCGTTTGGCGGGGTTGGTTCCAGCGGCATGGGCGCCTACCATGGCATCGATGGATTTAAGACTTTCAGCCATGCAAAATCAATCTACCGGCAGTCAGCAATCGTCTCCAAGCTGGTTGCAAAAATGGGACCCCCTTACAAAAAAACAGGTTGAGCAAATTCGAGCAGTGGGCAATCAACTGATTCGGGCCCATGCTGGCGACCGGCTGTGACCGCCCATCTATAAGCTAAACAAGCGAAGTATTCTCTGGTGGGACCCATGGGAACCGCACGGCGACTCCTGCGCGAGAATAAGCCCTGGCTAAATATCAGACCTGGAACTGCTAGCTTGAAACGTCAACAGCGTAACCAAGGCTGCATCCGCCTCATCAGGATCGACTACCACTGGAAATACCCGGCAGCCCATTAGGCTCTAAGGCATTAACGTCCTGTAAATTCGGGTTTGCGTTTTTCAATAAATGCCTGCACACCTTCCTTGAAGTCTTCGCTATGAAACATACCGCCAAGATGAACCATCAAATGATCTACAGCCGTGTCATAAGACTCCTCCAGCCCCATTCTCATCATTCTTTTTGTCGTCTGTACAGCCATCGGCGCATTGTCTGCAATCTCTTCAGCCCACTGCATTGCGGTCGCCATTAATTCTTCGGCGGGCACAATGGTGTTTACCAGTCCTAACTCCAGGCACTCTTGTGCCCCTACCGTTCTGGCACGATAGTACAGTTCCGCCGCTTTAGCCCAGCCGACCAATCTGGGTAACAACCAGGTACCGCCACTTTCAGGCACGACGTTTCGTTTTGCTGTCACAGCGGCCATCTTGGCATTATCTGCTGCAATGCGAATATCGCAAAGTAAAGCGACGTCCATGCCATAACCCGCGGCCGCGCCGTTTAAGGCACATATAATCGGTGTATCAATATTCCACATTACATTGATGGGTGCATCACGCAGATCAAATAGTTGGCGGGGCGGACGATTGCCCTCTGATGCCTGTTCGCCGCCAATATTACCTTCACCGACACCGATTAAATCCAGGCCGGAACAAAATCCCCTTCCGGCACCGGTCAGGATAATACAGCGTATTTCCGGATCCTTATTAGCTTCTGTAACTTTAGCCGACAATTCACCCAGCATTTCTCGTGAAATTGCATTCAATCTCTCTGGGCGATTTAGGGTCAGCACAGCGATTCTACCCCGCTGCTCCACAAGTAATTCCTCTGTTGTCGAAGCTGTTAAAGCCATTCTAGGTACTCCTATTTTGAAATTTTCATCGCCTCAACGATGCGCAAGATCTAAAATCACAACCCTTAGCACGCCACCGCAGTGCCACCGGCGATGTAGGTACACAGGCATAATATCCAGTTGCAAGGGCTTTGCATACACCCTGCTTGAAGCCCTTGCAAATAATCTGGTTATAGGCCTTGCCTATTGGACGTCTGCTTCAATAAAACAGCTGCCTTTTAGAAATACCCCTACAGCAATTAATTATCAAACCCTACTATGAGTCCGTTCAGTAAGCCATTTAACGATCCATTCAGCACTCGATCCCCAGTCATGGGTCGTAAAAGCTGGCAGCTTCGATGCGCTAAACACTAATGGCACTCCAGTCTGATTTAGGGTATCTTTCGACACCCAACTAATTCCGCTGATATAGGCTAACTTGAATTATTATAGTATCTACAATCGACCAGACGTACCATCTGTAATCGCTTTACCTCCAACTCTCTGCTGGCAAACCCAATCATGATCAAGCAGACAATGGCCCTGACCATATGGATTCTGTGCGTCAGTGTCAAACTAGCCTGTCTGGCTGAACCAGCGCGAGAGCAGCTTCCAACTCGCCCGGTTAAGCGGGACGAAGCTTTGGTAAGCATCAAGATTGACGGTCATCTCGATGAGGAAGTCTGGGCTGGAATTCCCTGGACTGATGGCTTTCGGGTAACCGAACCCGACACGCTGATCCCGGCCTCTCTAAGAACCCAGGTGAAGATCTTTTATACCGAAGCTGGTCTGTATATAGGAAGCTGGAACGAACAGGCAGTCGATACACTCATTGAACGACTGAGCAGTCGAGATGCCTGGCTTACCCGGGACAGACTTACTGTGACGCTGGACACATCAGGTGAGGGACTCTACGGCTACTGGTTCGGGGTGAATCTGGGCGGTAGTCTGTCGGATGGTACCGTGCTCCCCGAACGGCAGTATGGCAGCGAATGGGACGGCCCCTGGCGCGCAGAGACAGCGCAACTCAAAGACGGCTGGTCGGCGGAAATGTTCCTGCCCTGGTCAATGATGTCGATGCCGGATGCCACCAACTATACCAGGACGATGGGAATCGCCCTGCAAAGAGCAGTCGCCCATAAAAATCAAACCTGGGGCATACCGGCGCTTCCCCGAACAACCGGGTTATTCATGTCCCGTTTGCATAAGCTGGTTCTTACCGATGTTAATCCCAAACAGCAAATCACTTTTTATCCCTTTATTTCAACCAGCTTCGATGGACTCAAACACGAAGCTAAGGCAAAAGCCGGATTCGACATTTTTTGGAGACCCACCACAAATTTTCAGATAACTTCTTCTATCAATCCCGATTTCGGTAATGTGGAATCGGATGATATTGTCGTCAACCTGACCTCCTACGAAACTTTTTACCCTGAAAAACGACCTTTTTTCCTGGAAGGTCAGGAAATTTTCATTACCTCTCCCAGAGCGTCTGCCCGCCACGGCGCTTCTCATAAATCGCCGGTTACTCTGCTCAATACCCGACGCATCGGTAGCCCGGCAAGAGCACCGGATGACCAGGACCTGATATTAACCCGGCTGGAAAGAAACCAGCCGAGTGAACTGCTTGGTGCCGTTAAAATAACCGGCCAAACAGGTCCCCTGCGCTATGGATTGCTCTCCGCTTTTGAAAATGAAACTGATTTCAACGGCATCATCGATGAACAATCCGTCAACATACGGCAGACCGGAAGAGACTTCAGTGCGGCGCGCATGCTCTATGAACGAAGTAGCGCCAATGGCAGAAAATCGATTGGGTTTATTTCCACTCAGGTCAGTCATCCTGAGGAAACCGCAACCACCCATGGCGTTGATGGTCACTACCTTTCCGGTTCTGGCAAGATAGAAGCGGACGTACAGGGGCTTGCCAGTGATATAGAAGGATTAAAAGGCTATGGGATATTTGCCGATCTCGCCTATCGTCCATCCAGGGGACTTAGACATGATCTCTCACTGGACTTCTTTGATCGACAACTGCAGATTAATCACTTTGGTTATCTGCAAAGAAATGATGCCAAGGGCTATAGTTACGGCCTAGAAAGGCAACGGTCTGGTCTTGAAAGCTTCACCTCAATTCGAGACAACATTTCCTTTAGCCAGCACTGGAATCTGGACGGCCTGCTCACTCGATCTGCCTTATCTGCGTCAAGGCAACTGGAATTCAATAGTCACGCCAAACTAAATATGCGCATGAACTTCTTTCCTGAGCGATACGAAGACCTGGATAGCAAAGGCAATGGCGCCTACAAGCTGGTTGACCGCTGGCAGTTTGCGCTCGATTGGGATAGCGACCGATCTAAAAAACTGGCTTTTGAAGCGGGGGTTAAGTATAAGCAGGAAGATATCGGCGACAGCAAGCTGTCATACGATGCGGAACTCAAATTTCGACCCACTGATCGATTTTCAGCTTCGTTGAATATTAAATTCGAGGAAGGCGATGGCTGGCTGCTGCATAGCATGGATAAAGATTTTACCCGCTATAACGCGACAATATGGAGGCCTAACTTTGATATATCCTACTTCCTATCAGCCCGGCAGCAATTCAAGATAGTCGCCCAGTGGGTTGGCATCAAAGCTTTCGAAAGGGATCGCTGGTATCTTGAAAATGAAGGTGGTCATCTCAAGCCCCAAGCTACTGCAGACGATGATAAAGGCGCAAGAAATTTTTCGATCAGCCGGTTGTCGTTTCAAGCCCGCTATCGATGGGAACTGGCCCCACTGTCAGACCTGTTTGTGGTTTACACTCGGGGATCAAATGTAGGCAGCAATATCAGTAAGCGTTTTAAGGAACAGTTGCAGGATGCCTGGGATGAAGCCCTGGTTGACTCCCTCATCATAAAGCTCCGATATCGCATGGGGAACTAACCTTTTAATTGTGTCAGGATACCCTGCTCTGAAAATACCGCTTCAGCAAAACGCGTCCCCATACGAATATAACCGGCAGGGTTAGGATGGAGGTCATCGGGTAAATCCTTTGCATCATCTTCTGAGAATAGTGCCAGACCATCCAGATAAGCCAGATTTTCATCCTGCCTGAGTTGCACAAACTCAGAGATCAACCGACGTACTCTAACCAGTGTTAAACACCCCTGTCTTAAATGTTCATTACCACCAAAGGTCTTAAACACCCCTTCCTCATTGGCCAGAGTGGGTCCTGGGCAGGTTTCTGCACTGGGGCAGAAAATAGGTGAGACCAGCAATATCGGGGTGAGTTTCTTAACTTCCCTGATGGTATCGATAAATCCATGCAGCAGAGGCAGAAAAATACGCTCACGCATGGAGTCCATATTGATGATATTGATACCCACTTTTATCGATATGAATTCGGCATCGCTATCACGCAGCGTGCGGGCCACAAATGGGTCCAGATGACACTGGCCACCAAAACCAAGATTATGAAGTACAGCACCGCCCTTCCTGGCTGCAACAGCCGGCCAGATATCCGCAGGTGAAATCGCTTCCATACAGTGGCTGATCGAACTGCCGTAATGATACCAGCGCCGCCCTTGCTGCCGAATTGCCCGGAAAGTCTTTGCAGCCGTTGCCTGCAGAGACACCAGTTCAACATAAGCGTTGTGGGGTAACCAAAGCATTAACTGTTTACGCCCTGGTGGCAGGTTATCAAATACGACGGTTCCAGTCTGGCCACGCTCAAGGGTAAAGCCACTAGCCTTATCGTCATCTATGATTAACTTATTGCCGTCATGCATTTCAACCTTCTGCCTATCACCGGCCATGGTCTCAAGCTCAAAAACCACCGACTCATTGGCATTGCCCGGGCGCTGAAATCGAGTCACCAAGGCTTGAAGTCTGATTTCCTGAGCATCTGTTTCAAACACAAGCCGGACACCGCTTGGCATTCTCACCATCACCGAGAGCATGGCTGGCAGCTGTGGTTTAGTCCAATCCGGCAAGCGCCTTGGACC
>NZUN01000054.1:0-1661 GCA_002697205.1 Gammaproteobacteria bacterium
CCCTGTTTAAGTTCAAGTCCGGTCAATCGACCCGGACGGTATGTTCAACGATGGTGGCCGAGGCTTTTGCCCAGGTCAATTTCCCCATCCTGCCACTGGTAAAAGAAATAGAAGATGGCTCCATTCGCTTTTATCGGCGCAATCCAAAACTCTGCACACCCAGTGATTTTGACTATTCTCCCTATTTCAGTATCATTAAATACCCGCTACTAGGCGATACCAGCAACGGAAAGTACAAATTACTGCCCTGGCACAATGCTGACGAACTCAGCCAAAAGCAAAGAGGTATTTATATTGACAGCAACCTCCCGACGGTAAAATAATAACTACCGGATTCGCGCCGGCGATGCCTGTTCTCTCATGCCAGAACTGCTTTGAGTCTGCTGACAAAACCACTGTTCCAGAATACCGCATTAGACCCTTTCACTAATACCGTATCACCCGGGCGCAGCCATTTTGCCAGCCGTTCAATATCAATGCCCTGGGCTTGCTGATAGTGGTCCTGACCAATATCAGTCTGGCAATCCCTGAATTGATTGCCAACGGTAATCACCCTGTCAAAACCCTGACATGCATTNAGCGTGGTTTGATGCGAGCGTACCGATTGCTCCCCTAACTCAAGCATCTCGCCCANAATTGCAATTCGNCGGCCATCGTTTTGAGATTCAAGGNTGGAAATTGCCTGCAATATACTGGTTAGGTTGGCATTATAGCTATCATCGATAANNTTNACTCCAGCAATTATTTCGCTGTTACCTCGCCCCTGGGGTACGCTTATCTGGGACAGGGTTTCGGCCGCNTGATCAAGGTCTCCGCCTGCCTGGCTCACCGCAGCAAGGCACGCTGACGCAGTTAAAGCCCAGTGGCGTCCAGTGACGGGNAAATCCACTGCAACNCGCCTGCCCAACACCTGTATGGCCAAGTGGCAGCGTTGATCTGGCAGATGCTCAATCGAATTTATCTTGACCTGCGCCCTATCGCCAAAACCGAAGCCGATTGACTCAACACCAGCAGGGGCAGCAAGATCCTCATGCAGAATCAGTAAACCGTCAGCAGNAAGGCCATCTGCGATAGATANCTTCTCTTCACTGAGTTGTNGCAGGGACTGAAAATGACCAATATGTACGGGCAATACATTAACAACAACAGCAATATCAGGTTTAACCAGCTTCGCNAGCGGACCGATCTCGCCGGGATGATTNGANCCAATCTCGAACACGCCGCGCTGGCTATCAGCCGGCATTCGAGCCAGAGATAACGGCACGCCTAGATGGTTGTTGTAACTGTCAACCGATGCATGTGTCTGAAACTGGTCCGATAACACAGCCTCGAGCCAGGCACGCAACGTGGTTTTACCACTGCTGCCGGTAATAGCCACCACCAAACTGTCCTTCGAAATTCGANTTCTGGCATACTCAGCCAGTTGCCACAAGGCCTGAAAAGTATCTTGCACCGTTATCATTGGCAGATTGGCAGCAATCCTCTTGGAGACTAGCGCAGCACCACCACCATGCTCGATAACATCTGCTAGAAAATCATGGCCGTCACGACCGCCACCNGATCCACTATAAGGGGGTGGCAGTTGGTTACTGATAGGAACAAACAGATCGCCCTGCTGCAGGGTTCTCGAGTCAATACTGATNCCGGTCAGGTCCGGGCCA
>NZUN01000054.1:1666-10493 GCA_002697205.1 Gammaproteobacteria bacterium
GGANTCATCACCGCCAACGGCCTTTAANACTTCCTGCCAGTGCCATAAAGTCGAATCAGTCATGTATCATGATCTTCAACGCTNNCTATATAGTTTGATCTTACCATCCCTGGCCTGTGATCAATAAAAGCTGATTAGGNTTTGCCCACTTCCCCNACTCTGTTCAGGCAGGACAATAGACACAGATGATTAATTCCGCAGTGGTTAAACTAATTATATTCGATTGCGATGGCGTNTTAGTGGATACGGAAACACTGGCCAACCAAATACTTTATCAAAANCTCATAGGCGAAGGGGATGCCAATTTCTGAAAAGGAGATGACCCAGCTTTTTCTCGGCCTGAGCTTCACAGATATACAACATCTNGTGACACAGCATTTCAATATAANGCCGGAACCGGNNTTCTGGATGGCAGTCCAGCAGGAAACNTATACGGCNTTNAGATNACATCTTAAACCCNATCCAGAAACCTTCNCCNTNCTCAANGCNTTAAGCCTNCCCTATTGCGTNGCATCCAGCGGCAGTCATGAAAAAATGCTGCTCTCGCTCGGNCTGACCGGGCTACTACCGCTCTTCNAAAACAACCTATTCAGCGCAACACAAGTNGCCAATGGCAAACCNGCGCCGGATCTNTTTCTTCTGGCTGCCGATCACTTCGCCGTAAAGCCCGAGCACTGCCTGGTCATTGAGGATTCGCTGACCGGATGTAGGGCGGCNCAGGCTGCNGGTATGCAGTTACTGGTATACAACAGGTCAGCATCAGCAACCTACCCCGATGTCATCTGCGATCTTCAGNCATTACTCGGTATTCTGAGTTGACTATCAGCTGACCGCCTCCATATAAGACTCAATTCTCTCGAGATGCCCATCAACCCCAGTCTCTGCTGCATTATGGGTTGCTANGGCCATATGAGTGGCACCAATGGCCTGCCAGCGCTGATAATGAGTCAACCATTTCTCTGGGGTGGCGCCGGCAAACTGAGCCTGCGCCTGGATACCAAAATCGCCCCAGTCTTTGCCAGCCTCGGCCCACAATTCTCGTAGATAATTGACCGCATCCTGGGCAGCCNGGTTAGGCCCCATCAATGGCATCCAGCCATCGCCAAGCCTGGCACAGCGCTCCAATACCCTGGGTGCGCCNCCGCCAAACCAGATCGGGATCGACCTGCCAGGTCTGGGGTTAATGCTGGCCATGGTGACCTGATGAAATTCCCCTGAGAAGCTCAAAGAATCACTGCTCCAGAGTTTTCGCAGCAGTTCGACCTGCTCTTCCTGCCTTCTTCCCCTGGCCTTAAACGGTACGTTGAGGGCTTCATACTCAACCGCATTCCAGCCAGTACCCACACCCAGGCGTAACCGATGATCAGACAATAACGCGATCTGAGCGGCTTGCTTTGCCACTAAAGCAGTCTGCCTCTGTGGCANTATCAGAACAGTGGTGACCAGTTCAATTTTTTCCGTAATCCCGGCAATATAACTGAGCGTTGTCATCGGCTCATGAAATTCAGTATCTTTATCGTACACCCCNCGCCAGCCACCGGGTCGACCCGGATCAGCGCCCAGCACATGATCGTAAATCAACAGGTGATCTGCACCNAGGGCTTCAACGCCCTGGGCGTAGGCTTTCATGGCTCCGGCATCGGAGCCGATCTCGTTGTGGGGCAGTACCACNCCTATTTTCATTGGCTTTCCTCAGTCATATTAACGACTTCAATTCAGGTTGCGCGAGCAGACTGCTGTTCACCCCTGCATTTCGCTGGATGGCACGGCCATACTGCCATCCCGTTCTACTTTAGACCAGAACTTTGCCATTGCTGACTGCAAATCAGCCGACCTACTGACGACATCAACTGGCCAGTGCTCAGGCATTAGCTGCCGATATCTGGGCTCNGTAAAACGCGGATCTACCAGGCAAATCAAACCTTTATCGCGTTCACCTCGAATAACTCTACCCGCCGTCTGCAAAATACGATTCATACCCGGAAGCTGGTAGGCCATTTCAAAGCCAGCTCCCCCTTCCTGGTAGTAATCTTTGATAAAATCCCTCTCAGAATTTATCTGAGGTAGTCCAGTTCCAATAATAATCGCGCCAATTAGCCGATTCCCTNCCAGATCTATACCTTCAGAGAAACGNCCACCGATAACCGCAAACCCGGTTACCTGCTCTGTTTCACTGAATCGAGCAAGGAATTGCTGGCTGTCANGATCGTCCATCAGGTTATGCTGAACAACCATATTATCTTCNGGGAAATGTCTGGCGTAAGCNTCCGCCACTTGCCCGAGAAACTGCAGCGAAGGGAAGTAAACCAGATAGTTACCTCTGTGGGCATGGGTTATCTGATGGATTAATTGCACAAGTGGTTGNAATGCATATCGACGTGCCCTGAAAGTCACCGGTATATAGCTCGCTATCAGTACACCCAGATTTTCCACGGGAAATGGCGACGGNACCTGTTGCCAGCTGGCTTCTTGAGATAATCCCAGCAGCCCGGAAAAATACCTTTTTGGCGTCATGGTAGCCGAGAAACAGACGGCGCTGTTCAAGCGCTTAAAACCCTCTTGCAGGCGAGTACTAGGATCAATACAGAATAACTTCAATGTCTTAGCTGTTTTAGTCCAGTTCAATATGGCCACGTATCGTTGATCAGCCTGNTCATAAATCCTCAGGAAACGNTGAAAATCAAAATACAGATCTANNGCCCCATTCGNGTTCAGCGCNAAATCTTCCAGATGATCTTCCATGGCCTGGCANAANAAAGTCATTTTAGCGNTAACCGATTTGAGCTTGTCTAACGGGAAACCAACCGGCTTCTCGGTCAACTGGGGATGGCTACGCTTTAATCCCAGTAAACTGCGATTAACCGCCTGNAATCGTTTAGCCAGGACAAGGTGATCTGACTTAAGTATATTCAGGATTTTGAGAAGCTGGTTTTTTTCAATGGATGCAGAAAACATCTCTCGACCCCGCTCCACCAGATTGTGCGCCTCGTCGATTAAAGCTGCATAATCACCTTTCTGGTCCTCAAAGAATCGTTTCAGGCGGACCGCCGGTTCAAACAGGTAATTGTAGTCGGCAATCACAACATCTGCATCTCTGGCACTATCAAGGGCCAGTTCAAAAGGGCAAACCGTATAGTGCCTTGCGGTTGCTTCAATCAGCCATTTGCTCTGATGCTCTGTTGACTTCCTCAATTCAGCCAGAGCCGGAGCAAGCCGCTGATAATAGCCGCTCGCATAGCGGCAATACTGGGGATCACAAGGCAGATCAGGGTTAAAACAGGTTCTGCTTTTACTGCTGATGGTCACACCGCGAATTTTAGCGCCATTGTTCTGGATTGCAGATACGGCCTGCTCAGCGCTATGTTGTCCNGCTGTCTTGGCCGTCAGGAAAAATACTTTTTCCAACGGCGTGGTTGCCATACTTTTNATAGCAGGAAACAAGGTTGCCAACGTCTTCCCAAGGCCTGTTGGTGCCTGGAGNACCAGCTGTCGCTGCNGATTGATGGTTCGATAGACAGANNTTGCCAGTTCACGTTGACCCCTCCTGAATGCAGGAAAAGGAAAATCATTAACAGCGATCGACTGATTCCGGTNNTTTATCCAGCTTATCCGGTTTTGCAGCCAGTGAAGGTAAGGTGAGAGGATGTCATCAAACTGGGTCTGTAGCACTTCAAGGCTGTAAACCTGNCAACTGCAGTCCTGCGATAAGTCATCCAGGTTAAAATAAGTCANTTGCAGTTCAATTTGCTCACAACTATTTTCCAGGCACAGTAAATACCCATATAACGCCANTTGCCTGTTATGCTGGGCCTTGAGCAGATCGGGNATTTCCTGCACCGCCANTCGGGTAGTCTTAATTTCTTCCACTCGCGGCAGCAGCGACTGTTGGCCGTGATCCATGGGTTGATAACCATCTGCACGGCCCCTGATCCGCAATTCATATTGGTCCTGTTTCAGACAAAGATTGACTGATCGCTCTCTCTGGTACCCGGCTGGTCGATCAGCCTGAACCGCCTGGTGTCCTCGAATACCTTCCATCGCCGAACTCTGGCTGCTGAGACGAGCATTAATATCACCCTGCCGCTCAAAACAGGCAAGCGCAGTGACCGATACCTCAAATTGCAGTATCTGGTCAGGCATGCCTAAANCTCGNTTCGGCCCCGGATTCATCGCTATCGTTTTGGTCAACAACATGCAGCACCTTGGCCGGCAGACCAATTTCCAGAAAGAACTGCTGCCATCGNCGCTGATGATCCTGAAGTCTATCCCCAGGGCCTTTTACCTCTACCAGTTCAAACTGGTTTCCATGCCAGACCAGGAGATCGGGAAAACCGGAGCAGTGATGCCTTGGATCGTCGAGGATCCTGCCAAAAACCTGTGTCAGAANCANAGGATCTATCNCCTCAGCAAAACGACAAAAATCGGATAATGCGATCCGGCGCCAGTTCACAAATGGATTAATTCGCCCAAATTTCTCGTCAAAGCAGTGGCTGATCTGGATTTCAAGTTGGCCTTGCCGAAGCAACTCCGTGAACCGCTTGTCAAAGGCAAGGTGTCTGGCTTGCCTGAACTGACCACTATAAAGATCCGCCGGACCGCGTTGAAATGGATGAAAAAAGGCGCCCGGTACCGGGGAGAATATAATATCCCAGCAAGCCAGGCCGAATAAGCCAGTGAACAGGTGATTTTCGACAAACTGGGCTTGTTTGTTCTGGGTTTCGTACCAGTCAATCACCTGGGATTCAATACTCTCTTCTTCTCGAACGGCGAAAGCGATGGTTTCAACACTAACNGTCGGTTTGANGGCAGATTTACTAGCCGGCGCTGCGGGTCGACCGGCAGGCACGCGGAAGTGATTATCAGCGGTAGCCGATGCCANCTTAATCAATTTTTTTTCTGCAAATACAGCCTCCGCTTCCGTTTTCGGATCGGCTAGCATGGCAACACAAAGCTGTTGCAGCGCATCCAGTTCATTGATTTTCTGGTACAACCGACCGAGTTTTTCCCTGGCCGGGGGCAATTGAGTCAAACCATAAAGACGGCGTGCCGTTGNCAGGTTTTCCAATCGTTCACAATAGCCTGCCAGTTTCAACACCAGNNNATCAAACTGGTTTGACAGGAAACCTGNANNGGGCCTGGCTGGAAGGATATCAATAAGCGCATCCAACTGCAGTGAATAGGTTGCCCGTTGTGCGGGGNTAGCGATCGCTTCTGGCGCTGGNAATTTCCTCGATTTTCGGGTGGCTTCCATAATTTCAGCGCCTAGTTTTCTGGCCAACCGTTTAATCATATTCAGGCACAGAGCGTCATCAATNTCACTGCGCTGGCGAAACAACTTGGCACTATCGATNGCATACTCCTCATAAGGCATTACCCCTATCTCATGCAATACAAATTCATTCAGGTTCTGGTTTGAATTACCAAAAAACAGGAAACTGAAACGATCCAGGATATCCAGAAAGCCCAACCGAACGATATTCAATNNNGGAACCTCTACATCACCTGCAACGATGAGTGACACGACCTGACTTCGATTCAATTGACTCGGCTTGCACTGGTCACTCGGCAACAGTTCAAGTAATTCAGTCTTATTGCGCATGGCGACCTGTACATGGGTCTGATTCAAGCCGCTTGAAATAGCGAAATCCTGCTGACAAAGGCTTTCCAAGCTTGCTTCTATTGCAGATATTTCTGTGTAACGAATTTTATCGACTCTGAAATAAGGGCCTTTTCTTTGTAGAAGGCGTACATACAGCGCCTGCGCTGACAGGGTTAAATCAGAAAACCGGGTCAGAAATATTTTTTCCCGAGCATTGAGTAAATTATGATATCGAACGGCCACAAAGGTGATGAGATAACGAAAATTATCCAGGTAGTAAAGCGGCGTTGTATCCGGGTCATTTGATGGCATTACCATGCTGCAATCTTAGCCTGTATTTTTATACAGTAAAAGTAGCTTGTTAGCCCCGGAACTACCCATTGGATTTCGCTCAGATTAACAGCTAGTGGTAGCGCTTCATCTTATTCTTCCAGCGACCTGAACGAAACCGATGGGTCAGCATCAATGCTTTTATAATGTAATCGCCGATCAGTGCGCCGAATATCCAATCAACAGAAAAGCCAAGGTAGGTAAATAAAGCGGCCAGGCCCACACGAACCCCAACCAGGCCAACCATGGTCGTTAGCAGAGGGTAACGGGTGTCACCGGCGCCCCGCAGGCAGCCACTGAGCGTAAATTCTATGCCCATCAGCGGTTGCGCAATGCCCAGAATATAGATGAAGATAACGGCATAGTGGACTACCTGGTCATCATCAATCAGATAGCTGGCAATATCGCCTGCAAAACCCATAACGACAAAGCTCATGGCCATCATACTGGCAATAGCAAGCCAGGTCGCCCGCCAACCCTGACGTTCTGCCATATCCGGTTGCTGAGCGCCCAGGTATTGCCCTACCAGAGTGGCGCCTGCCACTGAGAAACCGAAACCGACAACCATGGACAGACTCAGGATCTGCACACCGATGCCATAAGCCGCATAAGGCGCCGTACCATAACTCGCGATAATCAGCAGGAAACCGATAAAACCACACTGAAAAACCAGTTGCTCCAATCCAGCTGGATAACCAATCTGAAATAGTTGCTTAAAGCGGACTCTGGTTAAAGAACCCTTGCCGCCAACTGATACCCGGATTTTTTTTCCGTACCAGAGCGCCAGTAGAATAATAGCACTACAGGTAAAAGATAGGCCGTTCGCCAGAGCTGCTCCTGCCACACCCATTTCAGGAAAACCATAAAGCCCAAACACCAGTAAATACACCAGTATAACGTTGATAATATTGGTTATTGCGCCAATCCATAACGGCGTTTTAGTATCTCCCGAAGCTCGCAGGGCCGCCCCCAACACCATATTTACGGCAAACGCGATATTGAATATCGAGAGCATCTTGATAAATTCGGCAGCACTAGCGGTAGTGTCTGCATTGAGACCAAATACGCCCGCAATAGCTTCGGAAAAAAACAGACAGGGCAGTGTCAGGGCAACTGCAACCAGATTACCCAGCCATAGAGAAGCGCTGGTGACCTTGCCTGCTTCAACAAAATTTTCCGCCCCCCAGGCACGCGCCACCATCGCCGTAGTGCCGGCAGAAAGTGCCATTAGCACTGTTTGAACGCCAAAGAAAATACGATGACCGGTGGTCACCGCAGCGATGGCTTCAGATCCCAGTGAACCAATGATTTTAATACTGATGATGCCGATTACGGCAAACAGAAGATTGCTGACAATGGCCGGCCAGGCCAGATCCCAGATCCTTAAATTTACAGTCGGAACATCCTGGAGTGCGGTGATCTGACTGTCCACCTGGTCGAGCTGCTGCTGTTTCATATTAATGACTCGATTATTAGCAATCTCTGAATTGGGATGCTCAGCGGCGCAAAAATACACGAGCCGTTCCTTTCCGTAAAGATAACAGGCATCAGCCTATACCTAAGCTTGCGCCACTTTTTTTGTTGCTTTGAGCCAGATGCACCCTTGACAAGTGCTCTGCTCTGTCGCACCTGACTGACCGATTCTGGCAGGATTATGTCAATGATCCGTGATGATCCGAGCTAAATAGGCAAATGACGGTGAAATGACGGGACTGCGCCCAGCAAACCATGTGCTGACATCGCTGGCAGCTGAGGTTTTAGTGCGCTCAGTTGGACCTTTAATGCATCTAGGGGCCTATAAAACGATATCCAATACCCCTGATCGTTTGAATCAAATCTCCCTCGGCTGCCAGTTTCTTGCGTAATGCCCGTATGTGAACATCAATATTCCTGGCAACTCTCACGACGCTCTCCGCCACGACCTGGTGCAGTAACTGTTCTCTGGAGAATGCTCTACCTGGTTGTGATGCTAACTGGAACAGGAGCTTGATCACTGATTAGTGATAAGCCATCTTCACCGTTACCTGCTGCGCGAACAACGTATCCGTCGCGTTGCAGGTTATAAACGATGACATCCCGGATATCTTCTGCATCTTCAATGACTACGATATTGGAACTGCTCGTACTTAACTTATCCTCCATAAGTCCTATAGTTCTCATCTATCATCAATTCTTTTGAAACACCAGTACAGCATTAGTACCGCCAAAACCAAAACTATTAGACATGACGGTTTTAATGTTAGCCTCATCGATCCTCGCCCGTACAATGGGTGCGTACTCAATATCAGGATCAAGCTCATCAATATTGGCTGAAGCACAAATAAAGTCATGCTCCAGCATCAGCAGAGAATAGATAGCTTCATGAGCACCAGCAGCGCCCAAGGAGTGTCCACTTAAGGATTTGGTCGAACTTATTTTAGGTAGTGCTTCACCAAACACTCTTCTGACTGCAGCAATTTCCGGTGGGTCTCCGGCAGGCGTGCTGGTTCCATGCGCATTAATGTAATCAATCGGCCCGTTAACCTCTGCCTTGGCTATGCGCATGGCTCGTTCTCCTCCCTCTCCGGACGGAGCAACCATATCAAAACCATCTGAAGTTGCTGCATAACCAACAATCTCTGCATAAATATTGGCCCCTCTGGACAAAGCATGTTCCAATTCCTCAATCACCAGAAATCCTGCCCCACCGGCAATAACAAAACCATCCCGATCCTTGTCATAAGCCCTGGAGGCCGACTCAGGATGATCGTTACGTTTTGTAGACAGGGCACCCATGGCGTCAAAAAGCGCAGTCATCGACCAGTGTTCTTCTTCACCGCCACCTGCAAAAACCACATCCTGCTTGCCCAATTGGATCAATTCCACTGCATTACCAATGCAGTGGGCACTGGTCGAACA
>NZUN01000055.1 GCA_002697205.1 Gammaproteobacteria bacterium
AGCAATTAATTTAAGAGCTAATTAATTTGAAAGCTAATTAATTATTGGACAAACAATTAATTATTGGACAAACAAATTAATTTGATAAAGATTAAATTAATTAAATGGCCATATTTCCAGACCATGAATCGCATTACGCACATCCATGGTGAGATTAACGGCCGTGACTCGTTTTCTGCTATCAAGATCATACAAAGTAATAGTCGATGGTGACGAACCAACCGCTACCAGCGTATCTGTAATCACGCACATGCCCCTGCCAAAACCCTGACGGGCGACTCGAGCATCATCAACACCCGCGTGTTCTAGTTCCATGGGATCATAGGTAATGATTTTTAAGACTGATTCATCTCCGGATCTTGGCACAAACCTGATCACATCACTTTGCGTATCATTAAAGATAACCCCGCCACGAAACGGCCTGGCATTATGACAACCCGTGGGCAGGCTGCAATATTCTGAGACCTCAATGGCGCTGTTTAGCGTCAGTAGCGCGCCAGTATTAAGGCCACTGAAGTAAATTCCATCGCTAGCCACATGGACCATATTGATATGGTAATTATTTGAAAAAGGTGGCCCACCCCTGGCCAATGGGTCAAACCTCTGACCGACCCACTGCCTGCCGTTGCGTGAAATATACAAGCCCCAGATAAATACTTTCGTTTCCAAATTAAAAACGAGCAAGCTGTCGTAGCCCGTTGACGTCAGGAACAGTAAATGGTCTCGCCGGCTTATCTCATGGCAGTGTTTAAGATACTCATTGCGGTAAGAAGCAATCAATTCAAAATCTCTGGAATAACAGAATAGCTCGTCACTGGCAGCAATCCAGACAGCCTCATCGGTAAATTCAATGCCGCGCAGGCCTCGATCCCAGCCTCGTCCTGAAAAATCAATATCACCGGTATTCCAATCGATATGTTGCTCTACGCTCCGGTCAGAAAAATTAATAGTAAATACCCCGCCGTGACTCTGGCCTTTCTGGCTTCCCCTGACAACGGAGGTTGCAATCAGTTTGGGTAGATCATCTAGGGTCATAGCTTGCTCAGAACTAATGCTCAGTCGGGTAGCACGGCTGCGAGAATATCGCTAAGCGGTTCAAGGTGCGAGCCAAATTTTTTCCAGGTGCCAATCGAGCCCTGATAGATGGGTTGGCGGACCTGCTCTGAACTAGCCGTTCGTACGGCACGCTTTGTTTCGTGGAAATTCACGCAGGCCTGCTCAAAGGGGAGATCACAAAAATCAAGAATTCTATTCACCTGATTCTCAAGATCGTTGACGACTTCTTCGTATTGGACTCTTAGAACCTTGCCCGGTAGCACATCGTCCCAATGCGCCATCAACTGTTCGTATTCCAAGTAGAATTCACCTAGTTCAAACAAATCGTAGGTGAAGGTCTGCCCCTTTGCAAAATGCTGCTTAAAGCAACCCAGGCAACTATCCAAGGGATGTCGCCTGGCATCTATTATCTTGGCGTTAGGCAGTATCGTGGATATAAAACCAATATAGGCGAAGTTATTGGGCATTTTATCCGTAAATCTCAATCCAGCACCTCGATGTCTCCGAGTCTGATTCAGGTAAGTAATCCCCAGTGCTTCGAATTCATCATCGCGCAGATCCGGAATTGAGCCAGGAAATGCACGGCCTTGCCGCTTATCCGTTATCGACTGCGCAATCATACTGATATCTGGAAGCTCGCTAGTACCGTCCACCTGGCTGTGGCTGGCCAATATCTGCTCGAGCAGGGTCGATCCAGAACGAGGTAAGCCAAGAATAAAAATAGGATCAATAGCCTGACATCCTACACCCTTGAGGCGTTTAGCTTCAAAGAAGTCTTTACTAAACGTCTGATGCATTTTCTCATGGGCAATCTGGGTCTGTACGGGATCATAAGCAATGGTTTCGCGGTGAGTCGTGTTTGCTAAACTGTAGTACTCAAAAGCTCTGTCAAAATCTTCGTTATCTTCATAAGCCTTTCCAAGCGTAAAGGCAAAGTGAACACGGCAATCCACCGGCAAGTCTTCCCTGGCCAGGCGTTGTTGCATATCTTCAATCTCACCAGCTGAGAACCGAAAGGTTTTCAAATTGGCCAGACTGTAATAAGTTTCCCCAAAATTTGGACGCAATGCGATCGCCCTTCGATAAGCTTCAATGCCACCTTGTTGATCACCCACTGTCTTGAGAACATGGCCTAGGCCAATATGCGCGCCAGTCAGTTCCGGGTCCAATTCCACTGCTCTCTGGTATGACATTATGGCTTCTTCAGGTTGAGCGGCCATCGCCAGAGCAGCACCATGAAAATAATGCGTTAATGAATTATTTTGATCCAGCGTGATTGCTTTACTGAGTACGTCAACCGCTTCTTCAAATCGATTCAGTTCCTTTAGCACCGTACCAAGATCATGCCAGGCAGCAATGAATCGAGGCGCTATCTCTGTGATACGCATCAACAGCGCTTCGGCATCATCATAGCAATGGGCATTAATAGCAATTCGAGCCAGTAACAATGCCGAATTGACATCTCGTGGGTTTTCTCTGACGAGTTCCTGCGCTAATTTCTCAGATGCTCGAAATCTGCCCTCAACAAACAATCGCGTCGCCTGCTCAAGCTTCGCCTGATGGGGCGATAATTCCATCCCTCTCGCCAGTGCAGTTTCTGCTTCATCGTGACGCCCCAACAGCTTCAAGGCTCCTCCCAATTTGGCAAAAGCCCCCGCATTCCTCGGAGAAAGCTCGGTCGCCTTATGCAGATGCGGCAACGCCTCCTGGGCACGCCCAAGATTAAGTAGCACCGCGCCCAGATCTTCGTGTGCACGAGCATGCCCTGGTGCTACTTTCACCGCCTGGGTCAACACCCTCTTCGCTTCGTCAAATTCATTACGATCAGCTAAAATAGTTCCCAGTAAAGCGATAAAATTCACATCTCCTGGATCCTGGCGGACAGCTTCGCGACAAAGGCTCTCCGCCTCGCTTCGAGCGCCACCTTTAAGCAGTTTGACTGCCCTTTCAAATAGATGTCGAGGATGCGTTTCAGTAACCATACGACAAGATTCTCCAAACTACACTTTAATCACAATTCAATGGCCAGACGGTCATGATTTTGCCATAAAACTCGTTGAACCGCATTCAAGAACAGGAAGTTCTTTGTTGTTGCTAGCGTCCATTAGATAGTAGTCTTATGCTGTATTCAGATTCCTCTAAATTCTGCATTACATTCATTTTCAGCTAACCGAACAAAAAGAGTATGCCACCAAAGTGAAAGCGGAAACCGAAAGTTCTCCATCAGGTCCCAGCGAATTAACCGCTTTCGATAGCTGGCGGTCCCTGATTATCAGCCTTTATATGACGTTAGTCGGTTACGGTGTGCTGGTTGGCATACCCGTCATCAGTACAGCCTGGGTGACGCTTCTGGGTTTCACTGAAGTAGAGGTTGGTAGAGTAGCAGGTGCTGACCTGGGAGGGCTGTCTGCAGGGGCCATTTTCACGGCACTTATTATTGCAAAGACCAATCGCCGATTACTGGTACTGGCAGGCATCGCTATAGCCGTTTTTGCCAATGGCCTATGTACCCACTATGTCGATTACGATACCGTGCTCTGGTTACGCCTGGCAGCAGGTTTTGGCAGTGGTATTTACACAGCAACTGCAGTGGCTGCGCTAGGCGCTAGAACCAACCCAGCACATGCTTATAATATGATGTTATTTGCCTTTGCGTTTTCGCAGGCGCTCGAAATGCAGGTCCTGCCGAAGCTGTCTATGGATGGGATCTATTGGGTTTTTATCGCTTGCTTCCTGTTCACCATTCCTTTTATAAACTGGATCCCTAAGCGCGCGGCAAACAAGGCAAGTACCTTAGAGATCGATTCCTCAGCCAGCTCGGAAGCAGCTTCAGATGCCGAACCAACACCCGTGCCTGCCTATCTACCCTGGTTATGTCTGACAGCTATATTCATAACCTACATTAATATTGGCGCCTACTGGACCTACATCGAATTGGCAGCACTGGATGGCAATGCAACGCCTTCATGGATCAGTCAGGTTCTGGTCTGGGCATCTTTTTGTTCCATCGTCGGTTGTTTGTTCGCTACCTTGCTGAGTGATCGATTTGGCCTCGCCCGACCCTTGCTGGTTACCCTTGTCATGATGTCGATAATTGTTGGCATGCTGGCAAGCGGAATTAATGACCAAAAACTCCTGTTCAGCGTTTTCTCTTTCAATCTGCTGTGGATCTTTATTGACGTCTACCAGATGTCCACTGTGGCAAATATTGATCACTCCGGTAAATTTGCCGCATTAATGCCTGGCGCCCAGGGCCTGGGCCAAATCGTCGGCCCCAACCTTGCAGCGTCCCTGCTGGGCATGAATCTGGGCTATAGTGCTGTGTTCATTATGTGTGCCTGCGCAGCCATGACGGCCATGCTGCTTTATTCAGGTATGTACATCAAACTGCGCAGAACGCTGCCAGCCCTGGCGGACGCAACCTGATCCAGGAGGCGCATCGGAGTTACCAGGCTTATAATTCGGGTCTGCGAATAATCTTCCCTCCCAGCATGACAAACTGAGGGTTTTCGAGCAGAGACATATCATCCAGGGGATTCCCAGGCACAGCGATGATATCAGCCAGTTTACCTACCTTGATACTCCCCAGCTGGGCATCCCAACGCAGCATCTCCGCAGCGACACTGGTACCTGCACGAATAGCATCCATAGGACTTAAACCTGCCTCCACCAGGGTTGCAAATTCACGAGCGTATACCTGAGGGTCAATTGCGTACCCGCCTAGATCTACTCCNACTACAATCTTTACCCCCTGCCTGTGGGCGCTGCCTATCCTGCGTAGCCATTCATCACGATAGAGCAAATACACNTCATCATTTTTTTCCTGGGCGAGCAATTTATCGGTACCGGCATAATAGTCACCGACATAAATNGTTGGCACATAATAGGTTCCATGTTCAATCATCAGCCTGATCGACTCGTCGTCAAGATAAGTACCGTGTTCAATAGACCGAACGCCAGCAATGATGGCCTGGTTAATTCCTGCGGTGGCATGGGCATGAGCCGCAACAGGCACATTATGACGCGCTGCCTCTGCCATGGCTTCTCTCAATTCTTCTGGGCTGAAGGCCACATTTTTTGGATCATCACCTACTGAATGAAAAGCCCCNGTTACCATTAGCTTTATCCAGTCTGAGCCATACTTGATTTCANTGCGTATCGCCTTACGTATCTCATCCGGCCCGTCTGCTATCAGGCCATCGGCAACAAGCTTTTGCTCTGGCGAAAAATAATTAATATCACCCCCGCCACCAGTGATGGAGATATAGTGAGCGGCACCGGTAATACGCGGNCCNACAAAAACTCCTTCATCAATCGCCCTGCGAATGTCTTGATTACCATAATATACATCACCGTCCCCCATTACCCTGACGGTAGTCCAGCCGTGCTGCANCCAACGCTGCATNGTCCTCAACCCCAACAACGCCTTGTAAGCGGAAGAGGCTTGTAGATGAGCATTTTGATAGTCGTCCAGATAAAGTAGTGGGTGGTCGTGGCTATTAATCATTCCCGGCATCAACGTCATGCCTTCTAGCACGACAACTTCTGCCTGGGTCGGTATCGCTGCTGTGGCAATGATGGCTNATATCCTGCCGTCCTCAACCATGACAGCCTTATCAGTAATCAATTCAGAAGCTTCACCATCGATAATGGCATCAGCAACCAAGGCAATCATTTCGGCGCATGNTTGCCCTGCNTTCCAGACANNTGNCAGCAACAACACAATGTTAATCAGCAGTTTCATTAGCATATTCCTTTGGCTCACAACNCATGACTTGGCCNACAGCGAAAAACCAGTATAGATTTCTTTTCCTGCTTATTACCAGTTNCCAGGCAAACCTGGTGCCACCTGAGCAAATAAAAAGAAACCATCTAGTCTCCCCTGCTTCTTGTTTGCAACAACCCNACGCCATTGGACGACTAAAGCTCTACCGGNCTGAAACAGAAAGACCAGCCTGGCTGAGGNGCTGGACATGCCGATAAAGAGAGACTGATTTTGCCAAATTGTAGTNGCAGNTCAATGAATAAAATCCTACANGTGNGATACGACTACCGCTGTTTAACGTCCGGCCGGTCTATGGCAAGATGAGCCAGTCAAACAANAGAGAAATTGGAAGGTCAGCCACATGGAGATNGGAGTNCCACTGAAGGAACTCGGTGACTACGATATCAATCCACTTCAAGATACTATTCTGGCTCTATCTGAATCGTCTTGGTTCGGTAACCAGTATCGTCAGCTTGAATATGAAGTCCACNAACACACTCAATCAATCGTCATGGTCTTTACTGACGGATCCAATTGGCCAAATATCGAGGTGTCTCGAGAAGCCGGCTGGAATCTNCTGGCTNAACACGCTGTGCCGTTGATGCATCAGATACTAAAAGATCACTACCCCCCNGGCGGAACCATTATTCGAGCCATGGCCGCGAGNCTGGAGGCTGGCGGTATCATCAAACCTCACCATGACGCACATCCGTCGTTTCACTATAGCCATCGNATTCACATTCCCATCTACACTAATCCNCGAGTCCGCTTTATGATTGATGGCAGGCCCCAGACAATGCAACTCGGCAAGGCTTACGAGATCAACAACCAGAAGAAGCACAGCGTCATGAATAAAGGCTCAGANGGAAGAATNAACTTCATCTTCGACTATATNCCGCCNGNCCATGTTGATCGTAACGCTGCAGCCACGCCAAATTNATTCTTACNGNCACNGNCGATGGNACGTTAAAGGTTTCAGAACTGTTCNCTACAGCGCTNCCACTGTTANGCCACCCTNCCCTTCCCGGGNGATATGATCNGGNAAGGCATTAGCCAGATAATGCCGAGCAACCTTTTTAGCACTGTTTCGATTTAACTGCTNGGGGGCAGTTAACANNTTAAGCCAGAGCCCGTCTATTAATGCTGTNTAGCCTGCNGCCAGAAAACCAGCATCCAGGTTATGGTATTTCCCTTCTCTAATCGCCAGAGCGAACAATTGTTGTACCGCCAAAGCAGCTTCAGNATCACTGAGAGAACAGACTTTCTGGTAGGTTGGCCGGGACTTCGCCTCGCCATAAAATGCAAACCAGACGGCCATTTTTGTCTCCTGGGTAACAGCAACGCTAAAATGAAANTCCAGCAGNGCCTNNATTTTTNCCGCGGTACTAGCAAAGTCACCACTTTCCAGAATCGTTCTCTGGCCTTTATTGTATTCTTCNGTGACATAAAGCAAGGTCTCTTTTAACAGGTTTTCCTTGCTTTCGAAATGTAGNTTAGCNATACCCATACTCAATCCCGCTTCCTGTGTGACCCTTGCCATCGTTATTGCGGACAGNCCATGCCGCGCAATACAATTTATAGTGGCATGAATCAATTGCTGCTTTCTGACTTCCTTAGGGAGTGCTTGACGCTTTTTCTTCACTTTCAGTGGTCGCTCCGATGGTATGAGTATGTCATAACGGCANGCCAGCACTGCAAATATNCCTGCTTTTACTAGACTCTATNCNAGCCTTTTATCTAGATTAACATAATGAATGAATATTTATTCATTCTTAGATGGACAGCCCACATGGAGCATGGCATGCTCGACTTTTAAACAANTTCAAAAAGNGCAAAATTCCTNGGAGAACCNGTTGAAAAAGTACGATGCCATCGTCATTGGNGCAGGACATAACGGTTTAACCAATGCATCTTATCTGGCAAAAGCAGGCCTGAGTGTTGCTGTAATGGAACGCAATCCGTATATCGGCGGCGCAACCGTGAGCAGGGAGCTACATGAAGGCTGGACCTACTCCAACTGCTCCTATGTGTGTAGCCTACTTCGACCTGAGATTACCCGGGATCTGCAANTACCTCNACATGGCCTGCAGGTGGTACCTTATGGTGGTGGCACCACTTTCATGCAAAATGGTGATCACTATGGTAGCTATCACGACCACGAACGCCAGTTCAGAGAAATGGCTCGCCATTCTAATCGTGACGCCAATGCCTATGAACGCTATAGCGCAGATGTATTGAAACAAACTCGACTGATACGTCCGTTCTTATTAAAAACCCCACCAGATCCNACTTCTCTGAAGCTTCGCGACCTGCATGACCTGGCTGATTTTGCTGGCGCTTTCCTGGAGATGGGAGAAGAGGGACTCGCCGATACCATACGATTCTGGACCAAAAGCGTTGCAGATTATTTAGGCGAATATTTCGAAACGGATGTGATCAAGGCGCATATGGCCGGTAGTGGCATCATCGGTACGGCTCTGGGTGTATTCTCACCCGGTACCGCCTATGTACTTTTGCATCACTATATGGGCGAAGTTGATGGCAATGTTGGCGCCTGGGGCTTTGCCAGAGGGGGCATGGGTGCCGTTTCCGCAGCTCTGGCGAAGTCCTTCCAGGCCTTTGGTGGTGAAATTATCTGTGATGCCAATGTTGACAGAATTCTCGTTAAGAATGGNAAAGCCACAGGTGTTGCTTTAAAAAATGGTGATGATTACCACGCGCCTATCGTGGTATCTAATCTTGACCCAAAACGCACGTTTTTAGACATCATGGAGTCTGAGGACCTGCCTTCCNAAGTCGTAGAAAAAGCATCGAATTTCAAAATAAGAGGATCTTCTGGAAAACTCAACATCGCCCTCGATGGCCTTCCNAGGTTCAACGGCCTCGACCGTGACAGCCCACTATTAGTGGGTGACATGCACTTNTCGGACTCACTNATCCGTCAGGAACGCGCCTACGATGACTGGAAAGACGAGACNTGGTCAAAGGACCCTTACCTGGACATGATGATCCCCACCCTGGCAGATCCCACCATGGCACCACCCGGCAAGCACATGATGTCCGTTTTTGTCCAATATGCTCCACCAAAAATAAATGGCAGGGAATGGACTGACCAGGACAAGGCTGATTTTGAGAAAACGGTTATCAATCAGATTGCTGACTACAGCCCGGATTTTAAAGACCTGATACTCCATTGTGAAACTCGAACACCTCGAGAAATTGAGGCAGAAGTCGGCTTGACCGAAGGCAATATTTTTCAGGGAGAACTCACTTTTGATCAGTTACTGTTTAATCGGCCCTTCCCCGGATACGCGCAATACAGAGGCCCTGTGAAAGGCATGTATATGTGTGGTGCGGGAACACACCCNGGCGGTGGCGTCATGGCTGCACCCGGGGCGAACGCCGCAAGGGAAATCCTGAGAGACCTTCAAAAACCCAACATCGTTCCAGCGGGGTACCCAGATGACTGATTATGACGCCCTTGTAATCGGCGGCGGGCACAATGGTCTCGTTTGCGCCACCTACCTTGCAAAAGCTGGCAAGAAGGTCGNCGTACTTGAAGCAAGAGATACCCTTGGTGGGTGTGCCTCAACCAGAGAATTTACACCCGGCTTTAAGGTTTCTGACTGTGCCCANTGGCTGCACCAGCTGGCNCCTCAAATCATCAAAGACCTGAAGTTGGAACAGTACGGTTTAGCCTATTCAGCCCGCAACCTGCCTACCATCGCACTGGGCCAGGATGGTTCACACCTCACGTTAGCCGGGAATGNTGTTAANGGCGCAGGGATCAGCAGTTCAGATCAGGCTGCTTACAAAACCTTTCACCATAAAATGCTTAAATATGCGAACCTGCTGCGTAAAGCTTACCAACGGCGGCCACCAAAATTAGTGGACAGCAACTGGGCAGATCGCCTNACTCTGGTAAAGCTAGGACTGGGCATGAAGTTCATGGGTCGCGATGACATGAGTGACTTCATGCGAATTATCCTCATTAATATCTACGACCTGATGAAGGAATCTTTTGATAATCCGCTGCTNCAGGGCGCGGTGAGCGTTGACGCCGTGCTGGGAACAGCTATGGGGCCAAGATCACCCAATACAGTATTTACCTACCTGCACAGACTGGTCGGCGCCACCTATGGCTATCAAGGTGTTTCACAGGTGACTGGTGGTATGGGCATGATTGGCCAGGCACTGGCGGNCAGCGCCCAAAACGAAGGCGTTGATATTCGCGCGACTGCAAAGGTCGCTAACATCAATCTGGATGGGAGTTGCGTTGAGGGTGTTACCCTGGAAANCGGCGAGCGCGTCANNGCNCCCCTGGTCATATCCAATGTCGATCCNGTCACCACTTTCACCAGCCTGCTGGGTCTCCAGAACATAGAAACAGGTATGGCNAGGCGTGTCTCACAGATACGTAACAACAGTGGAACTGCAAAATTACACCTCGCACTNAATGACTTACCGCAGTTCACAGGACTCACTNATGAGCAACTCGGNCACAGACTGATTATTGCACCCGATATGAACTACATTGAGCGGGCCTTTAACCCAATAAAATACCGGGAATGCTGTANCGCCCCGGTATTGGATATCAGNATCTCAAGCGTCAACGATTCAACCCTGACNTCACCGGGAAAACACGTACTGTCTGCCCTGGTTCAGTATGCGCCCTATTCACCTGTCGGAGGCTGGCACCAGCATAAACAGGCCTTTACCGATGTTGTGATCGATCGCATCAGTCAATATGCGCCAGGGCTACGAACCCAGATTGTTGCCTCAGAACTTTGCACACCCGCTGATTTAGAGCAGGATTACGGTATGACTGGNGGTCAATGGCACCATGGTGAACTCACCNTGGATCAGGTGCTGATGATGCGTCCTTTCCCTGGCTGCTCACAATACGCAAGCGCAGTGGATGGCTTGTTTCTGTGTGGCGCCGGAACACACCCTGGTGGCAATGTTATGGGCCTGGCTGGTAGCAACGCGGCAGCAGAAGTTATCAAGCGAGGTAATCCAACATGAGCGACGTTAGCAGCGACACCATGATGCTGGAAACCCCTTTCCACTCTCGCATCGAACCCCTGTGTGGGTTGAACGACTGGGGAAATTGGATGGGATATACCACCCCGAACGCTTATTTTGATGTTGAACTTGAATATTTTGCNATACGCAGTACAACGGGTGTGTTTGACCTCTCNCCCATGAATAAGTATCGAATTACTGGTCCTGATGCTGAAGCGTATCTTAATCGAATGATGACTCGANATATCTCCAGGATAGGCANCAATCGAGTCGGTTATGCTATCTGGTGTGACGATGCCGGACAGCTTCTGGATGATGGCACCATTTTCCATCTGGGTAAAAATGATTACCGCCTGTGTGCCTACAGGCGGGCCACTGACTGGTTACACTGGTGTGCGCTGGGCTTCGATGTCAGCATAGTGGATGAAACCGATGCTATAGCCGGGCTGGCCGTACAGGGACCCACATCCTGCTCAACGCTTATCGCTATGGGNCTTACCGGGCTTGAAAATCTNAAACCCTTTGGCATGCAAAACTATGATTTTGAAGGCGAGACTCTCATGGTCAGCCGAACTGGCTTTACGGGTGATCTTGGCTATGAAGCATGGATAACACCGTCTAAAGCAGAGCACTTATGGGATCGCCTGTTTGAAGCAGGAAAGCAGTTCCTGATCAAACCTATTGGATCTTATGCACTGGATATTGCCCGCATTGAAACTGGCTTTATCCAGGCCGGTGTCGACTTTGTGTCCTCCGAGGAAGTCATTCGCCATGGCCGCTCGCGGAGTCCTTTTGAACTTGGCCTNCACTGGTTGGTCGATTTCAAGAAACCCTTATTCAACGGTCGAAAAGCCTTNCTGGCTGAGCATCAACAAGGCTCCCGTTATCGATTTGCGCTGCTNGATGTTGATGGCAATAAACCTGCAGATCACTCTTTTATCCTCNAAGGTGACAAGCAGGTGGGAACCGTGACATCGGCCGCCTGGTGTCCTACAGCCAAGTCCAACCTCGCATTTGCCCAGATCGAGATGCCCCACGGCGCTGTTGGCGATCAATATATCGCTGAAATTTACTATCAACGCGAGCTGCATTGGACGCGAGTACNNGCCCCCTGCANCGTCATTGACGGTCCTATTTTTAACCCTTCCAGGCGTAGAAAAACACCGGCTGTGGCATTTTGACAGTGGCAGTTAATCTAACGGTTACACCGGAAAATCAAATATAGGGCCANTTTCACAGGAAATATGCCCATGAAAGTTATTGCAACCGACGTCAATGACTCAGACAAAAAGCTGGCACGAAAACTCGCTCAAGAAGAAGCCCATCATCTTCGTGGTATCGACAGTTACTTCTATCGCTCCCACCTGGTATACGAAAAGGAGCTAACGCATCTCGTCTTTCGCAGCTGGCTCTACGCAATCCACGCCAGCGAAATCCCTGANCCNGGTGATTACCAACTACTATTCATTGGTGAAGACTCCATCATTATCTCGCGAGATGAAAAAGGGAACATTCATGCAATGCACAATATCTGTCGCCACCGAGGATCAAGAGTCTGTGAAGCGCCTGCAGGCAATCGCAAGGTTTTCGTCTGCCCTTACCATGGCTGGGTATACAACTCTGATGGTTCTCTAAAATCAGCTCGAGAAACCCATGTAATGCCAGACTTCAACCTCCCGGCCCATGGCTTGAAGAAAATTCGTCTGGTTGAGTTCATGGGCCTGATTTTCATCAATTGTGATCCCCAGGCAGTTGATTTTCTTAAACCACTGGAAAACCTTAGGAAACCCCTGGGGGCTTATCAACTTGACAATGCCAAGGTGGCTCACAAACACACCTACCAGATTAATGCCAATTGGAAATTGGCGCTAGAGAACTACCTTGAGTGTTATCACTGCGCAACTTCCCACCGTGCCTATTCGCGCCTGCACACCCTGCGAGAACTGGATGAAAAGGTATCACCGTTGATCTCTGCCATGCTGGCACAGACAGATAGAATCACCGGTATTGACGGCATGGGAACGGCTTACGATAAAACCTATCTCAATGCGGAAGGCTTTGGCGCGTGTATCAACACAAGCCGCTATGGCCTGTTCAAGGATCACCAGACTGGCAGTGCGGATGGCAAACCCCTTGCCCCCCTGATGGGTGACATCAGGGCTTACGACGGTGGCGTCGGGGACTTCCAAATGGGTCCTCTCAGCTTTATGTTGAATTATCCTGATCACTGCGTCATGTATCGATTCCTGCCCCGCTCTCTTACGTCAACCGATATGCAACTGGTCTGGTATGTTAATGCTAATGCCGTTGAAGGCACTGATTATGATAAGGAAAAATTAATCTGGCTTTGGCATAACACCAGCCTGGAAGATGACTACATCATTACCCGCAACAGCGAAGGGGTCAATTCGCGTTTCTTTGAACCCGGCCCCTATCATCCAGAGTTCGAAGCGAGTCTGCATCAATTTAACCGTTGGTACTTACATACCCTTGAGAACAGCCTGCCAACACCGGACTAAACGAGGTGAATGCGACTCTTAACCAGGAAGTGGTTAATCCGGTCGGGCAATTTAGGCCCATTCATTGCACATGATAGACCCGGGCAGCTGTATCATGCAGGAGTTTACCAATGAGGTCCCCGGGCATATCAACAAATGCCTGGCGAGCATATTCCCTGGGCGCAACAGCTATGGTAGCAGGTCCTGGTGACATTGACGTCGGGTGAGGGAAATCGGTCTCATACATAAGATTGTCTGGATACAGTTGTGCAGCTCTTGCCAGCATATCCCGTTCGAACCAGAAGCAGGCATATATCTGCCTGCGGAAATACTCGCTGGGTAGCAGATCATATTCTGGATGCTCGAACACCACACCCGCATTATGCCATTGCCAATCCAACGCCTCCAGCAGGGTGGGAATCCAACCCGCTCCACTTTCGACTGAGACAAATTTCAGTGTTGGAAAACGATGACAAACACCCCCGCAGATAAGCTCCGAAATTCCCAGACCATTGCCGATAAAGGCAAGAGCCGAGTATCGAGCAAATTTAGCTTTCCGACCCATGGGCCCTCCTCTAGGTGAAAACTCACCTTCTTTAACACCGAGAGCGGCTTGCCCGCCTATATGAAAACTGATCGGCAGATCAAAACTCTGTGCACATTCCCAGACCGGATCCCAATAAGTGTCCGATAGATCCGGTTGTTTGAAATCCTGGGGTTGGCTGGGAAACAGAACAGACCTGTGGCCAAGCTCCGAACAACGGCTAATCTCAGCGACTGATTCAGCTATATCCCAGAACGGCAAGGCACAGACGGCCAGTAGCCGCTCCGGGCTAGCACTGGTCCACTCAATCAGGAAATCATTGTATGCCTTGACACAGGCCAGCTTCAGCTCTTTATCCTTCATTGCCAGGAAATTCTGCGAACCAAATCCGCCCACGTTCGGGTAGATTACCTGCGCATAGATGCCCTGTTCATCCATATGCACTAACCTGGCTTTAGCATCGTAAGCGCTGGCGCTAATATCCTGGTAAGTCGCTGGGAACTCGTTCGGCGGGCGGCCATTATAACCCGCCATGGACACCGCCCCGGGCGCCAACCCCCGTTTCCCATTGATAAACCAAACATCCCGATCCTTAACACGTTCTATGTGGGGGACAAGATCGTGCCACTTACCAGCAACACGAGAAGTCCACAGATCCGGCGGCTCAGTAATATGCGTATCCACATCAATTACAGCGTGTTCAGAAAAGAGTGTCATGGTTATCTCCTGAATATTCGACGACTAATTGCCGGTTTACTTCCCACACTACTGCGTCAATTGTCAGAGTTCAACCACAAACGGATTCATCGGTTCAATAGTAAACCTACCTTTGCCCCAACCACAACAGCCAGCGATGTCTTGCCATTGTCCCTGCAGGTCATAGTTAAAACCTGACCCGAACGGAAAACTCTAATCGCGGCCTTTTTAGGTCCTCGACAGTTAATCTGGGTATCCGCTACAGTCCCTGCAAAGGGGTGCCCTCCCCTGCCAAATAACGTCATAATACAAACCAGAATCAGAGTTCACAGGAGGCCCGGCCATGGCCAGCGCGAATGACTATACAGCGGCCGATATCGAGGCAATGTTTGAAGCCGTGAAAAACTGGGGTAGGTGGGGGCACGACGATGAACGCGGCGCTTTAAACTTCATCACACCGGATATCATCAGTAATGCCGCCAGACTGGTGCAAAATGGCGAGGCCGTATCCTGCTCGCTGGAATTTCCCACTCGACCGGCTCCGGATAATCCGCGCCCAGCACAGCACATGATGGTCGTTGCAGGTGATGCCTGTACCCATGGAGAGGGCATCGAGGCCGCTATGGATTTTATCGGAGTTGCCTTTCATGGCATGGCAGTATCTCACCTTGATGCGCTGTGCCACGTATTCGTCAATGAAGAAATGTATAACGGTTTCAAAGCCAGCGATGTGCTCAGTACGGGCGCAACTCGCAATTCGGTTATGGCTGCCAAAAATGGTATATCTTCGCGCGGTGTATTGCTTGATATACCCAGACTAAGAGGGGTGCCTTATCTCGAGATTAACGATACTATCGACGCTGACGAGTTAGCTGCTGCAGGTAAGGCCCAGGGTATAAACATCTCCGAAGGGGATATCCTGCTGGTGGCAACCGGTCGCGATGCCCGCCGCGCTGATAAAGGTGCCTGGTCTCCTACGGAGGGCATGGCCGGCCTGGATGCAACCTGCATACCCTGGCTGCATCGAAAAAAGATCGCCCTGCTGGGTTCTGATGGCGTTTCTGATGCCATCCCCAGTGGTAGCGCCAAAGGCTGGCCAATGCCCATTCATCAATGTGGTATTGTTGCCATGGGGCTTCATTTGCTCGATAATCTACGACTCGACCGGCTAATGGAAACCTGCACTCGCAACAGTCGTTGGGAGTTCTTTATGGTAATAGCACCCTTGCGGGTAAAGCGCGGTACCGGTTCACCCATCAATCCCATCGCGTTTTTTTAATTCAGCTTATGACGATCTACTCACTTGTAAAAAACAGGGCCGGCTATTTCCTCAGAGCCAAGGGAAGAAAATTGGAGTTTACCTCCCTGGCAGGCGACAACTGCATGTGGTCGCAGAAAGGCGATGTCCTGACCAATGCAGGCAACGGTATAGAAATAAGCTATCGTCCAGGGGATAAGATCCAGGGCCACGACACCGATCTTTCTCCTGGCTCAAGTCAACGACCCTCTGAGTACCTGACAGAACTGCGGCGAAACGGTATGACTGTTGTTAACGGCT
>NZUN01000056.1 GCA_002697205.1 Gammaproteobacteria bacterium
CATGGTCCCGTTCGCGTTTGGTGCGTTGGCGACCAAGCCCGGCGCTGCGATAGGCGCACCGTTCGACGCCGGGGGCGGCGGTCCTTCCCCGCCCCCGTTAGCGGCTTCGATACGTTCGCGAAGGTGAAGCAACAAGCCTTCAATGTCCAACGGCGGCAATTGCCGGTCGAACGACTTGTTCACCATATAGTTGATATAGTCGTCGCGCTTCGCTTTGTCGCGAACGCCTAGCGCCGATTGACGGAACAGCCGCGTGATTTGCGCGCGGTTTTGCGTGTAATACGCTATAATGTCCACCAACGCGAAGTCGGCTTCGGACTGCGATTGGCCGGGATAATGCTTTTGCCAATCCCCTTGCCAAAGGTCCAAGAACTTCGCGCCGTTGGCGGCGGCTGTTGCCGCGTTCAAGACTTCATCGTCGGTTTGCCGCTGTTCCACGTCGCCCATGACGTTGAACTTTTGCGCGGGTCCGCCAAGTTCCTTCCACAACACGTCAAAGATTTCGCCGCGTTGGGCAATGGGCGCGTCGTGGAATACGTCGCCCGTCATCGTCATAAACCGCTTCGACGTATAGACTTCAATCGAAGACCGCTTGCGACCATTCGGAACGCCCGGCGTCTTGACGATGATATGAAGTCCTTCGCCACTTGGCGACTTTTCGGCGTAGCTGTCAAAGGTGTTGAAGATTTTAACTTGGCGGTCGTGAACGCCTTGCGGGTCTTCATGAATAAGCGCGCCAGCTTCGTTGCGCTGCCATGCGTTGTCCAAGTCGATAAAGCCGTAAGGGTCGTCTTCCGTTAGAACGAAGCCGACGCCATCAACTTCGCCGGAAGCCATTGCCTGAAGTGCGTCGCTGAAGCTTCCCCATGTCTTCGGGTTATCGACAGCCGCTTTCGTCGCCCAACGTGGGCAGTATGGAACCTTCGTCGGCTTGGTGCCGTCCTTATTCTCATACCGCCAAACAACCCATTGGTCGAAGGCTTTCATTTCTTCGGGAATACGATGTAATTGCAACACGGCTTTAAGCTTCCGTCGAAATGTTCGCCAAATAATCGTGCAACCGTTGAACGGTCACAATGCCGGGGTTGCTAAGTTTCCCCTTGGCAAGTAGCGAAATCCACTTGGACGAACATTGCGCTTCAGCGGCCATCATTTCATACGACACGCGCCGGGGCGCGTTAAGAACAAGTTCTTGTGTCCGCTTCAGTAGCGGAACACTATACGTTGTGGTTGACATGGACAGCCCTTCGGTTCGTTCGCGGTGAACATAGGACCGGAAATTTTTTTCCGCAACCCGGAATTTTATGTTGACACGCGGGGCAGGGGCGGGCATCTAAACGGCGTCGGTCGCGTTGGCATCCCCCGTCGTCGCGACCGGCAACGGGCTTATCGAAGGAAGGAACATCGTATGTCTTGGGGCAATCCTGCCGCTGCCACCGCAACCCCCGTCGCCGTCAAGTGCGAATATCCGGGTTGCGACAATCCCGCCGCTGTTTACGTCGCTATCGGCGAAGACAAGACCAAGGCGGCGTCGTGCTGCGAACACGCGCTTTTCGAAAATCCGATTGTCGCGTTGGTCGAAGGTTCGACCGTCGCCGTGTCGGAAGCCGTGACGAAGAAGCTTGTCGCGCAACATGAAGCGGCGAAAGCCGTCCTTGAAGCCGCCAAGAACAGCGAAATGGAAGCCCGCCTTATGGTCGGCAACTATGCGTTCCCGCTGGCCGGTCGCAAGGAAGGCGTCAACAATCTTGAACTTTCGGACGGTCGCGTCGTCAAGCTTGGCCACAAGGTCAATTACAAGCTGTCGTCGGACAACGAAGCGGTCGAAAAGGCCGAAGACGAAATCGACGCCATCGGCAACGAAGGTCCGTTCCTTCGCGAACGCATCATCACTTGGGAAGCCAAGTTCAGCAAGTCAGAATACAACAAGCTGGACACGTCGAACCCGACCCATGCGAAGGTCAAAGCGGCTATCGACAAGGTTCTTGAAATCAGCAACGGAACACCGTCGCTTGAAGTCAAGGAACCCAAGGCGAAGCTTAACAACCAATGACGTAGCAGGGCGCGGCCAAGCGTCGCGCCTTCCGTCCCGCAAGGTGTCGTATTATGGAACTGTTCAGCAAGATTGAAGACGCAATCGCTATTGTGCGCTATCCGAAAGGCGTCCATAAGCAAGTCGGAATGTATCACCGTGGCGAAACGGTCTATATCGCCCATAGCGGCGGTTACGTCCGTATCGTTCAGCGGTTCGGCAAGGAAACGGAATTGATGACGGCGCATCCCGACATTAAGGTCGTTGACTATGACGCAACCAACGTCGTTGAAGAACGCGGCGTTCTGAAATATAAGGCGTAACCATGAACGACTTTTCATCCGCGTTTGGCAACGTGAACATTCAGCCGAAGACCCCTGCCCACAATCCGGCGGGCGGGTCTATCCTTGGCCAAGTCACGGCGGGCCGTCCGAAACAGGGCCAACGCATCGTCATTGCGGGGATTGAAAAGGTCGGCAAAACGTCGCTGGCATGTGACGCCCCGCGCGCCATGCTTGTTCAGCTTGAAGTTGGCGGGGTAAGCGCCAGCGTTCCGAAGACACCGCTTTTGACGACGTTCGGACAAGTCCGTCAATTCTTGGGCGAAGTGAAGTCCGAATGCCAAGCCGGGCGCTTCCAAGCGCAAACGTTGGTATGGGATACCGCAACCGCCCTTGAACGCCTTATAGACCAACAAACCATCACCGACGACAACAAGGGCCGTCAATCCATGGAAACGGCGCATGGCGGTTATGGCAAGGCTTACGCCTATGCGAACGGACTGTTCGGCGAATTTATGAAGGAATGTGACGAACTGGCGCAATACGCCGGTATCAACCATATCTTCACATGCCACGTATTCCCCGCCAAACAGATTGACCCGGCCTTCGGGGAATACGACCAATGGGATTTGCTGTTGCATTCCCCGAAGAACAACAAGACGTATGGCAAGCGCGAAATGCTTACGCAATGGGCCGATTTGGTCGGCTTCCTTCACGAACCGATGTTCATTACGAAGGGCGAAGGCGAAGCATTGGCGCGCGGCCAATCGAAGGGCGTCGGTCGCGTTCTTGGCGTATCGCGCACCCCCGGTTACGTCGCTGGCAACCGCTACGGTTTGACCGGCGAATGTCCAATCCCCGACCCAACGCGCAATCAGTTCGGCGCGTCGTGGAACGTCCTTGCCCAAGCTATCTATGACAGCAAGGGAATTGACGTGTTCAACCGTGATTAGTGATGAAGACCGCCTTACCCTGAACGCCTTCACTGATATAGCGAACCTTTGGGCGTATCGGGCATCGGTCTTAATTGCAGCGGTTGAACGTTGTTACGAACTTAAATCAACAAAAGGAATTGAAGAAATGGCAGCATTCGCATTCAATACACAAGGCATCACGCCGAAGTTCGGCGGCGGTGGCGGTCTTCCGGTCGGCAAGCATCCGGTCGTCATTTACAACACCAAGTTGGAAGCGACGAACAGCGGCACCGGCGGCAAGATGGTTCTTCAGCTTGAAGTCATCGACGGCCCGGCGAAGGGCGCTAAGGGCGACGAAAACTTGACCCTTCAGCATTCCAACCCGACCGTCGTTCGCATTTCCAGCGAACAGCTTACCGCAATCTGTCACGTCGTCGGACTGCCGAACGGCTTTCAGGACACGCAAGAACTTCACGGCAAGCCCTTCGTCGTGGAAGTCGCTCCGCAAAAGGACAAGCCGGAATTTACCGAAGTCATTGCCGTGTTCGACATGAACGGCAACGAACCGGGGCAGCAGGGCAGCGGCAATGCCGGTGGCGCTTCCGGGTCGTTCGGCGGTGGCAACGCCGGTGGCAGCTTCGGCGGCGCGCAGCAGCCGCAAACGGGCGGTTGGGGCGCTGGCGGCAACGCCGGGGCGCAGCAGGGCCAGCAGGGCGGCGACGCGGGCCAGAATGGCCAGCAGGGCAACGGCGCGGCCGGTTGGGGCGGCAATGGTGGCGGCGCTGCCAATCAGGGCGGCAATGGGGCCGGTTGGTCGCAAAACGGCCAGCAGGGCGGACAGGGCCAGCAGGGCGGCGGTTGGGGCGCTCGCTAATACCGCACGACCGTCGAACTATGCGGGGCGGGCTTCATCGCCCGCCCCGTTCTATTTGAAAGCGCACAATGTCCCTAGACGACCCGAAGTTTCGCAACGACGTATTGGCGCAATTGAACGCGGACGCCGACGAAGCTTCGCAAGTGTTGTCCGACCAAGACTTTCGCAATCACCTTGGCGCTTCGACTATCGGCAAGCCCTGCCGTCGCAAAGCTTGGTTGTCGTTCCGTTGGGCGTATAAAGAGAAATTCGAAGGCCGAATGGTTCGGCTGTTCAATCGTGGGCATCTTGAAGAAAGCCGGTTCGTTCGCCTGTTGCGCCTTATGGGTTTCGACGTTCGCGAAGTGAACCCGGATACCGGCAAACAATATCGCGTATCTGCCCACAATGACCATTTCGGCGGGTCCGCCGACGCAATGATGTTGGCCCCGGCGAAGTATTGCATTACGGCCCCGGTCTTGGGCGAATTTAAGACGCACAACGACAATCAGTTCAAAAAGCTTCGGTCGAAAGGCGTAGCGATTTCGCATCCTGAACACGTATCGCAAACGTCTTGCTACGGCGATGGCCTGTCCGTCGATTGGACGCTATACATGGGCGTCAACAAGAACGACGACGCATTGCATTTCGAATGGTTGAAGACCGACCGCCACTTGTCGGGCATGATGTTGAACAAGGCGGCGGAAGTCATTTATTCGCAAGAACCCTTGCCGATGATTTCAACGCACCCTTCGTTTGATGAATGTAAAAAGTGCGCCGCCGCTGGTATCTGCCACTATAAGAAGCCGCCGCTTCGCAATTGTCGGACGTGTCGTCACGCCTTTTCGGCGAACGAAGGGCAATGGTATTGTTCGCATCACAACGGCATTATTCCCAACGAAGTGATACGCGAAACTTGCGGCGACGCATATAGTCGGATAATCTGACATGATGATGCGACCAAACTTCGAACCCCGTTGGTATCAGCAAGAAGCCGTCGAAGAAACGTTGTCGTTCTTCCATCGTAAAGGCGGTTGGGATTACGAAGCGAACGCGCCTGTCCGCGCGAACCCTTTGATATGCCTTCCGACCGGAACCGGCAAAAGCCTTGTCATCGCAATGTTGGCTTGGCGCATCCTTCAGATTGACCCGCGCGCCCGGCTTATCATGGGAACGCACGTCAAGGAACTTATCGCACAAAACGCCGACAAGCTTCGTTGGCTTTGGCCCGACGCACCGCTTGGCATTAACAGCGCCGGGCTAGGGCATCGCGAATTTGCCGCGCCTATCGTTTACGGCGGTATCAAGTCAATGGTCGGGCAGTTCGCCGAAAACGGCGCATCGGCATTCGGCCATCGCGACATTCTGCTAGTTGACGAAGCGCACCTTATCAGTCCGAACGCTGACACGTCGTATATCACGTTCATTCAAGAATTAATGATGGTGAACCCGTGGTTGAAGGTTATCGGCCTGTCCGCAACGCCCTATCGTCTTGGCCTTGGACACTTGACGAACGGAAAGATTTTCACCGATGTATCATACGACCTTTGCAACATGGAAGGGTTCGCCCGCCTGTTGAACGACAAGTTCTTGTCGCCGGTCTATCCCAAGCCAACCGGCGTCAAGCTTGACGTGTCAGGCGTTGGCATGTCGAACGGCGACTTCAATCAGAATGCGCTTGAAAGCAAAATCGACCATTTCGAAGTCACGTATGAAGCGCTTAAAGAAATGGTGCAATACGGTTGGAACCGGCGCGCATGGATGATTTTCGCCGCTGGCACCAATCACGCCGAACATATTGCCGAAACACTTCGCGTATGCTTTGGCATTAGTGCCGCCGCTGTTCATTCGAAAATGCAGGGCGGTCGCAAAGCCGCCGACGAAGTAATTAAGGATTTCAAGCGCGGCAAAATTCGGTGCATTGTAAATCAAAACATGCTTACGACCGGCTTCGACTTCCCACCTATCGACCTTATCGGCATGTTCCGCCCTACCATGTCAACTGGCCTTTGGGTTCAAATGCTTGGTCGTGGAACCCGCCCATGGTTGGGCGGATACATCGTCGTTGACGAAGACACGGGCGAAACCGCATATTGGCCCGGCGCTAAGGACGGATGCCTTGTCCTTGACTATGCGGGCAACACGCCGCGCCTTGGACCGATCAACGATCCAGTGGTTCCGAAGCCGAAAGGCGACGGCCCGCCGGGCGACGCACCAATCCGCACTTGCCCCGAAGACAGGCAAGACGAAACAGGCAAGCACGGTTGCGGCTTCTATAACCATTCGTCGGCGAAATGGTGCGTCATGTGCGGCTTCAAGTTTCCGCCGGGCGAAGGGCCGGAACTATACAACACCGCTGGCACCGACGTTCTTATTGCCGAACTGCCCGAAACAAAAGTCTTCAACGTTGACCGCGTAATATATGTCGAACATCGGTCGAAGGCCGGTCGTTCCATGATACGCGCGGCGTATTACTGCGAAGGCTTGCACACGTTTTACGAATACGTGTCCGTCGAACCGAAGGTATTGGAAGACGGCACGTTGAAGAACGACTTTATGACGAAGAAGGGCCGCGATTGGTTCCGCCAAAGGACAGGCGCGGAACCGCCTGAAACCAACGCCGAAGTCATTGCGGGGTCGGCATATCTTCGGACGCCCATTCGCATACACGTATGGACGAACAAGAAACCGAAAGCGGAGATAACCCAATATGAATTTTAATAAGCCGGAAGGCGCTAACCGTGGCGAAGTAATTCGCGGGGTCGCCGAATACCTTGACGAAAAGGTTCGTCGGGCGTTGGACGAAGCAACCCGCACTTGCCTTAACTGCGAACACTTCATCGAAGGACCGCCCGACCGAACGGGGGAGAAATGTGGGCTAAACGGCCTTATGCCGCCGCCTTCAATTGCCGCCCGTGGTTGCGACGATCACTTGGACAAGATACCATTCTAACGAAGGGAAGTCGTCATGGCAGGACGTAAGAAGACAATCAGCAAAACGGCGGAAACGCTGGCGAAGGCTTTGACGTTCGTTTCGGCGGGCATCGAAGAAGGCAAGGAAACATATAAGGCGCATTGTCGTATCGTGAACGGCTATATCGTCACGTTCAACGGAACTATGTGCGTCGGCCATCCTATCGAAGAAAACGAATTGGCGTCGGTATGCCCACATATTCCGACCCTGATTTCGGCAATCAACAAGTCGGGCAAAAAGCTTTCGATGGCCGTCAACGACAAGGGCAATTTGCAAGTGACAGGCGAAAACATTCGGGCCATTGTCCCTTGCGTGTCGGCGGACCAAATGCCGCCCGTAATGCCCGACATGAAGATTGCCGAACTGTCCGACGCAATCAAGGATGGCTTCAAGGTGCTGTTGCCGCTTGTCGCCGAAGACGCCGACCGGATACACGAAATGTCAATTCTGTTGCGCGCGAACAGTATGGTTGCGGTCAACGGTCAAGTCATGTTCGAATACTGGCACGGCATTGACCTTCCGCCCGGCCTGTCCATCTTCAAGAACGCCGCAAAGACCATCGCAACGACGCCCGAAAAGCTTGAAGGCTTCGGATGGAATGGGCGCAGCACGGTAACGTTTTGGTTCGAAGGTGGCGCGTTCATTCAAACGGCGCTTGGCGAAGGCCACTGGCCCGACGTTGACGGCGTGTTCGCGAAGACGGTCGGCGAACCGGCGGACCTTCCGCCCGGCTTCTTCGACGGTATCGAAGCTGTGGCCAGCTTCAGCGCAGACGGGGGCGTTGTGTTCGATGCCGACAAAGTTCGGTCGGGCTATGCCAACTATGGCCCCGATGGACCCGTTTACGGGGCGACATACGACGTTCCCGGCCTTGTCGGGAAGCATGTCTTCAGCGTCAAGCATCTGAAGCTTGCCAAGCCCGTATGCGCCAAAATCGACTATTGGTCGGACGACGAAAGGGCGTTGTTCTTCGGCCCGGTGGCGAACGGCGAAACTATGCCGAAAATTCGCGGCGTGATTATGAAGCGGAAATCGTAAAAATAATTCAACGTAGCTATTGACGTAATGTTCGACGTATGCCATATCGTGTTCAACGAAACGGAAGGAACGTTGACATGGCTTACCCTATCGCAAAAAATCGCAAGGTCGTTCAAAACGCCCTTGAACGCGACGGGTTTGTTGCACGTTCTCAATCAGCTTGTTATATGCTTTTCAACGAAGCTGGCAAAGCTGTTAAGTCGGCTGTTATCGAAGAACGCCGCGACGGACGGTATTTCGCAGTTGTTCGCAACATTGGTTGGAGTGTTTGACATGAACAATTTTCGGGCTTTTTGGAACCTTCTTCTTATTCATCGTAACCCGGCGGGGGCTGTTAAATCCTTCGTTGGTTGGCGTAAAGGCAAAGTTCAAGTTTGGGGACTTAGCGGGCAGATTATTCGCTAATGTTCTTTGACGACGAACCATCGCCGTTCCATCTGAAGCGCAAGCGGTTCAACGGGCCGCTTCGCGCTTTGTCGTATGCGCCGAAGTTCCGCGAATATAGTCAAGACCCGTTCAACGAATTTTCGCCCGGTGATGAAGTCGTTGTTGATACCGAATGTTATCGCAATTATTGGCTTGCGATGTTCAAGCATGTGAAGTCGGGCAAATACTTCTATCTTGAACAGCGCGGCGGCGGTTGCTTCGCATGGGGCGACGTGCTGTCCTATGCAATGTGGTTCTTCAAAACCGTATCGTTCAATGGTCAAAAGTATGACTTGCCGATGGTTCAACTTGCGTGTTCCGGCGCGCATACCGTTGACTTGAAAGAACGCTCCGACGAAATCATTCGCGACGGCAAGATTTACCACAACGCCAATCCCGGTTACAACCATATCGACTTATGGGACGTTGCACCGCTGCCCGACACGTCGTTGAAGACGTATGGTGCGCGCTTCCATACGAAGCGGCTTCAAGAACTGCCAATCGACCCCGACGCCATGTTGACTGAAGCCGACATGGATCGCATTCGCGACTATTGCGGCAATGATTGCGACATAACCGAAGGGCTTTACGAAGAACTTCGCGGCGGCATTGAACTTCGCGAAAGCATGTCCGCCGAATATAAGACCGACCTTCGGTCGAAGTCAGACGCGCAAGTCGCCGAAGCTGTCATCTGCGCCGAACTGAAGAAGCTTACTGGCTATTGGCCGAAGCGCCCTGAATACGACGAAGATTTCGCGTTCAACTACGTTGCGCCGGATTACGTGCGCTTTCGGACGCCAGCCCTTCAGGCAGCGTTGCAAACGGTATTGGGTTCGACGTTTAAGTTAGACGCGGGCGGTTCGCCGCAAATGCCCGAAGACATTGCGAACCTTAAAATTCGCATCGGAACGTCAACGTATAAAATGGGAATGGGCGGATTGCATTCGTCCGAAAAGTCGAAGACCTATCGTGCCGACGCCGAATACTGTCTTATCGACCGCGACGTTGCGTCCTTTTATCCGTTCATCATCCTGAACAACGGATACATGCCCGAACACTTGGGCCATAACTTCCTTACGGTGTTCCGCACTATCGTTGAACGTCGCCTTCACGCGAAGGCGATGGCGAAGAAGTGTAAAAAGGCTGGCCAAAACGACGAAGCGGTAACGTGGGCAATCGAAGCGGACGGCTTAAAAATCACCATCAACGGAACGTTCGGCAAGCTTGGTTCGATGTATTCGGCACTATATGCGCCGAAGCTTCTTATTCAAACGACAATCACCGGCCAACTTTCCATTCTAATGTTAATCGAAGCTATCGAACTTGCAGGCATTGGCGTTATCAGTGCAAATACAGACGGCATTGTCATTCGCTGCCCACATAGCAGGGTCGCCGAACTGAACGCGCTTGTCGCCGAATGGGAAGCCTTGACCCGGTTCGAAACCGAAGAAACCCGTTATGGTGCGGTCGCGTCCCGCGACGTGAACAGTTATCTTGCCGTCAAGCTGAAGTTTGACGACGAACGCAAGGTATGGACCGACGAACTAGACGGCAACCCGAAGTCGCGGTATTTTGACGAACGCATGGGCGTGAAGTCGAAGGGCGCGGGCGTTTATTGCGAACGCGGTTCGGCGCTAAATAGTCCGCTATCGAAGAACCCCGAATATCTTGTATTGAACGACGCGCTTGTTGCCTTCATCGCGCAAGGCAAGCGCCCTGAAGATACGATTGCCGAATGCAACGACGTGCGCCGGTTCATTGCCGCCAAGAACGTTCGCGGCGGTGGCCACCAAGACGGCTTGTATCTAGGCAAGGTCGTTCGTTGGTATATGGCCAAAGGACACTTCAGCGCGATTAACTACGCGGCTTCGGGCAACCAAGTTGGCGGAACGAATGGCGCTATGCCGCTAATGGAACTGCCAGACGACATACCGGGCGACCTTGACCGCCAATGGTATGTCGAACGGGCATATGAAACGTTGGACAAGTTAGGTTGGTTCGGCAATAAGGCTGAACAAGTCGATATGTTCGCTTGAAGCTACGTATATTTAGAACGTGGTAAAGGAAACGACGGAACCGTGAAATTTGCCGTATAGCGCGCCGCTTTCGTAACGCGAACTTCGTCCATTGTCGCTATTGCATCGCGTGTCGTATTGTCAGGCGAACGACCAATATAAAGGTCTTGCGTGTTAGTTGCGACCGCACCGCCGCTTATTGTTCCCTGCCCGTTAAGAACGCCGTTAACGAATAGATAACATTCGTTGCCCGACTTCACCGCCGCAATATGATACGTCTGTTCGATATTGAAAGCGTAGTTCGTAATCAAACTAAGCCGTGCCGTTGCGCTACCAAATATTTGCATATTCAGTTCGGACATGCTGTTGATGTAAACCCAAAATTCGCTAACGTTCGAAGTCGGGCGTTTTGAGAAAAGCACATTGACCGACTTCGTGGACGGGAAACGAACCAAGCATTCAAGCGTGAAATCGCCATCAACGAACGTTAAGCCCGTGCCATAAGCGCAGCGAACATAGTCGCCCGTGCCGTCCAGCAACAACGACGATGAACCTACCAGCGCAATGCCAGTGTCGATTTGCGCGTTACCGTAGGCGGTCAAAGTGCGCCCTTGCGGCCCTTCGTCCACAATAGCGGTTGCAGCGTCGGCACCTTCGAAGCCCGCAAGCATGACGACGCTATCCCAATAGGGATCAATAATAACGGGTTCCGGTTTCGGAATAGACGCCGTAATGCCTGCAAACATATTAAGCCGCTTCCCCGCCGTTGGCTTCAATCATACCAACAAGCCGTTCGTTAAGCTGTTCCATTTCTTCTTCGCGAGAAGCGATAACAGTTTTCAAGCGTTCAACTTCAAGCAACGCCGTCGAAGCTGTTTCGCCAATAAGATCGCTTAAAGCGAACCCTTCAACGTCTTGCGCTTCAGCGGGCGTTTCAGTCCGCTGAATGACTTGACCGTCCTTTTCAACGCCAGTTTCGGAAATAAGCTGAATGCCGCAAGCGACGCCATCCTTGAAACGAATAAGTATTTCATAAGGGTGACGAAATTCAGTAAGTGCCATTGTTCGTTCCTTTCGTTATGCCAACAACGTTCCCGCTGCATCATACCAGTTGGTGCCATTCGACCAATAGGGCCGTGCCAAACCATCAGCCGGGTTTGTCACGTAAATTTGCGCGCCCGCAATTCCCGCTGCCACTGGAACTGTTGAAACGGTGTATGTTCGATTACGAAAAAGCCGATTATTGTCGATGACAACATTCGTGCCATACATGCTAATTCCCGTAGCGTGTTCAAAACGAACCACTTCTGAATTTACCGCGCCGCCTGCCGTTCCAAGTTCCACCAGCAGAACAGACTTATAATCAGTAGTTGCGCCGCCAACGCCGGTATATTGAAACCTTAACCGGGATAAATTCATAAAAGCGGAATTGAGGTAGGCAGCGGCGGTTAGCTGCCCTAAATTATCATTAGTGGCGATATTCGCGGNTGCTGCGATAGTTCCGCGCGCTTTATACATAACATAGCGACCCGATCCGGCATCGGAACTATGTCGTAAAACTTGATTGTCAACCGCTCCTTCGCCTTTAACATTAAGAATATTATTAGCGCCTCCTGCGATCTCTATATTAAGAGGGCCGTTCATAGTATCGCCAGACTTCTTAACGTAGGAAGACGTTCCGCTTGCCTTAGTCGCGCCCATAAGATCGAACGTATCAAGCGCAACACGCTTCAAAGTAACAGTGCCGCCTTGGGGAATAATTAAATCGCCGCCCACCGGAACGTTTATCGTAACGCCTGCACCGGCAACGAAAGTTGCGTCGCCTGCGCCGATATTACGAAAATGCCATTCAGCGTTATCGTCCAGCGCTTCCGTTGCATTTTGACGCACGTTTATCGTTTTTGCCGCTGCATTCGTTAAACGCAAATACTTGCTTTTGTCGGCATTCAGCAAATCGTAAGCAACCGTTGCAATTGGCGAAACGATAACTGTTCCACTTCCAACCGAAGCAACATCGGCAGTTGTCGCACGACGCGAAGTCCATTTGGAAATAGTAACGCTTTCCCCGGCGGCGTCATCAACAATAACGTCGCCATCCGTTCCGCCGATAGTCATTTTGCCGGGGGTGATTGTTGTTATAGTGCCCACAAATAGATTATTGGCGGTGTCGCCGGTAAAGCCTTTGACGTTAACCCGGTCGCCGACTAAGAACCCGGCCGCAACAAAACCTTCAGCGCTATCGTTGAAGCTATTATCGGCGGCAGCAGCGCTAATTGTCGCCGCTGTTATCGCAACGTCGGTTGAAAGTTGCGACACTTCGATAAGTTCGCTTCCTTCGATAGAAGCGACGGCTTCAAGATCGCTAAGGCGTTTGTCTGCCATTTTTATTCCTCCAAAACCCTTACGTCGCCTTGCTCAATTACACGGGCTTCCCCTTCTTCGGTATAGCGCGCTTCGGCTTGGCTGTTAATGAAAATGTGCGACGGCGCTTGCCATGAATAAACGCCGTCCCGCTTGGCATGAACTTCAATGCGAATTACGCCTGAACCTATCGGCGTGACAGCTTGCGGGCTTACGGCCGGTTCTATTTCTTGTTCCAACACGTCGTCAACATAAAGACGAAGGCGATATTCGACGCCCGGTTCAGGGCCAATATCACCCGCCGTATGATCGACAAGATAACCGCCGGTTTGTTCAATACGGTTTCGATGCGTCCACGTAACCGTTACTTCACCTTCGTAATAAGCGTTGGGGGCGTAGCTTTCGCCGTTGATACGAAGGTCGCCCGGCGCATAAGGACGACAAGCACGTTGGTTCAACGTAAGTGTCATCGCGTCGGCGGCGTCAAGCGGAAGAACGCCAGCGCCGGAAATCGGAATTATCTTGGCGTCAACTTCTTCGCCCTGAACATATTCGGTCGGATCAAACCCGGCGTAAGCATCCCAAAAGAATGCCACTTCGCCCGCAAGGTGTTCTTCGGGCACCGTATCAAGGACACCGCGTCCCACCATTATAGCGCCGGTTTCAACGTCGATAGCGTCAACCCGCATTAGTTCTTCGCCAATTTGGAAGTGTGTCCCAATGGTAACTTCTTCCAAGTCACTTCCGTCATTCAAAACGAAGTTCGGTTGCGTCTTCGTAATGTTGGTCGAAAGAACGCCAGACGGGCAAAAGTCCATCGCGCCAACGTCTTCGTATCCTGCGCCGTCATCGGTATATAGCGCCGCGTTGATTGCTGAAGCGGGACGCAAACCGGCGGCTATCAAATAGCCGATTTCAGGATGCGTCAACAACTTGTTGTCGGTGTCTGACTGGCCAAGCGCTTGAACAAGTTCGTAATAAGGCGCTTCGGCGACAAGCTGTTGTTCAACAACCGAAGGCGGGCCGCTAGGGTCCGTCCAACCACTATCAGGAACAACGATGGTCAAGTTCGTGTCGGTATCGAAAACGTCTTGTGTGCATGAAATCTTGACGCGATTATTGCGCCCGGTGCCGTAGCTTATACCGTTCACACGCATGACGACTTCGGCAAGCCCCCAACGCGACCAACTGAACTTGAACACGTCGCCAACTTCAAGTTCCTTGGCGTCGCTGTTCGCCGTAATTGTGCAAGACAGCAGCGGCGAAGATAGCACTTTCAAATCGCGCTGCGCCGCAATCGTCGCGTTGCGCGTATTGCTGAAGCCGGGATATTGCAGCGGCGCGTTAATAGGAACGCCCTGTTGGCGAAGAAGCGCGGGATCGTCTATTGTGACGGTCGCGTCTTTGCCGGTCGTCGCGTCCCAATAAGTCACGGTAACGCTGTTCGTCAATTCACCGAACGTAATGCGCGTCGGATCGTCAACACTTCCAATATTGCTTTCGTCAAGATGAAGCAACGTCGCTTCATCGTATCCGCCGCGAATAGGTTTGATGACGAACTTACCAGTCGTGCGCGACACATAAAGCGCGCAATCGACATGCTCTTGAACCATCGAAACAAAATCTTCAATGGTCTTCGTCTTATCCCACAATAGGGACAACCCAAGCTTTTCATTGAAGAAAATATCAGCCGCTGCCCTGAACGACACGTCGTCAACGTCGTCGTCGGTGTAACCCATGCCCCATTCAGGATCAGTCAGGCATTCGCGGATAATGTGGGCAGCGTTCATATCAACGACGCCTAGCGGAATATCTTGATAAGCCGCCGTGTAATCGTGCCCATGTCCGCCTGCGAAGCGAAAACCGCCGCTGCGCCCGCCTTCGTATGCTTCAATACCGCCTTCAACGCTTGTCCAACCCTGAACGCCTTCTTCAGCGCCGGGATTGGGAACAACAACGGGTTCGCCGTCGAACGTCAACGTTATGTCATCAATATAGCCGTCGTTACTTTCACCGGAATTACGCCACATATGTTGAAACAGTTGAACGCGAGCGGTTCCGGCCGGGGCGGTTGCCGTAATTGAACGCTGTTCCCATTCGGGATACACCGGCCCGGTTTCTTCGGAACTATCGTGAAAGCCAAGGCTGTTGCCATGAATATCCCAAAAGCGCATTGTCATCTTCGCCGTATCCAACGACGCACCGCCTTGCGGCGAAGATGATTGCCACCACGACAAAGTAACTTCCGTCGCCTTGGTTGTGGCGCTTGAAGCTATCGCCGCTTTGGCTGGATACCATTGCATCAAACCGTTTTGGCGCTTGAAGACACGCTGCCCCCTAGCGCTCCACGTTTTCAAATATGGGTTGTTGCCTAGATAGCATTGACGAAATATCAAACAGGCAACGCCGCGAAACGCGGGAATTAACGCACCAAGCTTCGAAACAAGATAGCTGTTTTGACCTTGGGTCGGTTCGCCCATCGCAAGGTCAATCGTGCCGCTAACGCCGCCTTCGCGCTTATCGCCGCCGAAAAGAGTATTCGCGGTTATTGAAATTGAACCGCTAGTCTTATATCCAACCCAAGCGTCGCGTTCGTCAACTTGAAGGCGCGTAAAAGCGTCGATAGGCCCGTGACACATGCCAAGGTGCATACCAAGATAATACTTGTATCCGACAGTTTGTGCTTTGCCGCCCTTACCCATGACGTTCGCGCGCCTTTTCAACTACACGAAGGGCGTTGTCATCGCCGGTTGCAATGAAAACTTCTTCGGGAAGACCTTCGGATAAGAACTTGTTCCAGTCAAGATTATGGCGCGCAAAGAAGCCCCGCGCGCCATTGCTGCAAAGTTTTGCCGAACGAATGTCCACCATCTTTACAATGATTGTCACTTCTTCCCGCCCTTCGATTTGATGGCGACCGTTTTCAAGTCGCCATACCAAACGACGTTAGGACCGTTCAAGTCCCGCGTTCCAAATAGAACGGGAATTTCAACGCCTTCTTCGGCAATAGGCGCTTCGATTTCCGAAAGCCCGGCCGGTTTCTGCGATTGCTGTTTTGGCATAGTCGCATAGGACAACACCAAGCCAGCGACGAAAAGAGCGACGAACCACCACATTAGACTATTGAACTCCCGCCCAAAGGGTTCTTCGTTGGAATGAAGTCAAACCCGCCGTTGTTCAAAAGATTGTTGAATTTATCGTTGCATGTTTGGCGCGTATGATCGCAGCCCGGATACAACACTACGTCAAACGGAACCCCGGCTTCAATGGCCTGCGAAAGAACATACGAAAGGCGCTGAATGGTTATCTGATTGCCAGCATGATAAATGATATACGACAAAGTTCCATCCGAAGCCTTCAACATGCCGCCGGTGAAATATCCGTCGATATATGCCGCCGCCGCTTCAACGGTGAACGTTTTCACGGCAGCAACCGCCGCAACGCTGCCTTCAACGGCAAAATCTTCGGGGTTCACATAGCAACCACGCCCGTAAAGCGCATGACGGCAACCACGCTGATAGCGCGCCCGAAGACCGGGGCGACGAAGCGATGTGAAAATGCTTTCCATCTTCAAAACAATGCTAGTCGTGCCCGGCGCAATGCTGGCAAGACGACCCTTCCAAACGACGTTGAACGCACCGCCTTTGTCACGTTCGAAAATTGTAAGCGACACAATCTTTTCGCCGTTGTCTGCCAACCAACGAAGACCAGCTTCGTTATTGAGCGACATTTGAACGTCGATATTCGACTTGGCAATTTCGTTCTTTACTTCGGCGTCACTACGTCCAATGGACGCGGGCGTATAAACGTCGCCGTTATAGGTGACTTGTTCGTTGCCATCGGTGAAAGCCCAAATGGTTCCCGACGCCTGTTCGCTGAAGCGATAAAGTTCGGTCTTCGTCGCCATTATACAACCGTCCTAACCGCCATGCTTACTTCAGTCCACAAGCCGTAATGATTGCACGAAATCTTGTCGTTGTCATTACGAAGCTTCAACAGGAAACCAATTTTCTGATTGGACGACCAAGCGGCCCCGGCAGGCAAGGCGGGGGCGAAGGTTAAACGATCATCGCCCGCCACCGAAGCAACCGCCGTAATCTTGGCATAGTGCCGCCCGGCGTCGCTATCAATGAAAATGCGACTAAACGCGCCATGGTTCCAATAGTGTTGCGTATATTCGTCGCCGCTAACGGTAACGACGCCACCGCCCCCGTTCGCTGGCGTGACAATGCCTAAATCTGAACGGTTCGTTGGAAACAAAAACGGATTTGCCGAACCTTGTATCGTGTCGGCGAACTTTTGCCACCATGCGAAGTCTTGCGAAGTGCCAAGATGACTTGCTTTGAACGTTAGATTGTGCGCCCATTGTTCAACCGTCCAAGGTGAAATAAAGTCCATAAGACCGACGTAATCAATCGCCTGAAGCCCCGTCGCAACGTTGCCGTCAAAACCCGTGCCAATCGGAACATACGGCAGGACAGGCAAGCCGTCGAACATTGTAAGCGCTATGTCGTTCGACGGCGGCAGGAACGGCAATGTGGGCAACATACGTTCAACAAATGTGAACGAAGAAGTCGCCGAATGGTCGGGATTTTGCCGCGTAATGCTGGCGTTGGTGTTGGTGAACACCGTTGTAATCGGGACAACCAAGCCGCGCGACGTATAAGCGTTTGCCAGCGGGTCCACGAATACGACGTTATCGGCGTTGACTTCGGCGATTTCGACTTGTTCGAACTTTACCCCTTCAACGACGATAGCCGCGCCGCCAACCCGGAAGTCACCGCGCGCCGGGTTGATGTATGCAACCGTATCGCCAGCCGTAAGCTTCATCTTCAGCTTGGCTTGATACTGCCAAAGCGGAAACTGAAATTCAGTCCGAAAGCGCTTCGTCATCATCGCAATGTGCCGCCGAAGGTCCAACACATCGTCAAAACGAAAATTGCCGGTGAACGTCCGACGCGGATAACGAAGAAGCGGAATGCGGTCTTCGTTACCGTTAAAGGACGTTCCAACGTCGGTAAGCCAAGCCCATTGCTCACCAATAGGCCGTTCAGGCGTCTGAATTACAGTGCCGTAGGTCAATGTGGTTTCACCGAATTAGGGTTACGCTTAATTACATTCAGAATAATACGTTCACCTTCGGGGCTATCCATTGCGGCGACAAATTCGCGTTCGTCAAACTGATTGACAATCTTTACGTCGCCTTGATAAACGTCGCCACTTCCGCCGCCGTCGCTTTGGCGTTGCTGATACGGCGTTTCAATAGTTACACGTTCACCGCGCGATACGTTCATGTTAATGTTGTTGTTGTCAATGCCCGACCGGCCTTCAACCATGAACTGTCCGCCGTTGGCATAGCTGCCCACATTGGTTGACGCGATGGCCGCGACGTTCGCGCCGGTCTTAATCGCAATTGCCGCCGCCGCCGCGATGTTGAACGGATAGGGCACCGTAGCGAGCGCATTCTGCGCCGCGACATAACCCTTAATCGTGGCGTCCGCGATAGCCGCCGCCTTGCCGATGGTGGCCAGCGTCCGCGACGAAGACGACTGAAGCCCGGCAAGTTCGCTGAAGAACGACGAAGCGCCTTGAAGCTTCATTTCGCTGAACTTGGCCTGAAGCGCATACTTCGCTTGTTCATACTGTTGCGCGTTGATAACGTCTTCGTCGCGCAAACGCTGAAGTTCGGCGTAATACGACGTTTCGTTCGCAAGCATGTTGTCGCGTTCCAACATCGGATTGACGATTTCGCCAATCGTGCTGTTGATTTGCTGTTGCTGCAAGAGTGCGTTGTTCTTCGCGACCAAGTTTTGCACTTCTTCCGACAACAGCTTGTTACGAAGTTCGTCGCCCGTGTAACCTTCGGCGACAAGTTTTTGGCGGATGCTTTCAAGATAGTTGTTTTGTTCGACGGCCTGCCCGTAAAGGCCAAGCGCCCGTTGCGACGTTTCAATTGCGTCTTTGAACGACAACAGCGGGTCGGTTGCTTCGGCCAACGCGCGCGAAGCCTTGCCCAACTGAAGCTGATATTGGGCTTGCGAAATTGCGTTTTGGTCTAGTGCTTCCTTCGCCGCTTGAAGCGTCGCGTTATACGTGCGTTGCGGCCCTTGGGCTTCTTCGACAATCCGGTCAAGTTCCGACTGAACATACTTATAGTCGTTGATGGCCTGAATTTTGTCGCGGAAGACCTTCAATTGCGCTTCGTCAAGCGGCATACGACGCTTCATAAATTCTTGTTCGATTTGATCCAACCGGCCTTGAACTTCGCGCGCGTCCTTCAACATCTTCATGCGGGCAAGTTCGTTATCCAACGCCTTGTTCGTATCGTTGATATAATCAGCCTGCGTCTTCGGGTCCGACGTGCTGTCCTTCTTCGGCTTGGGCGCGGTGCGGCTGTCAACGATAGCGTCGGCGGCTGTTTTGATACGGTCGCGCGCTGCCTTGACAGTGTTTTGTTCCCAACGCTTGCCAAACGCCGTAAGGGTGTTGTCAGCTTCCCGAACAGCTTCGCCAAAGCTTTCGCCGATAATGTCAATGGACGACTTGCCATCGCGCGCGAAACGACCGAACGAAACTGAACCGATGCGTTCAAAGCCGATGCCGAATTGCTGGCCTTTGTCGATCAGCCAGTTGATGCCGTCGATAACCTTGTTGATGGCAAATTCAACGCCATCAATGATGACATTTGCAATTTGCAAAATTGTGTTCTTCGTCATGTTCGCCATTTGCGACCAAGACATAGACCAAACTTTGATAATAGCTTTGATGTATCCGACAACAGCCCCATAGAAGCCAAGGAAGGCGTTATACAGGAAGCCCATTGTCGCGTCCCAAGCCGTTTGGAAATACGACGTTACGCCTTCGAACGGTGCGAACAGCCCGGCCAAGCCTTCCTTGACCGTTGCAACGAAGCCATTCCAGCTATCGGCCATCGTGATTGTTACAGTGTCAAATTCCTTCAGCTTGCCATTCGCACCGACCGTCGTATTGCCAAGCTTGTTCATTTCCTTTTCGGTCAAGCCAAGGCTGTTCGCATACGCTTCAAGTTCCGGCTTGTGCTTCGCTGCAATGTCGTCGGTAAACGACTTGAAGCCGACGTAAAGTCCGCCAACCGCAATCGCCAGCGGGGCGAACGGCGCAAGCATACGAAGGGCCGCGACGGTAAGCGCCTTGAAACCGCCTTCCATTTGCCCTGCAATCTGCGAAATCTGCGAACCCTGTTGAATAAAGACAATGAAGGGGTTTTGGCCGCTGGCCAGCGATACGCCAATGTCGTTGATTTGCGCCGCCAAGTTTGCCATGTTCGCGCGTTGCGCCCCGGCGCTTTGTCCGATGCGGTTTACGCCCGTGTTGAACGTGTCTTGCGCGCCCTTCGCGGCGTTCAAACGATTAGTTGCTTGGTCCACCGCCGCAACATACGTCCGCATGTTGATAGCGCCGCCTTCAAGCAACGTGCGGGCTTCGGCCATTTCGGCGTTGAAGCGCATTTGGGCGGCGTATGCCGGGTCTAAGGACGACTTCAGGCGGTCGGCGCGGGCGGACAGGCTGGACGTGCTGTCCGCTGCCCGTTGGGCGGCTTGCGCGGCCCGTAGGGACGCCGTGGCGGCGTTGGCTTGGGCAGCGGCGGCGCGGGCCGTGGCGGCTTCCGTGCGGGCCGTTTCCGTCGCCAGTCGTTGTTTTTCGGTCGCCGCCTTCGCATCTGCCACGGCGCTGTTCGCGGTTGCCGTCGTAAGGCGGGCTTGGGCATTCATTTGAGCGGCAAGCGCACGGGTTGTCGAATTGGAAGCCGTTTCCATCTTCAACAACGCCGTCGTATTCATGGACGCCAATTCGGACTTCAGGCGTTCAACGTATTTGTGGGCATCCCCGGCAGCGTCGCCAATTGCACGAAGCTTCTTTTCCGGCCCGGTCGATACTTGGTCGTTAACTTCAATATCAATCCGTTCGTCGGCCATGTCCTACTTCCAATCGTATTTGAAGTCGCGCAATGAAAGTTTGCCCACAATAACCGAAGCATGAACGAACCCGCCGGGATGCTGCGACGACGACCCTTCGTCTAGCCGCTTGATATACGGCAAGACGTTCGAAAGGTAAATGGGTTCGCCGGGCTTGGCCAATGCTATAACTTGGGCGGCGACTTCCATCGCCTCTTGTGCCGAAGCCCCTTGCGTGGACCCGGCAAAACCAACGAAATAGGCGCTTATTGACGATGACTTGGGCGTTCCGTCGCCCGCTTGCCAGTTCGACAAGGCTTGCGAAGTATCGACCGGCGTAATGTTGACTAGGTATCGAACGATTGCGTTGGCAACGTGCTTTTTCGCTTCGTTGCCAACGCTGGCGACTTTATCGGCCTTCGCATACATGCGTTTTTGAAGGTCCAACAAGTTAGCCATTTCGTCCTTTGCCTTTCTTCGGCGGCGGGAACTTCTTCTTATACCATTCGAAAAATTCGTTATCCATTTTCCGAACATAAAACCAAAGGTCTAGCGTTTGCATGAACGTAAAGTCGTAATCATGCGCGTATTCGAATACGTCCGAACGCTTGATACGTTGGTATGACGTGCGGTCCCGTTCGCCGTCCAGTTCATACCAAGCGTTCAGATATAACGCCAATCCCGGTTTCAACAGCGGTTTGTTCTTAATCGGGTCGGGCAGTTCGTCGCCGAACCGCTTGTTATCTTCCCTAAACGACTTTTCAATATCCGGTGGATAGTCAAGCGTATAAAGAAGAACGGCGATTAGTTTCCCGACGCCTTTTCCCGCGCCTGTTCGCGAAAGTTCGATGCCTTTTTGGCGCGGGCTTCCCAATCATCGAATACGTCGGGATATTTGTCGAACAGCGCAAGAACGTTGTCGCGCGTGTATTCCATCGTCTTGTCATTGTCTTCGGCATTGCCGGTAAGGTCGGACAGGGGAATGTTTTCGACGCCGTGCAAGATTTCGTCGGTGAACAGTTCGCGCACAAGCTTGCGCGCCAACATTTCGTCCATCGCGTCGGCCTGAATTGCCGTCATGTGCGGGTCGAACTTGTCGGTGAACGCCTGCTGATATTTCTGATTGTTGCGCGACATGCGCGAAACCGTAATGGCCATCGGCTTGCCGTTAAATTCGTTCATGCCGACTTCAAGGCGGACGCCTGAAGTTTCTTTGGCCTTGTCGGTGGCGTAAATCTTGCGAAGCGACATAGTGTTTATCCTTGCTTAGAAAAGGAAAAGGCGGGACCGCGAAGCCCCGCCTTCCTTGCTATCCGATTACGGGCGAAGCTTCAAGCTTAACCCGTCGCCAGCGCATAGTTCGGCACGTAGGACAGCCAATTGAACAAAATCGTATGGCCAAACGGGCTTTCCGCCGCCGCCGTCGTCAACGGAAGCTGAATGGCCGCATTCTGTTCGACGTTGGGCCGACCGCCGCCAAGCGACACAAGCGGAAGGTCAAGGACGAACGCCATGTTCTTTTTCGAATAGATGGCGTCGAACGTTACGTCGGCGTCATCGTCAATCGCTTGACCGGCGCGCATGTCCTTGAAGTATGCCGTAAATTCGCCGTCAACGTCCAACGAACCTTCGGTCGTGTCGAAAGCGCCATACGTCCCTTGCGCCTTGTCGCCGGAAACGTTGTTGTTGATGGTGACGGACCATTCCGTCACCTTGCCGAACAACGGCGTCGGGTTCAACGTGTTCGGGTCCACGATGGCCATACGCGCACGATACAGATTGCGCGAAGTGTTCCAACCGTCTTCGCCGCGCGCCTTTTCAAGCGTGGTTCCGGCTTCGGCGGTCAACAGGCCGTCAACGCCAGTGCGCTTGATATGCTTCATGCCGACGTAACCAACGTCCACGTTGACAAGCGCCGCAAGCGGCGAAGTCCACGTAAGTTCGTTCGCCGTGGCCCCGGTGATAACTTCGGACATGCGCCCGTCGTCATCGCGGCCAAGCGGACGTTCGATGGTATCGGTAAGCTTGACGATAAGGTCGGGGTCTTCTTCGTTCTTGATGACAGTTCCGAAGAACATATCGAGCGACACACCCGCGCCAGCGTTGCCCGCCGGGGTGAATGCGGTTTTGTCAAATTCGATATAATCTTCGGTAACGCCTTCGACGCCGATACGGGCGTAACCCCGATTGTTCGCGCCGAACCCGTTGACAGGCGCGTCGCCACCAAGGACAACCCATTCGCCGGGGATAAGGCCGAATGTCGTCAAGTCGAACGCCGCCGACGTAACGCGCGCCTTGTTGCCGACGATGGTAAGCGCCATGTCGTCCGCGTCGAAGCGATGGCCGACAACTTCAATCGTCGCGTCGGCCCCGGCTTCGTCAACAAGACCGTCGCCAACGGTGATGCTTCCGGCGGCGACAGCCGAAACGACCTTCAGGCCATTATTCGGGCTGTTGACGAAGCCCTTGACAAGAACGATGGTCCCTTCAACGAAGCCGCTTTCGTCGCCAACGGTGAAAATGTCGGTCGCTGCAACGGCGGCGGTTGCGACAGTCTTCGGCTTGGTGCGCGCGGCAGCGAAGCAAAAGCTATCGAACACCGATTGCATGTTGTTGAACGTGAAGTCTTCGTTCCAGCCCGCCGTAACGTCCAAATCGACGTTCGACCCTTTCTTGCGCTGGCGCGACTGCGAAAACGGCGTCCGCGCAACTTGCGTCGGTTCGCCGCCGAAGTCGCCGAAGCTGTTCGGTTCCCGCGTTTCGAAAATCGGGTTGTTCGGCAATTCCTGAAGCGCGACTTCGCGCGACTTGAACACCGTCGCTTGGTTCGATGACTGTTTGTCGCCCGCCATGTCCTACTTCCTTTCGTAAAATTCAAAGTCCGCCGTTACGTTCCAACGCCAGAATGAATTTTCGGGCGTAGCTTCCTTGGCCGTGGACTTGTTGAACCACACGCCCGAAGGGGTTTCGACGTTCCGGTATATATCGGCAATGCCCCCAGCCAGCAAGTCGCCAAGCGTGTAAGCATCCGTCACATTGCGCGGCGCGAACACTTGAACGATTACTTGGCCGGTCGTCGTCCATTCAGCCGGTGAACCGCCGGGTTCGTCCGTCATAACGTGGGCAGATTGGCGACTGTCCACAACTTGCGTTACGGCGCGCGTCCAAAACTTGCCTTGCATTTGCTTGGCAGCGTCGGACACTTCGTCGGGCGTTTCGACGCCCTGCCAACGCTGTTGAAACGCGGCGGTCAAAGGAAGAAGGGCGCGAAGGTCGTCTTTTGCGTCAAGCAAAAGCTGAAACATTTCGTCGCGGGCTTGGGCGCGTGTCGTCGGCATCAACGTTCAACCCATAGTTTCCAAAAGATGATTTCGCCGTTCGGACGAAGCGGCGTCATCTTTACGATTTCCACGTTGTCACCGTCGCTGTCCGTCAACGTGTCGGACGTAGCAGGGTCGAAATCAACAGCGGGCATAATACCGTATTCGCTGGCAATGTTTATGTCGGTATCGCCCAAAGCGGCAATCACGGCGGCAAGTGAATTGTCGCCGCCGTTCGGAAAGAATGCAATCTTGACCGGCACGGGTTCCGGCGGATTTTCGCTTGAACCGTGCCACGGCTTCGCGTCGGGGTCGCGTTCGCCGGGCTGTTGCCAAAGGCAAGCTTCGCCGTAGCGTTCAACCAAACGCTTGACCGTTTCGATTTGGCGGTCAAAGACGCCCATTATACGCGCACCGTCCGAAGCCGCGCACCTTGCCCACATTCATAGGGCGCGATTGCCGACCGAACAGCGGGAAGCGACGGCGCGTCGTATGTCATGGCCGTTTCGTATTCGGTTTCGATAGGGCCAATCTTTTCGCGCTTGATTGCAGCGCCGCCCGCCGAAACGGGCGAAAGGTTGATACCGTCGTGAACGGCAAGGGCGGCGAACATTTGGCCGCGCTTCATCCCGGCGGGAACTTCGTCGTCGGGGAAGGCAAGCGTTCCGTCGAAGTTTTCGACGCGGCGCGGGAAAGGAAGGGACTGCGAACCGTTCAGCGCGTCGCCGCGATAACACTTCGTCAAAAGATAGTCCATCGCCTTGACAAGTTCCACGTCGGCGGCTTCTTCGTCGGCGATGGTGACGCCACGGGCAGCGGCGAACGCGATGTAATCGGCGCGCGAAACGAACGACGTAGCGTCGGCCAATCCGGTTCCATCTTCAACAACCAACGCCATGTCGCACCTTCCTTAGTTCGCCTTCCAAGCGGTCGCCGGGGCCGTCCCGGTCGGCTTGGCCGTTGCGCCCGTCTTGGCCGCTTGCGGGGCCGCTGGCGCGGTTGGGTTGGCCTTCGGGGGCATCGGGGCGTCGCCGCGTTCCGCTGCCCGCCGGGCGGCTTCCTTGGCGTAGGGTTCCGGCACGTCGCCCGCCACCGCGTCGAACGCTTCCATCGCGTCTTCTTCGCGGAACTTCAGCGCATTGCGGAAGCATACGACGCCGGGAAGGCTATCGGCTTCGGCTTGCTGTTCGGGGGTCGGTGCGACTCCCGAAATGAAGTATAACGTCCGACGACTGTTCGCCTTTGCCATGATGTTTCGTCCTTGCTGTTGTCCTTGCCTAGATACGAAAAGGGCGACGACGGAAGCAAGGAACCGCCGTCGCCCCCACGTTGGCGCTTACTTCGCGAGAAGAAGAACGCCCGCCGTGTCTTTGTGCGACGTGGACACGCGGTCCCAATTCGCCGCCGTGGCCAAGGCCGCGTCGTTCGGCGACTTCCCGCCGGAAGTCTTGTCCCACGAATAACCCTTGATGCCAAGGTTATAGGACCATTCCGACTGAATGGAACGCTGAATGTTTTCGTCGCCGTTGGTCGTTTCGACGTTCTGGAAGAAGTCGTCGTTCGTTTCGATGACGATTGCGGCGGCGGTAAGACCCGCGATGTAATGCGCGTCGGGGTCCGGCGTCACGTTGATAAGCGACGGGCTGTCTGTCACAACGAACGCGCGCCCGAAGCCGTCTTGACGGACGTTGACGTTGCCGAAGGTGAAAAGACCTTCGGTGTTCGCCAGTGCGACGCCGAAAATGTCGAACAGCGACTTGGAGTGCATGACCCAAGACCGAAGGTCGTTCGAACGGTCGCCGAACTTGGCCGCGCCGCCCAACAGCGTTTGGAACGACGTGTCGTTCGCCGAAACGTCTTCGTAAACGTCGGCTTCGCCGGTAAGCGCCGCGACATACGCCATAAGGCCGGTGTTCAGCATGTCGGCCATCGTGGCGGCGGCAAGCTGCTGGCCATAGACCGCGCCGCCTTCTTCGGGGTTGCGCTTAATCCATTCGAACTGCGACGGGGGCATACGAACGGGCGGCGTCCCGGCGGCGACCTTCACCATCGTATCGACAAGGTGTTCAAGGTCTTTCGGGGTGACGGCCCCGCTTCCGTATGCGTTCCGACGACGGACAAGACCGTCAATCAGCCCCCAATACGCAAGGTCGCTGAAATCGCCCTGAATGGGGTTGACGCGAAGGACGATGCCGCCGTTCGACGCCTGATTGAACAGCGCGACTTGCTGCGACAAAACTTCCGTCATCGCCGCATAGGTGTATTCGGAAAAAACGGCCAAATCCGACAGTGCCATGTTGATGTTCCCTTGTTTGCGGCGTCGCGTCCGATGAAGACTTGAACGAACCGCGCGATTACTGTTGCGCTTGGGCTTTAGCTTCCGCTTTTGCCTTCAGATGCGCCGCGAAGTCTTTCGGGGGCAGCTTGGAAAAGTCGGGCGCGTCGCCCTGTTCGCCCGTCTTCGGTGGCATCCCGCCGCCAAGGGGCTTGACCGAAGGGTTCGGGGGCGTCCCGCCGCCCGTGCCGTTCGATGCCTTGATAATAGTCTTGAAATCGGCGTTTGCAACAAATTCTTCGCCCAACTTGTCGATTGTCATGTCGGACGGCTTACCGTCCGCGCCCAAGACCTTCGTAACGGGTTCGTCGCCCGTCATGTCGGCGATAAGACGCGACTTGATATGCGGCAAAAGAAGCGCCGGGGAAGTCGAAATCTTGGTTGCCAGCGCAAGCGCAGCGTTGTCGATAAGCGTCTTTTCGGTGAACGACTTATACTTGCCGACTTCCTTCCCGTGTTCGGTCTTCAACGCTTCCACGTCGGGCGCGTTGTCAATGGTCGTCTGAAGTTCGCGAACCTTCGACGTAAGGTTCTTGTTCTTTTCGCGTTCCGACGCCAGCGCCCGCTTGACGGGTTCAACGTCTTCGCCTTGGGGCAGTTCGGCAACGTCAAGAACGTATTCGCCGTCCTTTTCCCCGGCGATGTATTCGTTCTTCAGTTCGTCCGAAAGCGCGTCATACTTCGCCTTGTTGATTTTGAACTTCAGTGCCATTGTTTGAACCTTCCTTGCTTAACTCAATATCAGCGAACGCTTTGCCTTGTATTGTGCCAAGGTCAACGCGGCGGAACCTTCATAACGCTTCGGCGGCTTACCGTCAAAGGCATCGTTGATGAAGTCGGCGGATTGGCGCTTTGCCCACATATCGAACCGAAGGTGGGGCGTCGGGGCGGCGCTATAGACCGGCACGATTGACGACCGGCAACGCATGTGCGCGGGCGGGACAGGGCCACGGCCATAGACGTAACGCTTGCCGTCGCGGTCCCGGCAAATCTTCGTCGTAACGTCGTCAAGGACGGAAACCCATTCGTATTGCGCCGTCGCACCAAAGCCCTTCTTCGCCGCATTCATCGAAGCTTGCGCCGAAAGGTGTTGAATGACGGTCGATACGGCGGCGGTCGTGCTGTTGTCCAACAACCGTCCGATGCCATCGCGATAGCGATTGCCCTTCGTTCCAAGGAACCCGCGAATGATTTCTTCGGGCGACTGTTGATTGGCGTAACCGAACGTCACAAGGCGTTCAATCTTCGTCATCGCATACACCGTGGAACCGCGAAGAAGCGGAAGCCAAAACAGGCCGTCCGCGCCCATTGGTTCGGTCTTCGAACTGGCGAAGACTTGCGCCGCGTCAACGTCGGTGTTGAAGTATGCGTTGAACGCTTCGACTTCGACTTGCATGTAACGTTCAAGCCATTCGGTAAGCGCCTTCAACCACGGGTCGAAGATTGACCGCATGGCCTTACGAAGCGCAACCAATAGGTCGTTCAACTGGCGCTTCGACGCCTGCCCAAGCGACGAATAGTCAATGTGGGCAAGCCCCGTTCGCAACGCTCGGTCAAGCTGGCCTAGAACCTTGGGGAAGTCTTCGTTGCGTCCGCGCTTCAGCCCTTCCAAATAGACTTGGTGGCGAATGATTACGTCGAACAGTTCGGCCATGATTACGCCCCCGGCGGTGCGTTAGGGTCGTTGTTTGCGCCGGTCGCATCGGCCATCGCAGCGGCTTCCGCGACGGCCTTCGCCATGCGGTCGGCTTCTTCCTTGTCGGTTTCGGCCTTGGCTTCTTCGTCGGTAAGCGACGCGATGCCAGCGCGGCGAAGGCTGTCCCGAACTTCGGTCCACGTAAGGACGCCGCTTTGGTATTCGGCGATAAGCGCCTTACGTTCTTCCGGTGAAAGGTTCACCAAGTCAAATTCGGTGTTCAGTTCGTAAGCGATTGCGCTTGCATCCTGTCCGACGAACCGTGCGGCGAAGCCTAGAATATGCTGGAAAGCCGCGCCGACGTTCTTCGCGACGGTGGACAAGACGGACGTTTCGGACACGTTGTCAATGTCCGCTTCGGTCGCCGTGCGCTGGACTTGTGACGCTTCGACAAGTTTCGCGCCAAGCGCCAACATTTGCGCTTCCTTTTGGTCCATCGCTTCTTTCGCAAGCGTGTTCGGTTCGGCCTGAAGAATGCCCGCGTTGCCGTCCACGGGAAGCGGAATGCCGCCCGCCGCGCCAAGGCGGATTTGACCGCCCATTGTGTCGTCAATCCACTTTTGCGTTAGACCGCTGAACCAAAACGTCGGCTGTCCGACTTGATACACGCTGTCTTCGTAATCGGCGCTGTTGCGATAATGCGCCATGTTGATAGCGCAAAGGTCATACATCGGCGGCGGGTCAATCGTCGGGTCGTTGTTGATTGAACCGATGAAGACGAACGGGATTTCATCGAACGACGCGCCGCTTGCGTCCTTCGGGATATAGCGTTCAACGGGGGCTTGCCCCATTTTGTCGCGATAAATTTCAATGACGTATTCGTTACCGACAAGGCGAAGAACACGCCATTGTTCGCCGGTCTTGGTTTCGAACCCGTCGTCTTGTTCGTCGTAACTTTCCTTGAATACGACAAGCGACAACAGCGTCTTTGCGCCGCGTTTGATGGTGCGCCAGTTGATGCCGTCTTTCGGATGAATAAGCTTCAACATCGGCTTGACTTCGCCGCTTTCGACTTCAGCGCGCGATACGCCGCGCGGCTGGCCATCCGGCGTCGTCATGTTCGGATAATCGACGTAAAGCCCGGCCCGCCCGAAGCCCAAGACCTTATCGACGCCTTCTTGCGCCAACTGTTGAAGCGTGACGCCCGACCCGGTGGCGTCTTCAATCATCGGCTGAAGCAACGACGGAAGTTCAACCAACGGATCGCGAAGGAACACTTGACCGCGCAAGCCGAATTGCGTTCGTTGCGCCACGTTGAAGAATACGGCCCGCGTCAAATACGACTGATAACGCGCCGCATTTTCCGGCGACGTGTCATCGGGGTTTGGCATCGGCAAGTATTTCGTTTGCCGATACTTGACTTGCTGTTCGCCCGCCAAGCAATCGTCAATCAGTTCGTATTGCTTCAGTTTCTCGCGAAGTTCCTTGCGAACCGATGAAACGGGCATTGCGTCGTTCCTTACGTTGGGCGCTTAATCTTAATCTTCGTCGGCGCGCGGTTGTCACTGTTCAAGACCCGATACCGCACCATGTCGTAAGGATGGTCTTCGGCGTCGGTGTCCACGTCGTCGGGGTCGTCTTGGTCCCTTGGCAGCGTGGGCAATGTCCTAATCGTTGCCCGGCAATTTTCCATGAAGTAAATCGCCGGGTCTTCGGGATGCTTTATGCCCGCTTCTAAGCGGTCGCGCAACAACTGAAGTCCGACCTTGCGCGTTCCCGGCGATTTGTCGCTTTCGGTCCAAGATACGCCTTCGTCGGCCATCTTCTTTTCGATGGTATCGACGGCGTTGTCTGTCACATTACGAATTTGGTTGTCGGCTGGACCCGGCGAAGGTTGCTTTGGGAACCATCCCAATTGCATTTGTTCAATTTCGTAATCGCGCACGGCCTTAGCTACGTCGGTTGACGACTTCCGAAGCCCTTTGTTCGACCCGAACTTTTCGGTGAAGTATAGTTCGCCGATTTGAATAAGCGTTCCGCGCGGCGGGCAGAAATTCCATACGCTGCCATCGCTAAATTCGACTTCGCATTCTTCGCCGTTAGCTTCGGCCCACCATCCGACCGAACACGGATGCGACGAACCCCAATCCATTGAACGGTCAATATACCAAGTGTCGGGAACGGTGAAGCGCGGCAAAATATGAATTTCTTTGCGCCATACGTCGTCAACAGCGCCGCCCGCCACAATGTCCCAATCGCCTTCAAGCCATGCGGCCCGCTTGTTCGGGTCCGTTATGCTGTCAAGTTCGGCGATGTATAGCGGGTCAAGATACGGGTTTTCTTTATACGAACCGAATATCGCTTGCTGGCGCTGTTCGATTTCGACTTCTTTCTTCAACGCCGGATGGAAGACCTTTACGACGGTGCGAACGATGGCGCCCGATGGTGCCGGGTCAATGAAACGCGCCTTAACCCAATTGTGGCCGGGGCCATACGGGTTCGTCGTGCTGAAGACTTCAAGCGGCATACGCGGAACGGTGAAGTTGCCGTTTTCGTCGCGCGGACTGTTCTTTTCTTGCGTCCACGACGAACGGTTACAACTCATCATTGCGTCGTAAGGTTCGCTGTTCGGATACTTGGCAAGTTCGTTCCATCCGATGAACGGAAATTCTTGACCGTGATAGTTCCAATAATCGTCGTTGCGAAGGAACTGGCGAAACAACAATTCTTCGCCGGTCGGCCAAACCCATTTAAGGTCCGACTTACTTTCCAAGAAACGCGCTTCGGGGAAGGCTTGACGAAAGATACGCTTCGACTTCAATATAAGGTCGTCAAGGTTCTTATATTTGCGGTCGAAGATTACGCCGCGCCAATAGCTGCCATAGCCCTTGCCCACATTCTTAGCGAAGCGCATCAACTGGCAATCGGTCTTACCGGGGCCGCGCGTCCCGTGATACAAGATATGCGACGCCGGGGTCTTCAACGCAATTTCTTGCGAAGTCCCTTTCAAATACGCCCATACGGTGTTTAGTTCGGGTTCAATTGGGGCGGCTGGCGCGCGCATCTGCAATCAACCGACGCTGTTGTTCCGCCCATTGCCCTTCAAGCAACGGAAGTTCGTCTTCCGTTGCGCGCGTCGGCACTTCGATTACGTTTTGAACGACGTTGACGTTGACGTTCGTATCCTTGCCCTTGCTGATATAGCCCAATGCTTCGCCCGCAAGCTTGAAGTAATCGAAGCGAACTTTCGCGTCGATTTCGCTACGCGAACGGTCCAACGCTTCTTTCGCGTATAGCAGTTCGCCGGGCAGCAAGTCGGCAACTTCGGCGTCCGTTTGACGAAGCCGACTGATTTCGCGCTGAACGATAGGGTCGTCAATCCACTTTTGCGCGGCCATCGCGCGCCCGTAGTTGTGTTGACCGGGGAACAGCGTGTAACCGTGAAGGTGGACGTTCGACGGGTCTTCGGCGCACAACCGCGCAAACTCCAACTTTAGCTGAAGTTCGTCTTCATCGCTGAAGATAGTCGGTTTTTCGTGCGCCCATGACATGACGTTAAGCTATCCGATGGAAGGGGCAAAGTCTATTGCTTATTGCGGTCGGCGGCGCGCTTTGCAGCATCCCGCCGCCACTGGCGAACACCGTCCACTTGCGCCGCACAATCGTTGCGCTGGCGACGGGTCCGGTTCAGTTCGTCCACCAAGTCGGCGTTGACTTCGACGGCCTTTTCGGTCGTGTCGCAAGGCGTGACAAGGCTTTCGTCGGGAAGGTCTTCGACGTAGCGGTATTCAATCGCCGGGCGTGTTGATAGCCCGGCGCACCCCGCTAGGGACAGGCTGATTAAGCCAATCGCGAACAACCGGGTCATTCCTTGCTTCCTTTTCAATGATGGTCCGAACGGTCGTTTCGCGCGTTGCGTTAGCCGTCCTTGCGCCGGTTAGTTGCTGAATGATTGCGTCGTTCGCGATACGCTGTTGCGTGAACCCTTCGATGACTTTCGCGTTGGTCTTGTTGACGCTTTCCAGCGTCGCCGCCTTGGCTTCGGCCCTGTCCTTGTCCGCCTTCATGCTGGCAAGGTCGCCGCGCATGTATAGAAGCGCCATGACAAGCCCGGCGATGGCCAGAAACGGCCAATACCGGCGCAACAGGGCTAGGGCTTCAACCATTCTCGCGTTCCTTCGCCGCTTCTTCCAACGCTTCGTTCACCGAACGAACTTCGCCGTGTATCAACTGCAACCGCTTTTCTATAAGCTGAAGTTCGATACGGTTCAAGTTGTCCGATGCAATCATGCCTTCGATGGCCGATGCAAGACGATTGATTGATGCGCTGTCCGCGATTGCGGCGGAAAGAACGACGGCATCGCCGCCAGCCGGTTTACCCTTTACTTCGGTCGGGAAGCGCGCCTTAATCCAACCGTAGGAAGCAAAGCCGAACGTAACTAAGAAAACTAAGACCGAACCGACCGCCGTAACCCATTCAGGAACATTGGCCGCATTACTTATCGTTGTCGGTTCCATTGGCGACGACCCGCTTTTCATCATAGACTAAACGGGCGTCGGACGCGGCACGAAGAACGTTTATCATTTCGAACAAGAGTATCGCCGGATAAATCGCCCAACCCGTTGTCGGAACGCCCGACAAGACCAAGCCTAGCGAAATGTTCCACCAAAAGAAACAGGAAAAGAACGCCATTGCCATACGAATATACGGCGTTCCGGCGGAACGACCATTTATCCACAACGCAATAAGGCGGATAATTCCCATTATTCCGCAAGTGAAAGCAACGGCAACTTGCCCGAACGCGGCGTTCAACATCGCGAATTGCGCCGCCGTATTGGGCGCGGTGAACATCGAAGGGAAGGCGAACAGCACGACGCACCATCCAACCAAGAACAGCGCGAACAACCATTCGGTCGCCCGCGACGTGAATTTGTGGTTGAACCTTACAAGCATCATATAGCGTTCGTCCATCGTTACTTCGTCCGACGCCCCCGCCCCCATTGAACTGTTCATGCCGCTTTCTGTTCCTTGCGACGCTGGATAAACTGCCAAACGACCAATCCGACGCCAGCAAGCATCAACAGGCCGAACACGATTGCGGCGATACGTCCGATGGTCGTATCATCAATGTGGGCTTTGACAGCATCCGCCGCTTGAAACGCCGTTGCGCCGGTAACGCCGACGCCAGCCGCGATTGAGCCGACGCCTTCGGGCGACTTGGTGACGGCCTTGTCCGCTTCAACGCCCTTGCCGTTGACTTCGCCAGCCTTCGCGCCAACCGGCGTCGGAAGCTGTTCGGGCTTCAACGGATACGTCAAGTCGTCCTTCGCCATCTTCACGGCGTAATCAATGACGCCGTGGTCGCCGTCGTCGGCGGTCGGGTTCGGCTTGTCGCCAAGAACGCGACGTTGCCAGCCTTTGCCGAACGTCGAATACGTCTTCAACGAACGAAGGAAATCCATACGACGGTTGCAAAAGCTTTCGATGAACGCCACTTCGTCGGCATTCGCGATTTTGCATACGGCGTCGATTGTCGCCGGGCCAACCGCCCCGTCAACAGCAATCTTCAGCGACAGGCCAACCATGTTGCCCACACTATTGACCGTGCGCTGAAGGTCTTTGATGGACCGCGACACGCCCGAATTGACCGCATAGTCGAAGACGGCGTAATCGACGCCAGCCGGAAGGCTGTTGCATCCGGCGGCGTTCCAATAGTTCTTGCGATAGATTTCGGCGACTTCGGCGTCTTCGATGAAGCGAACGCTACGGGTCGGAAGCCCGTTCAAACGCCGATATGCGTCATAGACCTTTTGCGTTACGCCTTTGTTGGTCGCGCCGCCGGGGTCTTTCGGATGATTGACGAAGCCGCCTTCATGGGCAAGCGTTAGGTCCAATGAAGGGTTGAATGCGGCGTCCGACATAGTGTTCAAAGCCCGGTTAGCGTTGGCGTTGACGCACCATAACGAAAAGGGCCGAAACGGGCAACCCCGTTCCGACCCTTCCCGCGACCCGCGTTCCTGCCCCGTCAAGCCCCGTGGGCGGGCGACAGGGCAGGCCGGGGGATTAGCTGGCCCGCTGGACCAACGCGCCGTCCGCCGGGGCGGTGAACGCGCCGTAAGCAACGCCCGACTTCACCGGCTTGACGGTGAACTTGCGGCCATCCGCGCCTTCCTTGCTGAAACGCTTGTTGGCGCTGGAAATGGTGGACGCCAGCGACTTCGCCGGGTTCGGCTTGTCTTCGGTCGCCGGGACGAAGAACGACTGGCCGACGTTCATCGTTTCGAACGGATAGACGGACGAAGAACGCGGCGCGCGACCTTCGGGCAGAACAGCGCCTTCGATAAGCGCGAACTGCGAAGCGGCGGGGGCGGCGGTGTTGGTGTCGGTCACGTTGGTATTCCCTTCGTTGCTGGAAGGGGCGGGCGCTTCGGCCTGTCCCTTTTCGGTCGCCCGAACGGCGACCTTATCGCCATCGGTGATTTCGGTATTGGTTTCGACCATGCCGTTGTCAAGAAGGTTCTTGACTTCGGCGGGCGTCGCCATGTGGAAAGGTGCGTCGGCGTTGGCCATCGCGGCGATGATGGTTGCCAGCAACGCCTTGTCGCCAGCGGTAAGCTTCTTTGCCATGTGAATTTCCTTCCTTGCTTGCACGGGCGTTGCTGCCCGGTAACGACGGCCTAAGCTACGTCGTAAGACGTGTCAACAACTATTTTTGATATTTTTGCGTTTGTGCGACCATAGCGCGAAGCCCTTCGCGGGCTTGCCGTTGCGCCAAGTTCAAGTTCGCGGCCATCTGTTCGAACTGAACGCCAGCCGTCATCAACACGGGCGTTCCGACTTGCTGAAGGTGTTCGCCGTGCGCTTCGATAAGCGTCTTGGCGGCTTCAATCATCTGATACATGATGCACGACGCGGCCAACAAGTCGCGATACTTCGGATTAACCGGCGCACCGAAGACTACAAGTTCGAAGCCTTCCGGCGGCTGGCCAGCCTGAAGCGCGGCGTTGTGTTCGGGACCGATTGGCAGCGAATAAACGTTGCCGTGTTCGTCCGTAACGAACGTGCGGTTCATAATGTCGTCATGGTTAATCATGGTCGCCCGCCTGATTGACGCTATAGAAAACGCGCCCGGCAAGGCCGACCGACGTAAGGAAGTTCGGCGACGATATGTTATACGTCATCGCCCCGTCGCCATCGCTGTCTTCGAAGTCAACTGCGATGATAAGTGCGCGCGGCACGATTTCGCCCCGGTCAATACGACGAAGCATATCAACAAGCGCGTCGCGCGGCGTCCACAACGCTGCGTCGCGGTTAACCGTCGCTTTGTGCGTCGTAATGCTAACCGGATATTCGGCGAAGCTTTCGCTATCGTCTTCAGTCTTCGCCCCTGAAGAAGCGACGGGGTGTTTCGGTTTGTCCGTCATTGTTCCAGCCCGGTAAAATGTCGTTGGGATTGCCGCCCGCTGCGATGAAGCCGCGAACATATTGGTTGACGTGTATCATGTCCATACGTCCGTTGCAACGCTGGCACGTCAACTTTTTACCGAACAATGCGGCTGGACCGGCGGCAACTTCTTCGTCGGTCATTTCGAATAGATGGCGCGGACAGCCGTTCAGCCGTTCGACGTTGGCTTGCGCTTCAGCCCAAAGCCGTTGACTGTCCGCGCGTTCCATTACTTCTTCGCCGCTTCGCTGGCCTTGGTGGCCGACTTGTCGGCGGGCGGCGACGCCTTGTTGGTCGGCGCTTTCGCGGCGTCGGTGCCGTCTTCCGCGCCTTCAGCCGATGCGCCGGTCTTTTCGCCCCAAGGCGACGTTGCGTCGCGTTCTTCGACGGTTTCGTTGTCGCCCTTGGTATCGACCAGCTTTTCGTCGTCGTGCGCGTTCTTGGTCGTGTCCGACTGAACGTTCGCGAACGACGATTTCTTGCGTTGCGGGTTATAGTCGGGCATCGACTTCACTTGCGCCGTTTCGACAGGCTTCGCCGGGTCCAGCGTGTTGTGATTGCTTTCCACTTCGGGAAGCTTCGCCGGGTCCGACTGAACGGCGGCGGTCGTGGTTTTCGACGCGGTAGGCGTCGGGGTCTTGGCGTCGGTCATATGACGTTCCTTCTAGCTAGACTTGCCCGACGCCGCCCATAGAACGCGCGCCGGGCCAAGTTGTTCTAGCCGGTCTTATCCCCGAACGCCACCCTTGGGCACCGGCTGGACTTCCTGCGCGATGCGTTCGGCCATTTCCGCCATATCGCCCTGCGCCTTGCGCATATGGGCAACCCCTTTGGCGTGAATTTCGGCGTTCACGTCTTCCATGCGCGACGCCTTCGACGTGCCGTCATCGTCGGGAAGTTGCGACGCCAGCTTGTCCAGTTCAGGGTTCTTGACGACCGGAATTTCGGCATCGAACAGCGTATTGCCAGCCGCCGACTTGAAATGATCTTCAAGTTTCGACTGTTCGGCGTTCAAGTCGCGATTGGCGTCCTTGAATACGTCGAACGCTTCGCCATGGCGACCGCGAAGCTTGTCGATATTCGCCCGGTTCGACTGTTCCAGCGTAACGCCGATGCCGCGAAGCGTCCGCACGACATACCACGACACATCGCCGCTTTCTTCAAGAACGTTCACGCGGTCGAACGGATTGCCTTCGGCCCATTTCAGCAGATATTCGGCGACTTCGCCCGCTTCGGTGATGATGCCAATTGCGCCATGAAGAACGTCAATGTCGGCGGGCGACCATGCGTTGATTGCGGTCAAGGCGTCGATAAGGTCGGCAGCGGTCGGCTTTTCGGCAGGCGGAAAGTTCAAATCTTCGCGCGTCTTGCCCCTGAACAACAGTTTCTTGATAAGGTTCAAGTCTTCGGCAAAGCCCTTGACGCCCATAAGGACGTGCCGAAGGTCCATTACTTCAACCCGTTCGGGATGAAATTCGGTCGAACACGTCTTGTCACATTCGGCCATATAGTCGAAATGATGTTCAACGCCGCGTCCGCTGCGAAATTCGTCTTCAGTCATGTTGCTTGTCCTTCCGGTTGAAAATGCCCACATTGGGCGGGCCACACTACAGGAAGGGCGGGCAGGCAACAAGGGCGGCGTCGCCCGGCAACCCGCCCCGTCCCGAATAGGGTCAATAATCGTCGTAATAGCCGTCGTCGTGTTCAAGTTCGTTCAGTTCGTCGCGGATGCGGTCGCTTTCGCCCTTGGTCGCGTCGATACGACGATAAAGCCAATCGCACTTTTTCACGGCGCGGCCATTGATTGCGACAATCCACCAATCGTCAACATACGACGACATGATACCAACGTCGGGTTCAGCCCCTTGAACGTCGTATTCGATGGTAACGGGCAAGCCACCAAGGACCGTCGTTTCGTGTTCGTATGCCATTAGTTCAACTCCCCATGCGCGCCAATGGTAGGGTTAAGCGAACCGTCGTGCAACACGCGAAAAATTTCGACGTAGTTAGCGCCCTTATCAATCCAAGACGCTTGAAGTTCAAGTGCATGGTCAATGTCATCGGCGACCAATTCGCTTTGACGACCGGCCTTTTCGAAGCGAACGACGAACGGGCAAGCGTTGAACGCAACGTTGCTATCCAGCAGCGCCTTGCGGTCTTCGTTAGAAGCGAACATAAGAAACCCCTTTCCGGGCATTCAAGCGGCGGAATTGCCGTCTTGTTGAACCTTCAATACGACGTAAAATACGACGTGTCAACGCCTAAAATTACGACGGTCCAACATTTTTATCGCTTCAGTGCGCTTGCGCTGAATACGAAGGTATTCGTCGCGGGCGGCGATATGTGCGAAATGATAGCCGTCGAAATACGACCATTCGGCGTAGTTTTGACCAACCGGCGGGACCATTGCGACCGACTTTGCGTTGATTGCAATTACATTATGCTGAAACATTGTCGTTTCCTTTGTCCTTCGATACGACGAACGTTACGGCGCAAGTGTTAAGAAACCCTTACCACAACCACCATATCAGCGGAATGACGGTCGTAACGACCGAAACAGCCACGACGATGATACAACCAAGGCCGGGGTCGCCTGCTACGCCAGTGCCGTTACACGACGGACAAGCCGCCCCGTAAACGCGGTCGGAATGCGGGTCGTCGCTGCGAAGCAATCCGACACCGTTGCACTTGACGCAATGGTTACTCATTAGCCCGGTCCTTTAACAAGTTCAATGTAGGATTGAACGTCACGCGCGGCGCTACGCCAATCGAAGCATACGCTAACAGCGTAGTTCGCCGAACGCAAGTATGAAATCCAATCGTCCTGTTCGTTCGACGTTGAACCCGCCCGACGTTTCGTCGCCTTGTCAGCCGAACGCTTCATTTCGATGAACAGCCCGGCATAACGCGCGCACGTCACGGGCAAGAATACGTCGGGAACGCCCGGCTTAACGCCTTCATGCTTCAGCTTGGCGGCGGTTATCTTGTCGCGCTGTCCGCCGTTCGGCACGGCAAAGCAACGGGCTAGTTCGGGATGCTGTTCGACATTCGACGTAGCGTAAGGCGACGACTGGAACACCGTCATGTCGCCGCTTTCAGCCCAACGCCAAGCCGTGTCAAAGCCGTGACGTTGGGCGACCTTCAGCCATGCGAAAAGCGCGCGTTGTTCGCCGTGTTCCGTTCCCGACTTTGCCAGTTGGTCGGGCGTCACCAAACTTTCCCCGTATCAGATACTACGGCTTTAACTTCGTCTTCGGTGCCGACATATGTTGCGAATACATGCGGTTTGCCGCGATGATCCGCGCCCGACATGATACTTACGAAGATACTTTCGCCAGCGTTAAGCTTGGCTAATTCTTCGACAGTCGGCTTCCATGCCGATACGTTGCAACGCCCGTTACTGAATACGTGAAGCCATCCAACCATTTCTTCAAGGCCGGGCGGCGGGCCGAAATGATGCGTCGAACCTTCAAAATCATGTGGATCAGCCATCTTCGTTCCTTTCGGAATATACGCACTTGCCAAGACCGCACTTCGCGCATGTGCGCGGCAGGACAAGCCCGGCAACCTTGCGGTATTCGTTGCAGCGTTCAACGTCCTGAAGAACAGGCAAGTCGTTAATGATCGCGCCGACCGCTTTTGCTTCAACCGGCTTTATCCCCATGATGACGAAGCCCGGCGCGATAGCCGGAAAGTCTTCATCGCCCATGATGTAGGTTACGACGAAACGCAAAGGCGCTTCGCCCGGTATCAAGCCAAACGACGGATCAAACTTGCGAATAACAAGTTCGTCGCCATTGGCGAAACGACGGTCGTTGCGACGAATTTCAAAATTCTTATCGCCGCGCTTCAGCGCTTCGAAAAAATGCGGATGGCACTTCAGTTCATGCGTCTTCATGGCCAAACCCTTTGCCCGTCAACATAATGTTCGTAACCAACCACAAGCTTAACCCAAAGCTTTTTCGCTTGGGCGGCGTAAGGATGCGGCCAAAAGAAGCGTTTGTAAACGCGAACGATTTCAAAACGGTTCATGGTTCATACAACCTTGACAGTTCAAACCAACGCCCGACATGCGAAAGCGACGTGTCGATTGCGTCGATAAGTTCGTTGCGTTCAGCGGCTAAAGCCAAGCGCACGACTTCAAGCCGTTGTTCCGGCACGTCGATATGTGCGAACTTGGCTTCGTCGTCACCCGTGATAAGGACGCATATTGCGTCCAACGTTTCCGTCTTCGGCGTCATCCGTAACGGTCCATCATCCGTTGCATGGCTTCAGCCTTCGACATACGCGGACGGAAGGCGTAAGCGAAGAATTGCGGCGAAGTCGTCAAAGCCGTGTTCATCCGAAAGAACGGCTTCGGGTCCAACGCCAGTCCGCGCCCAAGCCCTGCCATGTGGGCAACGCGCCGTTCGGCGTCGCCGATGTTATACGTTTCCATTACGATAGTCCTTCCTTGTGTTAGCCCGAATGTTCAATGGCACATTCAACGCACTACGTCAACGGCCCCATTTGTCCTTAGCGGGGGCGACGGCCTTTCCCCATTTGCCCACACTATCAGCCGTAGCAGGCTTCGGTTCGACAGGCTTCGGCGGCAAGCCCCATTTGCCCGCATGGTCGATTATCAGCACGTCGCCGACCGGCGGTTCACGCAAGGCGCGGCCCTGTTGCTGAATGTCCAACGCTATGCCCTTGCCCCATTTCGACGGTTCGGGCTTGACGGGTTCGGGGTCGTCAACGACGTGCCATTCGACCGTTTCGTCATGCGACCGACGCGACCAACCGGACGACGAACCGCCGGGAAAGTTGATGCGCCATCCGGCGAACTGATAGTCGATATATGCGCCGGGTTGCATGTCGTCGGCGCGGACGCGGTATCCCATTACGGCCAACGACAAGGCGTCGTCAACGTTCAGCGTGTCGGCGGACGTGTAGTCCTTGCGTTCGTCAATTGCCATTGCCCTTGTCCTTGATGAACTGTTCGGCTTCGGCCATCGTCGTAAACGTGGCGTCGGTTATGCGGTCGCGCGGCCCGTCAATTGTGCGCGTCGTTTCGATGATGCGAAACGGTTTGCGCGTCGGCGGATGGCGCTGTTCGAAAATCTTCATCTAGTCAATCCTTTCCATATTGACGTTAGCCTTGTTCAAGGCATCGCGTATCTTGTCCAAGCGGACGCTATCACGACGAAATTCCTTACGGCGAAGTTCGTCGTTGGTTCCTTGCCGCTGTTTGATGGCATACGCCAGCAATGCGACAACATCGCTTTTGCACCGACGAAGCGTTTCGTCAAGTGCGTTTATGCGTTCGATGTATTGTTCGTCGGTCATTTCGCTTTCCCTAACGCCAGCAAAACAAGGCAAGCGTCCCAATGCGTTTCACAAGTTACGGCGACCGTTCCAAGGACGGAACCAACCGGCGAACGCACCATTACGAAGTTGCCGCTTGCGTAATAGTCGCCGGGTTCAAGTTGCGACGCACGTTTGGCGGCAACAGCTTCGCGGGCTTCACGTTCAGCGCGAACTTGTTCAACGGACATAACAAACCCTTTCCGGTTGGCGGGGCGACCATTCCAGCCGCCCCGACGTTGCTTACACCTTCAGAAACGCATACCGTCCGACGTAACCGCCCTTCGACTTGTCAAGCACAACGATAGCGGTCCAACGACCCTTCGGCGTCCGCACAACCATAAAGCGGTCGTCGTATTCGGGATACATTGCCTTGTCTTCTTCGATGCGCTTCATAAGATTAGCTTCGGTCGCATACGACTTGATATGCGGGCTGTCCAAATCGACGTTCATGTTACGAAGTGCCATGTCTTTCGTCCTTCTTTCCAAGTGACAAACGACAGATACGACGGGGGCGACGACGTGTCAACCCCCGAATGCGATTTATTTTGCCTTCAACGTTACGTGCCAGCGTCCGACGATACGCGCGCCCTGTTGTGCGATAAGGCGTTCGTATGTGGCGGCTTCATTGCTGCCGGGGTCAATGCGGTATGCCTTGGACAGCGACAGGGGCTTGGACACGTAGGACCGCCCTTGCGGCGACAGGACGGCCAAGACGACATGCGACGGCGGACGATAGGCGTAGCGCCCGCGTATCCATTCGTCGTTGCGGTCGTGCGCCCAACGCCACGACGCAAGGTCGCGCTTGGACGCCATTTGGCAGCGGTCGGGAAGCCCCATAACCGGCCCGCCGAAATACTGATTGCCATAGACGCCGCCCCAAGGTGCGATATGCGTTACGCGCATCAATGCGGACGGGCCGTCGTCGTAACGAACAATTTCGCCAATCATTGCTTGAACCCCTTCAATGCGCGCCGAACGTCCGCAATAAAGTTGTCCGTTGCGCGCGGACACGTCGGCGTTGATGATTTCACGATGACGGCCCGGTTGGGGCCGTGCTGAATGACAACCCGTTCATGACGCTTTGTCCGCGTCACTTCATACGACGCGCCCGGCCAATCCGACAGGGCGCGTTACGTCGTCGGCGTTCGTCCTTCGTCATTCGCTGATTTCCCGACCGCGCACCGTGAAGCGGGGGCCGGTGTATTCGTGACCCTTGGGGGCAGGCTTGGCGGCGATGCGGGCCAACCGCGCCTTCACGGCCTTGCGGTGTTCCAAGCGGGCCACCAATCGGGTTCCAGCCGCATAGACGACGAAGCCGACGATAAGGCCGATTGCGATTGAAATAAAGTCCATTGCGATGTTCCTTCCTTGCTATACGTCGGACACTACGTCGTAACGTCCGACGTGTCAACCGGCTATTTCATCCAACCATGTTGCAATCGCGGACGTGATGCCCGGCGCGTTCCAGCCGACGAACAGCCTGATTGCGGTTCGTTGCGTGAACGGTGAAAACGCCTTCTTCGCGGCGCTGTCCGACCGTGCAATCATACGCATGTTTGCCGGTGCCATCGGCGAAGGTGTTGCTATCGCGAAAGTAAGGCTTGGCGGTCATTTCAACGTTCCTTGTTTAGTTGGCGAAGACAGCGCGGGCGCGGAAGCCTTCGGCGCGAAGCTGTTCAATCATTGCGTCGGCGGCTTCAGCCGTAAGGTTCGCGCCATTGTGGGCGATGAACCAAGACTTGTCGTCCGCCTGAATTTCAACGTTGAACATTTCGTCGTTCCCTTGCTGTTGAACACGATATGGCATACGTCCAACACTACGTCAATAGCTACGTTGAATTATTTTTCGCGACCGGGGGCGGACCAATGGACGCTGTTCGGTGCGTCGTCGGCTGGCGCTTTCTTGCCCACATACAAGGACGGCAGAAATTCAGCGGGCCGAAGCCGCGCTTGCATGACGACTTCAACCAAGCCTTCGGGCGTATAGCTGTCCGTCATAAAGACGTTCGTTTCCGCGCCGCCGTCATCGAACCAAAATTCGGTCAAGCCTTCGATACGGCCCGGCGAAATCAACGTGATGCGGTTTGCGTCGAAGAAGCGGCGAACCCATGCGTCGGGTTCGATGGTGGACGTTGTGAAGAATGCGACACTAATTCCGATATACATTGCGATTTCCCTTCGATTTGCCTGTTGTCTAGGTGTTTTCCGGTTGATGAATGGCCTAAGTGTCTGTTTTTATTGAATGTTGTATAATGTTGTATGTTGTATAAGATTAGTTACATTGAATTTTATATCAGGATGAAGGCCGAACCCTCCCTTCCGACCCCTAGCCCCATACAACATACAACACATACAACACACGGTTTTCTGCCACTTTTGGCGCACAACAGCCATACAACGCCATACTACAACCATTCGTCACCGATGATTGAAACGTCGTTTACGGCGAAGCAACGTTGCGTAACCCCGAACTTTTCCTTGTCCTTCGAACCAAGTTCGCGAAGTTCGCCGCTATCAATCATAAACTGAATGGTCGCCTTCAACGCATTGGTCGAACCAAGACGCGAATTACGGAACGACGCACGGCTATGCGTTCCTTGTGCCAGCGAACGCCAAGGGATAATGCCCATAGCATGAAGCGCGGGCGGAACCTTGTATTTGCGTTCAGCGGTGGCAGCGTCGGCGCGAACCATAAGATTGATGAAGCGAATAACGTCGTTGTGGCATTGCTTGTCGTTGAAGCCGTTCACCGACGAACCAACGTCGCCACGTTCGAAGCGCGCCAGCAACCGGGCAATGTCGTTGGCCACAAAGTCGCAAGCCCATTTGGCCGCGTTGTAATCAATGACGGGACCATTCCAATATAGGCCGACCGCAACGACCGCCGCAAGCTTCATCGCCTTTAGGTGCGCGCGGTTCCAAAGTTGCTTCACGACTTCGGCGTTGTTGCTGTTGATTTGCGCGTCGGCGAAGTCGTTAAATTCATCGAACAGCTTGCGCGCTTCGGCGCTGAAGGCGACGTTCATCGGCTTGAACGATTGGGCGCTATTGATGGCGTGGCACTTGGCCAAGAACGCCCGGCAATTGGCCAGCAAGCCCGGCGTAGCGCCAACGTTGCGATGCGCTTCGTTCATGGGCGGACGTGGGCCGGTGTATTCCATGATGGTGAAGCGCGGAAGCAAGCCCGACGATACCATTGTTTCGTCCAACGCTTCGTAAAACTTTTCGGGAACGCTTTCGCCTATCATCGTGAAGGCTGGCGACGGTATCGGTTCGCCGACTTTATCTTTGTCGGAATACGCCGTTGGGTTCAACATATCGCCCGCGCCCGACTTGTTGTATAGGTCCAGCCAAACTTGCATGATTTGCTTTTCATGGCTGTTCGCATTCGGATGCGATATGCGCTTCAACGTAATGCCGATTTCGCCTAGCACGGTAACGAACGACTTCGACCGTTCGAACCACTTCAACAGGCCAGCGCCGGAACCGATTTGTGACGGCCCGATATACTGGCGCATATAGGTGAAGTGCGCGCCATCCGGCCCCCATGCGATTTGTTCGGCCAAGCGATTGATGCCCGACCCTATGGCTTCCTTGCCCGTGCCGGTCGGCGCAATCAGCATTATGTAATGGTTCAAGCCGGTGCCGGATACGTTATACGCCCGACCCGCGACGCCTGATACGAAGGCCAATGCGCCAGCTAAGGCGATTTCCATTACGGGGCGCGGGGCCGTGTCATAGATGAATTGCGCGATTTCGCCCACAAGACCCGGATGATCGTCAGCTATGGCGCCATGACCGCTCACCGTCGAAGCGACCGGTGCGTCGAGCAGTTCAGCCAATTCCGCGAGCAGGTTGCAGGCGCCCGCAAGGATGACGCCCCCGCCACAGATAAAGGCCGGTCGCTTGGCGGCGAGGATGACATCGGCTGCGGCAGCAATCAGTTCGCTGTCCGGGCCCGTGCGATA
>NZUN01000057.1 GCA_002697205.1 Gammaproteobacteria bacterium
TCATCGCCGGCCGGGGGCCTCTAATCGTCGCTCCGAGGGGCATGCCGAATTGGTTCCAGAACGCGGTTCTTCAGACGAACGCCCGCGTCCGAATTTTTGCTCTCGTTCTAGCCGTTGTGGCCGCGGGATTGGTCCTCCTCGACTTCGGCGACGGCCTGATTCCCAGCTTTTTTTACGCTTGGGGATGGTTGACGGCTGCAGTAGCGATTTGGGCCCTGCTTTTTCCGTCGACCTTCCGTCGCTTTTACAACGGCGTGATGGTGTTCATGGAGTCTTCCGTCGACGACGTTCTTCTTCGGGGAGCGGGTGTTCTGGGCGTGATCTTCGGGTTGTGGATGATCTATTTCGGAATCGAAGTCATCTGATTCGCTGAGACGGGCCCGTGCCAAAATACTTTCAGCGCATGAATCGATGAAGATGAGGGGATGGAGGGGATGACCGGCAGCGAAACCCAATTGTTTTCATTCGAAAGCGGCTACGCGGCCCCTGAGTCGAGGGCGTGAGGTGAAGACGGATTGGGTCTCCATCGCGCGGGATACCCTGCTTCTCCTGCCCCGGCTGTTGACGGCGAGTCTCCGGGTGTTGTGGCAGCAGCTCATCTCGGGCGCCGACCGACGCCTTCGCGGCTTGTCCTCTATTCCGTGGTTGGCTGGCCAGTTGGGGCTCGAGCCCGAGCGGATCCGCTCTGCCCGGATCGAAGCGGTGCATGCCGGGACGGCCACGCGTTCGCGGCTGGGAGTCGACTATGTAAGTGCGGCAAGCGCGGCAAGTACGCCCGGGAATGGCCATGGCCCCGCTTCGCTTTTCATCAAGTCCCGGCCGTCCGATTTTGCCTCGGCGCTCTTCGGCGTGCTCTTCGGGCTCGGGGGCAGCGAGGTTCGTTTCTATCGCGAGATCCGGCAGGACGTTCCAGTGCGAACGCCAGGGGTTCACTATGCCCAGGGCAATTCGAATACCTACGTGATGCTGCTCGAGGACCTGGCCGAGGAGGGGTGTGATTTTCGCACTCTGGCCTCCCGTTGTTCGGCGGATGACGCGAAGCGCATCGTGACAGGCCTTGCCCAACTCCATGGGGCTTTCTGGCAGAGTCCGAGATTCGCTGCAGACCTGGCCTGGGTGCGTCGCCATGAGACCGATCGAGATTTTCGCCTCCTCAACCTTGTCCGAAATCTGAGCGTCCCCATCGCGGTCAAGAAATACGGACACATCCTGCCGGACGAAATTCTCGACGTGATCCCCCACCTCATGAAAAATTATGGTCGTTTGGAGCAAGCGTGGGCCCAGGAGCCGCGAACGCTGCTGCACGGCGACGCGCATCTCGGGAATATGTATTTCCAGCAGGGCGAGGTGGGCTTTCTCGACTGGCAGGTGGTGCAATACGGCCAGGGGATGCGGGATATCAGTTACCTGCTCATCAACTCGGTGCCCGAGGAGACCCGCCTTGCCCACCAGGAGGATCTGATTCGTCATTACCTGGCGCTTCTCGGCGAACAGGGCATTGCGCTGGATTTCGATACCGCCTGGGATCAGTACCGGCTTCAGAGCGTTTATGCGTGGATTGCCGGAGTGGTGACGGCGCCCAGCAATTTTCAGGGCGAGGCGGTGGTGGCGGCCGGGCTTCGGCGGGCTTGCGCGGCGATCCTGGACCTCGACGCCCTCGACCTGATTCGAAAGCTCTAGCCCTGGGCCAGCATCCACTCGCGAAAGCCGAGCCGCTCGATGGCGGCTGCGCTGCGGCGGGTGAAAGTGCGCACGGTGGTTTCGCGCTCGGTCAGGTTGCCCAGCCCCAAAGGGATGACGCCCACAAGCAGGGTCTGGAAGGAGAACGCCCGGTACTGTTCGAAGGCGTCTTCCCTTGAGAGCACGATGCCCCGGCCGGCCAATTCGTCGCGGTAGAGGTCGATGAGATCCGCCTCGCAGGATTCGAGCACGTCGGGCTCGAGGGAATTGATCAGGAAATACTGCACGTCGCGCATGCCCTTGCTCCAGTGGATCGCCTGGAAATCGAGCAAACCTACCTCGGTCCCTCCATTGCCCGGGTACTCGAAACAATTGCCCAGGTGGCTGTCGCCGTGGATCAAGGTGAGGGGGCCCGTATACCAGGCCGCGAGGAGCGCGTCCCAACGATCCATGGCCTCGCGATAGGTATCGCCGATGGCGGGGGTCAGGATCTCCGGTGCCGCTCGCATCGCCGGGGCGATGGCCGATGCGTTGAGGGCCCGGGTCATCGCGCGGGATTTCGCCGAGAGAAAGGGGTTGAGTGCCGCCGGCAAGATTTTTTCGCGCTCGTCTTCGGGCCAGCCCCAGAACGCGGCGTGCAATTGGGCGAAGCATTTCATCACCCTTGCTGCGCGCTCGGGAGTCGTGCCAGCGGCGACGTCACGGTTGATGAAGAGTTGGGCGCCCGGGATTTCGTGCAGATTCTCGAGCAAGAGGGCGAAGCGCGACCCCTTCCGAGCCGCGGTGTAGACCCGCGGCGTGCGGATGGGCAGGCGATGGGCCACCTCTTTGCAGAACGTGTATTCGAGATGCCAGAAACCCAGGGTATTCGCGAATGCGCGGGTGGTGAGGGCGTCGCAGGGCAGTTTTACATAAGCGCTACGCGGAAGATCACGGCGTGTCTGCCCGGGCTCGAATTCGAGATCCACCAGGAAGTTCCTGCAATTGCTGCTCTCGAATTCGACGCCGGGCAGGCGCGCGGAGGCTACCCGCGGAAGGGGCTCGGCGTCCGCCGGGGCGTGAGTCTGGAACAGCGCATCGAGGACCGAGGGCCTGGCGATCTGCTCCGGGGTGCGGGGAAGCGCCGTACCCAGGGCTTCCCGCGCGGCATCCACGGCGATCCCCAGGAAGGACCCCGCGGTACGAAACGCGAGTTGCAGGGTTCCTCCTAGCCGCATTTTTCCTATTCCCTCCGCATCGTCGCGTCTATCCGTATAGCAAGCCGGGGGAGAGAACGGGAACGGGGCTCTTTCCATCGAGTCCCGGTCCGAGGGGAGAGGAAATGCGCGCTGCTTCGCCAACTTCGTTTCAGCGGATCCGTTGCCTCTGTTACCATGGGGATTGGCGTGGCCGATCGGGATCGCACTGATCGCAATGAAGGGGGTCCGATGCTTCAAGGCGGCTGTCTCTGCGGTGAGGTGCGGTTCGAAGTCAGCCGCTTCACGGGGCCCTTCGAGCTTTGCCATTGCCCGCGCTGCCGCAAGACTTCGGGCTCGGCCTTTGCTTCGATGGTGGGCGTCAATGCGGACGAGTTCCGCCTGCTTTCTGGGGCAGATAAAATCCGCACCTACGAAGCGCCGCTCCTGCATCGCCCGCCCCTTTATTGCGTGGCGTTTTGTTCGCAATGTGGCTCTCCTGTGCCCAACCCGCCGGCCGAAGGCGGCTTCTTCGAGATTCCGGCGGGCATCCTCGATGACGATCCCGGCATCCGCCCGGACAAGCACATCTTCGTCGAATGCAAGAGCGAGTGGTTTTCGATAACGGATGCGCTTCCCCAATTCACGCTGCGCGAACTCATCGAGTTGCGGCGGCCCTGATGCAGAAAGGGCTTGGCGGATTCAGGGGCCGATGGGCTGCGCTCGGCGGACTCGCCTGGCTCTTGCTGGGTACGAATACCCTGGCCTGGGCCGCAGCTCTTTCGCCGCCGGGGGATCTTGTCGCCACTGCCCGGCACGGGCAACGAATCGATCTCCAATGGTCGGGGGCGGAAGGGGCACTCGGCTACCGCGTTTCGCGCCAATGTCCGGTGGGCGATGAGGCGGGCTATTGCGAGCTGGCAAAATTGCCCGGCGATCGCCGTTCGTATCGTGACGAGTCAGCTCATGGGGCAACTCGCTATCGGTACCGAGTCGAAGCGCTTTCCGGGTCGGCCTCCAGCGAGACCTTCGCCGAAGCCACGACCCCTTCCCCCACTTCGCTCCCGGCAGCGCAGCCGCCCATCTACTTCGAACCCCAGGGCGTCTGGAGCCTGGGTGCGCCCGCGTCGCTCCGCGAAATCAAGCGGCTGCATATCCGGCATAACCTGGCTTCCAGGCGCGACCTTCGGATTCTGCTCGATGCGAGCAACTCGCGCTCGTTGGTGAGCCGGCTGCATGAGGCGGGCTTTGGGGTGCGTACGGACAAGTCCTATTCGGGCCAACCNNAAAAGGGCATCGCCGAGATCTACTTCTACGACTTGAAGCGNGGNTCNNCCGAAGNCCCGCTTCCGGCGGCCNTNGAGGCNTTCGATCGCATGGGCGAAGAGGGCTACGTGCTGATCGTGGAGGCCACGGGAAACCATTCCCTCCGTATCGTGATCGGCGCCCAGACGCCCAGGGGACTCTTCCGCGGAGGCATGACCCTCCAGCGCCTTCTGCTCGGCGAAGACCTGATGAGCCGGCGATCCGANATNGAACCGGTGGTCGTNCTCGACTACCCCGANCANCCGGACCGGGGCGCCGGGCCATCATGGGCACCCATGAACGCGAACTACAGCTTCATTCCCGAGCCGGCGCTCGACATGTTGGACTCGCTGGCGCGTTCGGGTGCCACCACGGTGGACTGGAAGGCATCGGCCCCGGCCCAGGAAGAGTTTCATTGGCGAACCACAGGTGCCCGATCCGCGGCCCTGGTTCAGCTTGCCGCCCGGGAACGCTTCATGGACGTGAGTTATTTCATGGGCGGGGCGCAGTTCGGTCACGGGACAAAGGGCCCGCCGGAAGTCGCCGCCGGCCGGATGAGCATGGACCAGGTGCCCTTCGCCGACGGTCTCGGGGTCGTGGCGGAACCCTTTGTCTGGCTCGAGACGAGCCCGGGGCGCTGGCAAGCGCTCTCCGAGCGGCGGGGCACCCTGCACGGCCGGAATACGGAGCCGGGCGGCGGGCCCTGGCTTGCGAAAGCCTGCCACCCGGGAGGCTGGAAACACGATCCGCGCGTGGGTCGCCCGGGGCCTGCGCGCATGAGCTGGCGGCTCGGCGGAAAGGCACGGCATTGTGAATTGGCCGAACCCCTGGACGTGAGCCAGGCCTTCTCGCCCGGCGGGTTCTTCTTGAGCGCCTGGCTCAAGACCTCGTCTGATGCCGCGGGTGTGGAGGGCGAGCTGAGGCTCGAGATCGACACCGAGCAAGGCACTCGCGAGTACGCGGTCTCGCTTCCCGCGAACCTTCCGGCGAAGGCTTGGACGCAGCTGACCCTGGTGATTCCGGCTTTCAATCCCCCGGCGCCCGTGCGCGCTGCCCGGCTGGTGATCCGCGCCTCCCTTGGCTCGGGAAATCTTTGGGTCGACGATTTTACGCTGCACGAGTGGCAGCGCGAGATCTTCCCCTTCGGAAGCTTTACCGCTCCCGATCTCTGGTCGATCGATGCCAGGCCGGGCGGCCTCGAAATCGATGACGCCACCGGGCGCCGGGATTCGAAGAGCCTTCGGGCTCGGCTTCCGCTGACGCTCGGCAAGGGCCAGGGGGCGCGGTTGGCCGGGCGTACGCAGGAGATCCGGCTCGAGGAAGGTCGCTATATCGTCGGCGCATGGATCAAGGCCGAAGCGCGTGCCCTGGACTCGGATCCGAACCCCGGCCAGTCGAAGAAACGAAAGTCTTTCGAGACGAAGCTGGACATCAATCTCAAGTTCTACGCAGGCGCGCCGCTGCGGGGGGTAGCCACCGGTACCCAACTTGCGGCGGAATACCTGAACTTTCCTGATTCGGTGCGGCTGGGCCCGAACGATTGGTTCTACCAGGCGCACGTTTTCGATGTCAGCGCCGAAATGGCGGCGAAGACCCGATCGGTGGCGCTCCAGGTTCGCGTATTCCAGAGCCGGAGCCCGGGGACCCTCTGGATCGACGATATTCACCTGCGTCGCCTGGACGGTGATCTTCGCAACTTGATGGGCGCCGTCCAGCCGCCGACCCTGCGCGACCCGTCAGGAAAAGTCTATGTCGAGGGGCGGGATTACGAAGTCTGCCAGGTGGGAAGCCGCGAAACCCGTTGTGCACCGCCCGAGAATTACGCGGTGTTGCTCGAGGGCGGCCTGACGGAAGTCTACGACGAAGACCGTCCGCCCTTCGAAATTCGCTGGATTGGGCGGGAACCCCCCGAGCAGAAACGCCTCTCGATTTCCTACGACCTCAAGGCCCAATACTCGAGGGCCGGACTCTCGAGCCTGAGTTGGGATGGCCAGGTCGTCCGCAACGGGGCTCTCAATTTCTGCGATATCGACGCTGTCGCGCTGGGGATCGATCTCGAGGAGATCTTCGGCCGCTACCTGGACGGTTACGAAATCGAGAATTTTCCGGAGCGCGGCGAAACCTACACCTTCAGGGCGGATAACGTGACCTGGGGAGTCAGCGAGGTCCGGGGTATCAACCGCAGCATCGCCTGCCTGGATGAGGACGGAAAGCCCGCCCGGTCGAACGCGGCCCTCTTTGCCGAAGTGGTCAACAAGGCAGCGGGAATGGCCAAGCGGAAACACCCCGGCGTTCGCTTCTGGCTCTGGGACGACATGTTCAACCCTTTTCACAACGGCGGAAACCCGGATTATCAGCGGCGATATGGCGGCGTCGCGGGGGCCTCGGCGTGTTCGATGGCTCCGGCTTCGCTCCCGCTGCTTTGCGGCGATGAAATCGGCAACGTGCCCAAGCCCATTATCGAGAATCAGGAGCGTTGGAATGAGGGGATCATCATGCACCCCTGGAATTATGGCCCAACCGCATTGCGCCCGATGGTGGCCACCTCGAGTTGGTATCAGCATTTGGGCGTCACGAGCCAGGTACTCGCGGGAGCGAGCCCCATCAACGTGGATGATTGGGCCGCGGTCGCGCGTACCTTCGACGATATTCAGGGCGTCGTGGCGACGATCTACAAGGCGCACCTCTATGGGGGCCGGAGCGGACTGCTCCCGGCGCTGCAGAAATTCTGGAACCACGATTGGAAACTCCTCTATCTACGGGACAACGAGACCTCGGCCTCGAGCCATTACGTGGTGCCCTGGCCCATCGCCCCCGAGCTTTCGCTCCGCAACGCCCGCCAGGATTTCGGCGGCGCCTGCGCGGCTTTGGCGTTCACCTACCCGGGCAATAGCGATGGAGGCATCTGCCTGGATCCGCCCCCGTCGAAACCGAAAATCGCGCTCGGCCCGATTCCCGCTCGGCCCGGTTCGAAATACCGCGTCGACTTTCTGGCGCGCTCAGGGCGCCGAGGGTCTTCGGCGGCCTCCGCCAGCCCACCGAAGGTGAGGGTCCATTGGTCCGGCGGAGAAGCCACGGATTCGCTGCCGGCTCGGGTCATCTATCAGAGCGGGAACTTTCGGGACTCGGATGGTTTCGATCGTTTCCGGGTGGAGGTCGAAGCGCCTCTGGGGGCAAAGAGCATGGAAGTTGAACTCACGTTCGGAGCTTCGGGCTCGAAGGTCGCCGTCGACGATATCGCGATCTTCGAAGCCACCGAGCCCTGTTTCAATGCCTGCGAGGCATCCTCGCCCTGATGCCCGCGCTTCGACGCGCAAGGTGGGATCAATCACCGCCCGACGAGATGGCCAACGCCCTCAGTCATGGGGCCGGATTCCTCGCCTGTCTCGTGGCTGCTCCCTTCCTGATCGCGGACGTTGCGCATCGCGGAGATGGGCTGAACGTGTTGGGTGCGTGGGTATTCTCTTGCGCCGCATGCATTCTTTACCTGACCTCGACCGTCTACCACGCATTTCCGCGCGGAAGGTGGAAGGAGCGGCTGCAGCTACTCGATCATGGGGCGATCTTTTTGCTCATCGCGGGGACCTATACGCCCTTCATGCTGGGTCCCCTGCGCGGGGCATGGGGCTGGGGCCTGTTGGCCGCGGTCTGGAGCCTCGCCGGCGCGGGGATCGCCGTCAAGGCCATCGTGGGCATAGGGTACGAGCGTTTCTCGACGGCGCTCTACCTCGTTACGGGTTGGGTTGGCGTTCTCGCTGCGGGTCCGCTCATGGCAGCGCTTCCCGCCCAGGGAATTTTCTGGCTCGTCGCGGGCGGACTGGCGTATACGGCCGGTGTCTTCTTCTACGTTTCCGCCAGGATTCCGCATCACCATTTCGTCTGGCATCTCTTCGTTCTCACCGGTACGGCTTGCCATTATGTCGCCGTGGCCCGCTACGCGACCTGACCGCCACCGGCAGAGTTCCGCCTCCGGGCGCGAGATCCCGGTGGTCGCCTGAGCAGGCTTTCACTCCCCCGGATCCCATTCGCTACCCTTCCGCCGGCAGCCCAGGGGTGAGTCCCGCTTTGGGCCTGCAACCGAGCAGGCCAACCGAGGTCGAACACGCATGGACAGGCTGGTGAGCGATTTTCTCATGTTCGTTGCCACGATCGACCCGGTGGGGACCCTGGCCCTCTTCGTGGGGCTCACCGCCGGGCTCGCGCCCGCCCAGCGCAACCGGGTGGCCTTCCTGGCCATCGCCTACTCGGCGGCGATCCTGGTGGCCTTCATCGGCGTGGGGCAGGTTTTGCTCGGCTCCCTGGGGATTCGCCTCGAGGCATTCCAGTTGGCCGGGGGCATCATCTTCTTTCTCTTCGGCGTGCAGATGGTTTTCGGCGTCGGAGCCGGAGCCACGGGCGCCGCCCCCGAACCGGGGCACGACGTGGCGGTCTTTCCCCTGGCGGTGCCCTCCATTGCGAGCCCGGGTTCGATCCTGGCGGCGGTGGTGCTCACCGACAATCGGCAATTTTCCCTGCTGGACCAGGCCATGACCACCGGGCTTCTGCTCGCTGCGTTGGCGCTCACCCTCGTCTTTCTTCTGCTGGCCAATCGGATCTATGCGTGGATTGGTGACGCGGGGGCGACGTTGATGGTCAAGGTGCTTGGGTTGATCCTCGCGGCCCTGGCGGTGGAGATGATTCTCGGCGCGGGCAGCGATCTCCTGCTGGAGATGCACCCCCCGCCAGGCTGAGTCCGCGACCCCAATGGGGTTGAAGTCGTCTTCGGTCAGGATATTTGACGGCCTTGTTGCCGCATGCGAGCGGCCTGCCTGGCCGGATGTCTCCAGAGCGTAATTTTTTCCGTTTCGAGCCTCCGTCCGGTCTGTATTCGCGCTCAACTCGGACAAGGAACCCTGCCGTCGAAGGCTCTGGCGATTCGGTTATGGTTTCCCGGCACGCGCCTGGTTCTGGCTCGATCTCCGAACCAGGCCGAGGGGAGCATCCGCATGTCCATTGATCTTCGAACGCGAGTCGACGCCGACCAGGCAACCATCGACCCTGGTCATTTCTTCACGGAGAACCTGGCCGAGGCCCTGGACGAAAACCGGAACCTGATCGCGCTCGGAGCCAGCGAACTGGCACTCTCCGATTTTTCCATCGAATGCGAGGGCGAGGCTTGGACGCTTTCCTGGCAGTCCGATCACGTGCGTGTTCGGGAGGGGAAGAGCGACGGCGCTCTTGTTCGGCTCTCCAGTGAGCAGATCCAGGATATCGTGAACGATCAGAGCACCCCGATTGCCCTGATGAGCAACAACCTGCTGGATATGCCCAAGGGCAGCCTTCCCGATTTCCTAAATTGGTGGCTCGTTCTGCGGTCGGCCCTGGACGGCAGGCGCATTCACGCCCGGGGCGATGTGACTTTCAGCGGTGAAAAGCGCCGCAGTTTCAGCTCGGACGATAGCGACGAAGACATGTGCGCCTTTCTCGAGGAGTACGGCTACCTGCATATCCGCGGCCTGTTCAGCGAAGCCGAGATGGCTGCGGTGGAAGCGGATTTTCCAGTCGCCGCGCCCCACTTCGAAAAGGGAGATCCCCGGGCCTGGTTCGCCAGCACGGCGGATGGCACGGAGCAC
>NZUN01000058.1 GCA_002697205.1 Gammaproteobacteria bacterium
ACTCGACATCGGTGATCCGGCAGCGTATCCCGAGGTGATGTCTACTCAAGGAGAGGATTTGCTGCAGACAATGACTCGTATGGGCGGAACGCAAGTATCAGCGCGCGACCAATCACCAACGGAACCCGATAGTCCACGGGCGCAACTGCTCAGGGCGAATCAAGAGAGCAGGGCGGCGCAACTGATCAGGGCGGCGCAGCAGCCAAGGGCGTCGGCGTATCAAGTAAATGGGCAGTCGTCGGGACGGCATGGGATGCGGCAAGGAAGTGCGACGCAACATGCAAGATCAACAGCGCACAGAAGTGCGGCGACGGCGGCGCAACCATCTCTGCAACGGCGAGGCACGTCAGCGGGGAGCAATTTTGTGTCGGTACAGGACGACGACCCGTTGGCGGAATTAGCAGCGGAACCAGAGCCATCCAGGCCAGGAACTGTTGCGAAACCGACGGGGAGAAAAGACCAGTACGGGCCGGATTTCAACTTTGAAGGGGTAAGGCATTTCGGGGAAGGACTGCGGACACCAACGCAGCCGGCCGGGTCAAGAATAGCACCTTGCGGACACGACACGGGGGATTCACACGGCTGTGGCCAACCATTGGGAGGTGGCGAGCCGACGAACGATTCGAGAAATCACGCAGCAGGTCAGGAATCCAGTCCGGTCACGTTACGGAAACTGCTCGAGCGTTGGAAGAAGCGACCTGACAAAGAAGGAAGGTTACCCACAGGATCGTTGTTTCGAAGTTACTTCGATGGCGCCGGTGACGAGGAACCGGAAAAGTTGCATGCTCAACGAGTGCGACCTGGGGGAGACGGTGATGGTGACGGAGGAGGAGATTCATCCTCTGACCCATCGAAACCGAAATCTGAAACCCAGAAGAAAGGGAGCTACCTCCACTCAGACGGGCGATGGTCAACCACGCCGCTCAAGGCCAGCTATCGAAATTCGAAGGGGGAGTGGGTAAAACCACAAAAGTCGGCTGGAAGTGGGAGCGCGCGAATTCCGGACGTCCCGGGAGCGCAGCCTTGGGAAAAGTTTATCGCGGATCCGCCAGAAGATGGGCGTGGGAAGCCAAGACTGGTGATAAACACGAAGTACGGGAGTGGCGGCACCGACAATAAAGGCGAACAACCGACATTGATGCCGAAGGCGTGGATGCCGGTTACGGCACACGACGTGGCGGCAAGATATCGGATGACGGTGGTAGCCAGAGACGACGAAATGGAGCCGTGGGTGAATCGAATTATGGAAGAGTTGGGCACGAGCTTACCGCCAGGTTGGACTTTGGTGGCGAGCGAGGCTTTTGAAGACGATTTGGGGTTGCAATACCCATGGTTTCGAATCGTGAATTTGCAGAATCCGACGATTGGACAAGAACCGTTGGAGGTCTACAACGAACCGCAGTGGGTGCGGGCGTTTAAGCAAATCAGGAAGGAAGTGGTCAAGAATATAGGGTTGGTACCCGCCAACATAAAATTTCAGCAGTTTTACTGCGGAAGTCTTTTTGCCGATTTCGTATTGCACAACATCGGGAACGCGAAGTCAGGGAAGGCGGGAACCAGTACTGGCGAAAAGTACGTGATTCCCATCCCAAAATTCACGGTAAAGGCAGAAAGCAGTGGCGACGGTCAAAGCAACAACGATCGTTTCATCAGGTTTGAAAGCGAAATGAAGGTAAGACAGGGTTTTTATCTGAGGCGACCGTTGACGATTGAATGGCAGGCAGAAGTCAGGATCGCAGACTTTGAGGTGCATGTGAATAATTCACATAATCAGACTGCAATGTTGGCATACCACGAGGCGTCGAGCGGACCAATCAAGCAGGACATCAAAAGGGATAAGAAAGGGGTGTTCGAGGAATTTCTTGCGGCATTCGATAAGATTTACGCGAGACTGATTGGGTACAGCCTAGAGGCGTGCAAACTGGCTGTGAACGCAGCAATGGGAGCCTTAGAATACGACCAGGGTCCAAGCGTGTTCGTCCCAACAAGCGTAATGGCATACCTAAGCCATGCGCGACCGTTGGTGTCCAGAATGCAAGAACTAGGAATAGTTGAGGCGTTGGGAGGACTGGAAGGTTTTACGGTGGGCAGCACCTTATTAGCGGCGGAACAGCAAAAGGTGCGTTGTTTCGATCCACTCTTCAAAAGACTCGACACACTGATCTGGGCCAATGTGAAAAACATGAAGGAGCTTTATGATTACCTGGAGGAACTGATACAGGCGAGAAAAGCTTGGGCGGCGTATCAGGGATATGATGCTGAAGACATTTTGAAACAGAGTGGTGCAGCTCTTGACACGTCGACACCGCGGAGACCGAATCCTAACAAGCAACTGTTGGATTGCCGTTATTGTGCAAAATTGGGAAAGCCGGCGAATCACGATTGGGTCGAATGCAAGAAGTCACGTGGCGAATGGAAAGATACGTTTACGCCTAAAGATCATACTGGTGGAGCAAAGCCGAAGGGAGGAGGCGCTGGAGCGGCGGCGGACGCGGGCGCGAAGAAAAAGGCCAAAACCACGAAGTCCAAAGCACGGCGAGCGCGGGCAGCGGCAACGAAGAAAGAAAAGCTGGCTGCGGCGGCGAATGAAGCGGGTTTGGGCAAAGGAGATCGGTTCGCGGCCACGCAAGGAAAGAAGCTAACGCCACCTGAGCACCAGTGTGTGAACGTTTTTCCAGACGCAGCGGGAAGACATGCCGCATTTCATCACGTCAATGAAAAGTGGTACAAAGACGCCTGGTTTGCGAGCAAGGGAAGTGCGCCAAAGTGGGTACCGTGTGTGCACACGACCGGGTGTACGATGCACCATCCGGAGATCTGTCCAGAAGTGCTAAAGAAATCCGGGATCACGGATGTGCGCACGATTTGCGCAAATCATGTCGCGTGGACTGAAAAATGGAGTCCAAAAGCAGACCAGAAGCCTTGCATGGTGTCTGTCCGAAAAGCAGGAAATCCGTGAGGGGGGTGCCTGCCTGGGACGGCGTCGTCGGGGACAACCGACTTGGCGGCTGTCCTCGGCAGGCCTGGAAGTGANACAGNATGCGCAAAGACTGGAGGTGTGGCGACAGATGAAGCTGTCGNAGAATTTTGGACAAGATCTGAGGATGACGTGNCCGTGGGATTGTNAAGCGAGCCACGAGCATCAGATCTGGCAGGTGCCACAAGCGAAAAGACGGTCATTGGGGACCAATCAATTTTGGAAGGTGACAAGAAACTCGATTTTGCGGGGTATGGGGCGTCAGTGGACAAGAAGTTAGACGAGCGACCAGCCACGGAATCGAATCCGAGAGCGACTGGGCCCACGTGTCTAGGTAAGGATGACGGGTGCAGTTGCGAGGTGTGTCTGAAAGGGGTGCCACGTTTTGATCCAGTGGTAGAATTTTCGGACCACACATGTGAACCAATTGGCTTGGGNGAATCATGGATGCGAGCCTATTCGGGGGCAAACGCAAAATATCGCGAAGAAACGGTGCCGCGTCGAGGGGCGGTGCCGGAACTCTGTAGGAAAGACCTATCTGTGGATGGCATGGTGCTGATCGACCCATGGCANACGGATCGGGAAGCACATTTCGAACACGAAATACCGCCGACAGCAACAGCGAGTCAGCGAGGTCGGTACCCAANGTGTGGGGTATTTGGAGACAAACGGACGTGGAAGACCCGGCGGTTTCCGCCGTGGTTTGCACATTTGTGGCTTATGGAACAGCGCGTGCGGAGTGTAGCACGACTGGACGAGCGAGTTCGAAGAGCATCACAGTGTGGGGGAGCTTCTGGACCACCAAGAACGGGGTGGACCGCTGCGACACCAGCGGAAGGCGGCACGAATAAAATAAANACAAGTGCCGACGCCGCGAAGAACGAGAAGCGAGAATTCAGCGACGCAGTGGGGAGTGACCAATTTGGANAAGAAACGGAGGGGACGCCTTCCACGCCANATGGTNCCGTACCGCGACCGAAGACACGCGAGGGGAANCCACAGATGAAACGTTTGACATCCGTGAAGGGTGGCGTTGTGGGATCGCCTATCTCGGCAGTTNAAATTGCGAGGTCGGTGAGTCGTAACAGATGTGCGGGCGCGGGACAGAAAAANTCAACTAAAAAGTCCTGGACGTCCGAACCTCTGCCATGGCCCGGAACNACGCAGGGAGGAGTCGACCTGACCAAGAATGGGAAAGCGACGACGAACCTCGAAGGATTTGGAGGGCGAAAATTTGATAAGGAGGCCATGATGGAAAAGGCNCTGGGTCAAATCGATCGCCAGAGGGAAGTTGTGGCAAGGAAGGATGATTGCATGGAACAGCTGAAAACTTTCTTCGATCCAAGTCCGACCATTCCCGGGATGGGAACGGCAATTGAAGCCACGCCGGCACTGGCAGCGGTTTGCAGGCCAGTAGCGGGTGGGCGGACCGAACAGGCGGCTGAAATTGTGACAGCCAGGAGCAATCTGTTCGGCTCGGTGGATTTGATGGATGAACCGCNCATGCCGCGAATTGATGATCGGGGAAGTGCGAAATCAGAATCAATCGAGACTGGTCTGGGATGGCGAATGGCAGAACCTTCGCCGAACCAACAAAAGCGGAAGGCCGGAGCAATCCGACCGCTGCATCCTATCGTAAATCCGACGTTTGAACCAATCATTTTATTAGGAGTCGGGGACGAACGTGGGGACCGGGGGACGGTTGAGAGTCTTTTGGACACAGGAGCGCGTTTGGAACGCGAAATCGCCGGATGCAACGTGATGCCNACAGTNGTTTGTGAGCGTCTGATGAAAGCATCGCCGTCGTCATTTGAATATTTGGGCCGTGGAGCGACGCGCGCAGGGGTGAACTTGATCGATGGATCGCAGACATTGGGATATGATCCGGTGTTTTACAACGTCGAATTCTGGTTGACCGGCACAGGAGGAGCGCGGATCGCGGAACGAGTTACAGTGGCGGTGGTGGATGGCATCGTGGATGATTACGATTTTGTGATTGGGCTTGACAGTTACCGNCGGCTCCAGCCACGACTTCCNAGCGCAGACAGNGGGGACACGGCGATTACGATAGAAGGGAAAAATACGTTATGGAAAGGGATGGAAGTTCCGACGTTGTCACCCAAGAGACGGGCGATCGCGTCAATGGAACAGGATCCGGATTTTCGGGACTGTACGACCGTGACGGTCAAGTCAGGACAATATCTGGACGTGTCTTTTGACGACACCTTGAAAGGAGTAGCTTTGAAGGACAGGAAATTGTATTTGGTGCGTCTGGGACCGANAGCCCTCGAGACAGGTTTCTACGCGACGGAGGCGCTGGTGACAGCAGAAACGCAGCGAGCCATCGCGTCAGGAAAGATGTCAGGCTTGACGGTACGGGTGACTAATTTGAGCCCAGGNAAACGGACGTTGCACCTGACCGATCTTTTCCGGATGGAAGCGGTGGAGGATGGGTCTGCAATTCTTCCATTAGCAGGCTACGCGGTGGCGTCAGGTGAACCGACGAACTTGTTTGCGGAGCTCGACCATTTAAGTGACAGCGAATTGTTCAAAATGATGGACGATATCGGAAAGGAAGAGCAGCAGCGAGATCAACGGCTCGAGACCAGCGAAACGCAATCAGTCGGAGCAGTAGCGGGAATGAGCAAAAACAGCTACAAGCACGACAAAAAGAAACGCGAAGATGCGGAAGGCGAAAAGGAACTTCTGGACGAGATCGCAGGAAAGCGGCAGAAGGTGCTCCAGGAAAAGCCTATCGATGTGCAAAGTGCAGAGTGGAAGGAAAAGGTGTGGACGACCTTGCGGGGCAGGATGTGCGAGAAGGCTTTGACATTGTTCGCAGAAGATCCGGGATTGGAGACGGAATTCCGCGACGAAATAAAAGCGAAAGCACATTGCTATCACGAGGAGGGATGCCCAACGCCACATTATAAGTTGGAAACAGCGGACGTCAAAAAGAAACAGGACGCGTTGTGGAAAATCTTGCCTGCATATCGGTTGTCACACTTGGATCGCATTCGTCTGAAGTGGATTGTGGATGAAGAGGTGCGGAAGGGCAACCTTCTAAAATGGACGCCGGGCATGGACTTGCCCATGCATGCCTCGCCCGCTTTTATAGCGGCGAGGAAGGGCCATTTAACGGGGAGGATGGTTGTAGACTTCAGGCACTATAACCAGCAAATCCAGGGACCGGTCTTTAATATGCCGCTCCAGGACGACATCTTGCAGGACCTCAGTGACGAGAACGCGGAATTTTTCGGGGCATCNGATTTGGCCACGGGATATTTTCATGCGACATTGAGCGAAAGCGANTTGCCGTTTTTGGCGGTGACNGTAGAAGATGGNACCTANTTCAGTCGGAAGNTACAGTTAGGGCCGAGTTGGGCCCCGGCATGGTTCCAAAGCCGAGCATCAGCAGCGTTCAANAAGCCTTTTCATGTATATATTGATGATATTCTGTGGAGGGCGAATACGGCTCGAGAATTCTTAACACAATTGAAACAACTGCACATCGACAGCGAGCGAACGGGTTTTGTACTATCACTGAAGAAAACCAATTTGATGACGGACACGGTAGATGCGCTGGGGCACACGATCACGACGTCAGGACGGGTGATCGCACCGCAAAAGGCAAAATTGGTACAGGATTGGCCGGTGCCAACGACAGTTCAGGATTTGAGGAGTTTTGTCTGCGTCTGCGTTTATTTGCGGGAATATGTTTATAGATTTGCAGATAAAGTCTTTCCGCTCAAAAAGTATCTTCGAGGGAAGGGCGCAGAGGACATTCGGAACCTCAAGGACGACGAGCTGGCAAAGCGGGCGATCACGGAGTTGAAACGCTCGGTCACGAGCGGCGCGACGATTAGTAAAATTGACCGTGTGGCGGCATGCGACTGGGAAAGGACTAAGAGACCCGTAATTGTGTATTGCGATGCGTCAGCATATGGTGAATCTTTCACAATTTGTCAGACCCCAGAAGGGGGAACGACGCCGAAAATCAACGTGTATCGAGCAAGAGCTTTTTCGACGACGGAAATGAAATGGTCGACGTTGGAAAGGGAGCTGCATTGCATGTTGTATTTTTTGGAACAGGGGAGTCGGTTTGTCGCAGGGTTGCCGGTAATTCTCTTGTTTGATCACAAGAATTTGGGGGTTTCCGAGTTGTACACGTTGTGGGCAAATCGGATAAAATCAGACAAGATCTCGCGCTGGGCAGAAAAAGTGATCCATGGGTTGCAGAGGTTGGACATCAGACGGTGCTACATACCGGGCCCGTTGAATGTACTAGCCGACGCAGGAAGCCGTCTGGGAATGCCCGANAGAGACGTCCAAGATCAAGANACNGTGCCGAAATCGGTTGAGGAGTTGATTCAAGGCCTTTTTGGAGGACAAGGTGGCTANGAATTNTTGCCNGANTTGGGACNAGCGGACNTCCTACAGACTTTACCATCGTTNGCGGCCGTGAANCCGGCACTCAAGTTGACAANNACGCAGTTNGAACGAATCCTAGAAGACGCGCTGGAGAAAAACGCCGTCGANTTGGACGCACTNTATGANAANAAAAAGGTGCCTTTTCGGGATGAACGACGAAATTTGGGGACCGCGGAGGCAGCACGGAAGGCGATGCTCGANTTGGANGTGAGCGATCACCACCGGTCTCTGGCGGCCTTGTCGGAAACGACAAAAATCGAACTAAGCTGTTACAGACGTTTGATCCCAAAAGCTCGACACGACTCGGCGGTCGTGTCGATCACGTCNCCGAAAGCCATCTTTCGCGATANAAANGGGGATCCGATACGGACGCTTACGTATTGGGGAACCTACAGGAGACCGGTAGCCACGGGGAAAGGGAACCCGCCAAGGTTCGGTTTCAANGATCCGGGGCACAATTCTAAGGAAATATTTCGCGAGGAGGACCTGACAGAGCTGGAAAAGGAGAAGTTCAAGAAAAGCGGAGAGGAATTTGTGTTACAGAAACTGCGCGATGAACTTAATGTTGAACCTGCCGCGGGGGAGTGGTATGTGCTCACAAATCTTGCTTTNGAAGGNATGCCGACCATCTCGNTAAAACGCTGGGAGCCCAACTATGCAGTGGGACCNTTTAGCNAACTCAAACCGGTGAAGGCGTGGAAGCNTCACAGGACGGAAGTCCAAGGGCCGAGTGGAGCGCGATTTGAAGTGTATCGCACCACTGGCGCTGCGTTTGGGGACGGAGATGATGAATCGCAAATGGAAAAAGAGAATGAACAGGTCGAGGAACAGGCCGAAGAAGGAGAGCTTAGCGAGTCGGAAGAAGAGACGCTGAGCGAACCGGACACAAGTGACGCAGAGACGGAAGCCGACGAAACACCGATCGGACTGCAATCTTGGAAAGAGCGAGTCTACAAGCCTTACATCGAGAATCTGAAGAAACAACAGCTGGAGGAACAGCAGAACCGGGAAAGTGACCAGGACCAGAAAAGTGAACTGGCTGGAAAATCAGAGACAGGAACAGTCGTGCCAGAAGATTGGCGAGACCTCCCGCAGGAGTCGCCGTGGCGATCNNTNACGGAGGAGTTGGATTCTTTGGGAAAGGAGTTCAAGCGCGCGGATCGGGCNGCGTTGTTCGAATGTTTGGATNATACGGNNATTGCAAACAAAAGCGACTATGACTCGTGCGCGGTTTANGGNGCATTNGACGTGGTGGGNTTNCCAAGGTTTCGGGCGTCGCGTGTAGCGCTCGTAGTAAGGAACGGGGACAAGTACCAGATGTGGGGACCGGCCCTACCAAGCTGGCTGAATGCAGTAGGGCGTCGAGTTTTGCCGATTGATTTCTTGGAAAAGGCGAATCGAGCAGAGCGCGCAGCGAGAGACTTGGTGGCGGTGGCGGTTTTCAGTAGACCATTGGTGAGTCGTCTGGGCCGGACGGGATATGAGCAGGACGGAACGACAGCGGAACAATGGCGAAAAGCACAAGCGTTATGCAAAGAAACACGCAGGATGTTGGCGCTGACGGAAAGCGACTCGGATGACGCAAGGAGGAAATTACTCGCGCCAATGGGCCGAGGTGCAGCACGGCGTTGGTTTTCAACTTGGAAGAGTGGGAATTTTCGAGTGGAAAATGGCGTTTTGCACCGTGATCATTTGCGAGTGGTGCCGAGGGTCAAGACATCTGAGGCGCTGGTGCAGCAAGTAGAAACCAAGCATTTACGGACGTGGATTATTCAGCGGGATCACGAGGGACA
>NZUN01000059.1 GCA_002697205.1 Gammaproteobacteria bacterium
GTAAAAACCAATGGCATTAAGATTGCGGCGGCTAACATCCAGGTGCACGCCATTAATCCCCATTTGCCTTAATCGATTACAGAAAACATCGATGAGTCCCTTACCCCAGCCCCGTTTCTGCCCTATGGGCAGGAGGTCGATGTGCAGATGGGCCGAATAATCCTCTATTCCATGGGGCACCTGGTAGCCCTGGTGCATTAACCCAATCATCTGCTGAGTCCAGGTGTCATTTTTACCAGCGCCGGGGTAATTCAGCCTTAAAGGGCCCCACCAATTTGTATCTGCCCATTCCGCAAAAGCGTTGGAATCGCTGGTTCCCAGAATATAACCCACCGGGACAGCTTCCCTGACCAGAATCCAGCACAGGTCAGGTTCGAAATGAACATAAGGCGCCGCATAAAAATGGCCGAGGATTCGCTCATCCACCAATCCGGTCGCATCCTGCCCGGCATCACCTGTTTGTAAACAGATGCTGTAGAGATACGAAAGATCCTCTGGTTTATACTGCCGTAGAGCAAAACCTTTATTATCTTCAAGGTTTCTAATTCTTAGTACCTCACTTATGATTGTCCGTTCATATTAACCCATGAGAGAAAAATAGCAGTGGCTTCACCATTAGATAATATCACCGTAATTGAAATAGATAACTGGATGGCAGCACCAAGCGCCGGTGCCATTCTTGCAGATATGGGGGCGCGGGTGATTAAAATTGANCCCCCCGCCGGAGACCCTATGAGAGACATGGGTAGAACACCCAAGGTCGACGCACCNGTACGNGAATTTGATCTGCAATTTGATGTGGATAATCGCGGCAAAGAGTCCCTGGTAGTAGATTTAACCNAGAAGGGCGGTATAGAAATAGTCCACCNNCTCTGTCAGCAGGCGGATATCTTCATGTGTAATCTGTTGCTGGAGCGGCAGCAAAGATACCGACTGGATCCTGCCTCCCTATTCGACATCAACAAAAAACTGGTACATGCAACCTTAACNGGGTACGGCACAACCGGCCCGGATGCCTGGCGTCCAGGATACGATGTCACTGCTTTTTTTGGTCGNTCAGGATTATACGATGCNATGAGAGAAGGCGATGATGGCTGCGTCCCTCAGGCCAGGCCAGCNCAGGGTGANCATACCACCGGNCTTGCNCTGGTTGCCGGTATTCTGGCNGCACTCCGACAAGCTGAATCCTCAGGANAAGGACAGACCATTGAAACCTCACTNTATGAAACAGCTGTGTGGACCCAGGCCAGCGATTATGCCACGACAGCNAATGACCTTGCCCCGGTGAGAAGACGCGCCAGGCATAACCTGTTGACGCCTACAGCAAACCGCTACCCCTGCGGCGATGGAAAATGGATTGTATTTAATATGCCGGGGCCTGAACAATGGCCCGCCTTTTGTGAGGCATTGGGTCTGGGCCATTGGNTAAAAGTGGACAAATATGCCACTGGCAAAGGTCGCTATGACCATATGCCAGAACTGACCGACGGCGTGGACCAGGCCCTGTCTGANAGGAGCNGAGATGAATGGGNCCNCATTTTCGANGCCGCAGGATTAATCTGGGGACCGGTACTGGGGTTGCACGAGGTGCCTGCTGATCCCCAGGCAGAAGCGATCAATCTGTTTCCANNGATAAGCAATNAAGAAATTGGTGAATATAAAACCGTAGGCATCCCTATCCGCTTTGGCCAGNCAGNAGTCGGTCCCAGACACAGTGCGCCGAAACTGGGNCAGGACAGNAATGCCATACTCCAAGAACTGGGCATGGATCAAGACACCATCAATACGCTCATCGATCAAGGCGTGCTGACNCGGNCATGAAAAAACAGNCCNTTAGACCTGCAGCNACCGTCATTCTNGTCCGTCNTGCCTTNCCCCAGTATGAAATCCTCATGCTCAAAAGAACAACAAGCGCCGCCTTCGCCGGCGGTATGTATGTTTTCCCAGGCGGACGGGTCGATGAATCGGACTACCTTACTAACTATGACAAACACATGGTGCCACTGACCNCNGATCAGATCNATCANAAAGAAGCTCTNGGTGATNACTGGCTGGGNTGCTGGGTCGCAGCCATACGTGAAACCTTCGAAGAATCTGGTTTACTACTCGCCTACGATGAGCAGGGTCAGGAAATNAACAACCANCATCANCNAGTATCGGATTACCGACAACAGTTGCGAGACAACGACCTTCAAATTGATACGATCTGTGCTCNAGAAGGNTGGCTTTTAGCGACCGACCAGATTCATTTTTATAACCGCTGGGTAACGCCACCNGGCAGGCCACGACGNTTTGATACCCGATTCTTCATCGGTGCCGCGCCTGACCGGCAACAGGAGCTTCACGATGGTGAAGAAACCACNGATAGTATCTGGATATCTCCCACTGAAGCACTTGTTCAAAATAAACAGGGTNATTTTGCCATGATGGCGGTGACCGTAAAGCAGCTTCAGGATNTGNATCAGTACACGGACNCTGCCAGCCTGTTACNCATGGCTAAATCCAGNCGAGACTTNCCCCATTACCGACCCGACGGCTCAGCCAGGTANGNTACCTGCNCGGCGCTGATGGATGGGCACGCTNANNTTTAGTTCCAAGAGCAGACCAACGAAAGTGANCAAGGATAAAAAAATGGATACCAACACAACCCGATTTGAAGTGAATGACAAGGTAGCCTGGATCACCCTGAACAGACCNGAAGCCATGAACTCCCTCAACCCTGAGCTGCGCTGGCAATTATCCGAGCACCTCGACGAGGTCGAGCGCAATGACGATATCTGGCTGGCCATTATCACCGGGGCGGGCAGTAGATCCTTCTGTGCCGGTGCCGATCTNAAACATCGAGCCATCGAAAGCCAAGCCAGTGACCAGCAGAAACNNCTGTGGCGAGAACAGGCCNGGCAAACAAAACACATTGCAGAACGATGGCATTTCTGCAAACCACTTATTGCCATGGTTAATGGCTTTGCACTTGGCGGAGGATTAGAGATNGCGCTGGCCTGCGATATTATCATCGCCGCTGATCATGCCGAATTTGGTCTACCCGAACCCAGGAGAGGCCTNATTGCTGGNGCGGCNGGGGTTCACAGATTACCGCGGCAGATTGGCCTNAAACCGGCTATGGGCTTTCTGCTCACCGGCAGACATATGACAGCGATGCGGGCCTATGAGCTGGGATTAATCAACGAGGTGGTTGAGGCCAATGCATTAAAATCAACCGTAGACAGTTATGTCCAGGATATCCTGCGCTGTGCACCACTGGCCATTCGAGCGACCAAAGCCTGTGCCATGCAAGGCCTGGATTACCCTCTGGCAGTAGCTCATGAACGGGAATATCCTGAAGAAACCTTGCGNAGGCACAGCAAAGATGCGCAGGAGGGCCCACTTGCTTTTGCTGAAAAACGACAACCTAAATGGCAGGGTAAATAATTGCCGAGTGCTAATTTTCGAACTCAGTGATCATCGTTCTGGCCNTCAAAACCATGACTATGACCATGTGCCAATTCCGAGGAGGTCGCCGNNCTGATTTTTTCAATGGTCACAGTGAAGGTCAAATGTTTATCTGCATAGGGATGATTGCTATCAATATCAACATTAAATTTCCCAGCCTTAATAACAATCGCATCCCTTGCACCAGATTCAGTATTCAACCTCACCAGTGTACCCGGGGGCATTTTTCTGGGTGGCTTAATCAGGTATTTCTTAGGCACCCGTCGAACGGCTTTGGGGTCTCTCAATCCATAGGCCCGCTCTGGTGGAAGAATCACCTCTATCAGTGCACCTTCCTGCAGGCCAGATAGCGCCGCCTCCAGCTCTGGAAGAATATTTCTGTGGCCATGCAGGTAAACCATGGGCGAGGCTTGGCTAGACCGTTCCAGTTCATTACCTTCCTGGTCAGTCAGCACGTATTGCATGGCGACTACCGTTGCTTTTTCTATTTTCATATTAGTGTCAACTCATATCTGTTGNACTTCACATCGATGTATTCCCAGCAATGCNAGTGGCNTGTCTNAAATGANTAGCCGATACGCTGTTGTCTGGNTTTCCTTATCGAGCCAGTGCAACAGCNTCCNGATATGCTNTTGGNCGCAGGCTCTGAGCGCTGGANCCTGCAGTTGAATAAGCCAAGCTCATTTTCTGGTACTGCTCNCGGNCAACTTTAATTTCAACTGCTCGAAGCCAGATAACGGTCCAGCTGNTTTGCAAATCGCTGCCGATCCTTCGCCGAAAAAACCGCGGGGCCGCCACTGTGAACACCACTGGCGCGCANCGTATCCATAAAATCCCGCATGGTCAAACGAGCCTTGATGTTCTCCACTGAAAAANGCTCCCCCCGNGGCGTGATAACCTGGCCATTTTTTTCTATTACCTCAGCCGCCAGAGGAATATCAGCGGTGACCACAAGATCACCCGCACAGACTAGTTCGACGATCTTGTTATCCGCTAAATCAAAGCCATTGCTCACCTGTAGAAAATTCACNTTACTAGCAGGTGGGATCCGCATAGCGTGGTTTGCCACCAGCGTTACCTGAACGCCAGTGCGCACAGCTGCACGGAATAGCATCTCTTTNACTGGCACCGGACAGGCATCTGCGTCCACCCAGATCTGCGGGCTACTTTTATTCACCTTAACGCGGTTCTGGCTCACCGAGTTTCAATAACTGTTTACCCAGGTTTTGACCTGAAAATAACCGCTGCAGCGTAGCTGGAATATTTTCAAAACCCGTCTGTATATCTTCAACATGAACAATCTTACCTTCCTGCAGCCATTGCCCCATATCTTCGATAAATTCAGCCATCCGCTGCAGATAGTCAATTACGATAAATCCTTCCATTCGTGACCGGGTAATTACCAGATTCATGAGGTTATTGGGTCCCGGGCTAGGTTCAAGCGCATTGTATCCTGAGATCCCACCACACAAAACCACTCGAGCATTCATAGCCAACTGCCCTAAAGCTGTTTCAAGAATAGAACCACCAACATTATCAAAATANATATTTAACCGTTCCGGGCACAGTTCCTGCACACGCTGTTCGACATCTTCATGCTTGTAGTCAATGGCCGCATCAAAACCTGCTGATTCCAGTAACCATCGACATTTGTCCGGCCCACCGGCTATACCAACGACCTTACAGCCTTTAATCTTTGCTATCTGACCGGCAATAGAGCCTGTGGCGCCTGCGGCACCAGAGACTAATACGGTATCGNCTGGTTTAGGCTCGGCGATATCTAACAAGCCGAAGTAAGCCGTTAACCCTGTTGTGCCCAGGACTCCCAGCGCCATTTCTGGGGTCACGCCCTGAGGTAGCTGATTCAGTGCCGCACCCTGAGTTACGAAGTAATCCTGCCAGCCACCTAAACCCTGCACCAGGTCACCTATTCGAAAAGCATCACTGTTTGAGTCAACCACCTGACCTACTGAACCGGCCCGCATAACCTCCCCGAGGGCGACCGGGGGCATATAACTTTCCATATCATTCACCCAGCCTCTTTGGGTCGGATCAAAAGACAAGCACAGCGTCTTCATCAGGACCTCGCCAGGACCTAGTTCGGGCACCTCAGTCTCAACGCATTCAAAATGTTCCTGACTGATCATTCCCTCAGGGCGTTTACGTAATAACCATTGTCTATTCTTNGNCACTTCATTCTCCNACTCTTTTCACTAATTTTCGATTCGCATCCCTATGCTGCAGCCAACAGGGCGGCTCAACCATGATTGCGGATTCCTGCCATTCCTATAAACGATTCAATGCGGTGCCGTGATGTTACTAAAGTAACGCTGGTGGAAGTGTTTCCTGCACACCGAAACATACTGATCGTTACCCCCTATTTCCACCTGTTTGCCCCTGGTCACGACCCGACCATCTGCATCGATTCGCAANACCATTGTTGCCTTGCTACCACAATAACAGATGGCTTTAAGCTCTTTCAGGCTGTCCGCCCAACTGAGCAGATACTGGCTTCCCTCAAAGGACTCNCCCTGGAAGTCAGTCCGCAACCCATATGCCANTACTGGAATATTGATTTCATCACAGACTCGACCTAACTGNTAGACCTGCTCCTTTTTCAGAAACTGCGCCTCATCTATCATCACACAGTGGATCGCCTGGCTATCCTGGTGCCGAGTCACTAACTGGAGCAAATCTTCATGCTGATCAAACATAACGGCTTCTTCCTCTATCCCCAGTCGTGAAGTAATCCGGCCCTGACCATGACGATTATCCAATTCCGGACACAGCAATAGCGTTGACATACCTCNCTCTCTGTAATTATGACTAGACTGTAGCAAGGAGGTCGATTTTCCTGCATTCATGGAGGAGTAATAAAAATAGAGTTTTGCCATGCTAGCTCCAGTTGCAGCTGCCAGTTTATTTACCAGGACAGTCTAGCTCATCAAGCTTTTTGATTCTGGAAAGCTTCCCTGAAGCACCCCGGTTGTGAATAAGTCATCGCTATTTCAAATATTGAGTAAACCGCCGCGGATATCTTCTTGAGGGGGCTTGAAATAACAGCTATTTCCATATACTGTATATATATACAGTATAATTTAATGGTGCCTATTCCTCGTTAAGTAATTTTCTTTGTTACCTAATTTTTTTAAATGACCCAGAATGAATCGCCCTAACCCCTCTTTCACTGAAAAACCNGCTGNAGAACAGACATTTGACCCTAAATATGCCGAACTGCATTGCATTACTAACTACTCTTTCNTAAGAGGCGCATCCCATCCTGAAGANCTAGTTCAACAGGCTGCAGCTCTCGGCTATCAGGCACTGGCAATTACCGACGAATGCTCAATGGCAGGCATCGTCAAGGCCCATAACAAAGCTAAAGACTGCGGTTTAAAACTAATTACTGGCAGTGAATTCACCCTCGAAGAAGATATCAAAATTGTCATGCTAGCGCGGAATCGAACTGGTTACGGGCAAATTTGCAGCCTCATCAGTCGAGCCAGGCGCCGAGCAGATAAGGGTTACTACACCCTGTGGTTAAAAGACCTGCAGACTGCAACGGACCAGATTATCATTATCTGGCTGCCTGCTACGGACCAGGACAAAAATCGCGCCTATGGGAACACCCTCAAAGCGTGGTTCCCCGACCGTCTCTGGCTTGGCCTGGAAATTTTTCTCGATGGCCAGGATTTAAAAACCAATCAGCGCATTCTCGATTTAGCCAAAGACATCTCCCTACCCATGCTAGCCTGTGGTGATGTTCACATGCACAATCCCGACAGAAAACCATTACTCGATACTTTAACTGCCATCAAACTAGGTGTATCTATCAAAATGGCAGGGCGCCTGCTGCAAAAAAATAATGAAAANCACCTCCGTACTATCTCTGCCATACAACGACTTTATCCCCCATCCCTNCTNGAAAATACGCTGANCATAATTAACCAGTGTCATTTTTCTTTAGATGAGCTTCGCTATGAGTACCCGGAAGAACTGGTCCCTGAAGGCAAAACAGCAACGCAGTATCTTCTCCAGTTAACTCGGGCCGGCGCGTTAAAACGCTGGCCCGNGGGAGTACAGGCAACAGTTCAATTACAAATTGACAAAGAATTACAATTAATAGCGTCGCTACACTACGAATACTACTTTCTCACCGTNTTTGATATTGTNCNGTTTGCAAAAAATCAGGGTATCCTTTGCCAGGGAAGAGGATCAGCTGCTAATAGTGCCGTTTGTTACTGNCTGGGAATCACTGAAGTAAATCCTGCAAAAATTAATTTNTTATTTGAGCGTTTTATCTCCAAAGAACGCAATGAACCCCCTGATATCGACGTTGACTTCGAACACGAAAGACGGGAAGAAGTCATTCAGTATATTTATAAAAAATACGGTCGGCACCGTGCTGCCCTGGCAGCGACNGTGATCACCTACAGGCCCAAAAGTGCTATCAGAGATGTGGGCAAAGCCATGGGGNTAGATACCCACCTGATTGATAAATTAGCCAAAACCGTNTCCTGGTGGGANAAAAAAACCTCGTTACTGGAACGATTTGAAGAAGCCGGGATNAGCTCTCGCAATAGAGTTGTCAATCAATTTGCCGAGCTGATCCAGCAGATCCTCGGCTTCCCAAGACACTTATCACAGCATGTCGGTGGCTTCATTATTTCCAGCGGCCCGCTATCCCAGCTCGTTCCTCTTGAAAATGCAGCCATGCCGGANCGAACCATTATCCAATGGGATAAAGATGATCTTGAAGCGCTTGGCCTNCTCAAAATTGATATACTGGCANTGGGCATGCTCTCCTCCATCAGAAAATCCCTTGACCTGATTAATCAGCAACAGGGAGCAACGCTCACGCTGGCTGATATTCCTGCCGAAGACCCGTTGACTTATCAAATGCTCCAGCAGGGAGATAGCATCGGCGTCTTTCAGGTTGAATCACGAGCCCAGATAGCCATGTTACCAAGGCTGAAGCCTACAAAATTCTATGACCTGGTAATCCAGGTCGCCATCGTCAGGCCTGGCCCCATNCAGGGCAAAATGGTTCATCCCTATTTAAAAAGACGAAATGGCGACGAAGCCGTCAGCTATGCAAATGATGCGGTAAAGGCNGTCTTGGAACGCACCCTCGGGGTTCCTATNTTTCAGGAACAAGTCATTAAACTCGCCGTAGTCGCCGCTGGTTTCACTCCCGGTGAGGCCGATCAACTACGCAGGGCAATGGCTGCCTGGAAAAGAAAAGGGGGGCTCGAACATTTCCAAAATAAACTCATTAATGGGATGCTCGAACGGGGCCACGACCAGCGCTTTGCCGAGCGGATATTCGAACAAATCAAAGGCTTCGGTGATTATGGCTTTCCAGAATCCCATGCAGCCAGCTTTGCGCTTTTAGTTTATTTTTCAGCATGGCTGAAATGTCACCATCCGGCGGCTTTCTATTGCGGCTTATTAAACAGCCAGCCCATGGGGTTTTACAGCCCATCACAGCTGGTACAGGATGCTAGCCGCCACCACATTGAAGTCCGTCCAGTGGATGTCCTGCATAGCCACTGGGATTGTTCNCTGGAATACGCTAAAAAGACAGCCCTCCGGCCAGGCATCCAANGTCATGCCGGACAGCCGGCTATCCGCCTGGGTTTAGAACGGATAAAGGGTTTAAGGGCAACCACTGCGCTTCGTATTGTGGAAGCCCGNAAAATACACACCATTAAAAACCTGTCAGATATGGCGGCAAAAGCCCTCCTCGATCAGGGAGAAATGAGTCGTCTTATTGAAGCGGGTGCATTTAAATCCTTATCCGGGAATCGTTATCAGAGCCATTGGCAGGCAACCGGAATCATACCTCGCCCACCATTGCTTGAAGTCTCTCTTGTTACCGAACGGCAGGACCNCATTAATCTAAAAGCACCGCCAGAAGCAGATGACCTGCGTGCTGATTATGAAAGCCTCGGTCTGAGTTTAGGGCGGCACCCTATGGCCATTCTCAGGGAGCAGGAAAATAAACTTAAATACTGTAAAAAAGCCTCAGAACTAGCACTTATTCAACATGGTCGGTTTGTCCAAGTTGCTGGGTTGGTCACTGGCAGGCAAAGGCCCTCGACTGCGACTGGCGTGATCTTCCTGACACTCGAAGATGAAACAAACAACATCAACATCGTGATATGGAGCAATATGCTGGAACGCTTTCGGGCCGCCGTATTGCGAGGTCGGCTATTGAAAATAAAAGGGATCATCGAGAGGCAAGCATCTGTTATCCACGTAGTTGCTGGGACTATCCAGGACTGCAGCNGATTACTTGAAAATTTTTCGCTAAAATCTCGAGATTTTCATTAAGACAACCCAGCCAAGANCGTCCATTACAGNATTGACGGATCTACCAGGGGTGAACATCACCTTGCCAAGTTCTAAANCTTCCAGTATTTTCCATATCCAGATTTGCAATGACCTGACACATACCTGTGACACTTTGTTCGACGCTGATATCCGCTCCGCTTCCTCCCNTATCAGTGCGAACCCAGCCAGGATGCAATGTCAGGCAGGCAATTGAAAAATTCTTCATATCCTCAGTTANCAATTGCATCACCTTATTAACAGCAGCTTTGNTTGATCGATAGCCGTAGGCCCCTCTCCNGGGTTTAGACATTGNTGCCATTTGGCTGGATACAGTGACAAATTTCCCCTGTTGGGATNTGGAAAGNTGGTCCANGANAGCTTNTGCTATTCTCACCGGACCAAGAGTATTAACGACGAACGCCTCTTGCCAGGCAGGGTAATCCAAACGTCCAAAAGGCTGTTCACGGCNGGCAGCCACACCCGCATTATTGATTATCAAGTCNAGACCNGACTGGATNCCCGCTGCTGCCTGCTGGATCATCTCCAGATCGCTGACGTCAAGCTTAAGCGGNTGAAGATGCGCTGCGACCGGGGCTTGCCATACTTCCGGATTACGGCAGCCTGCCCNGACTTCGTGACCNGCCTTAACATAGTGTTTAACCAATGCCCTGCCAATACCACGACTTGCACCTGTGATCAAAATACGCATAAATAGCTCCGCTGTTCTATTATCTGTACTACTCTTATCTGAGCTTCTCTTAACTGAGCTTCTATTAGTTGCACTTCCATAAGTTGTAATTCTGTCATCTGCACTTTTGTTATTTTCACTATAGCAAAGAAGCTAANATTCAAAGCATTTACTACAAGCGTACTCAAAAAGATCTGCCGGGTCGTTAATATCCGTTATAGTAGTTTTGAGTGCATTTAGGTTGCAAATAGAAGTGGCTAACAACGACCCTGCCCGACAGGCTACCTATACCAAGGGGCCTGTAGCAAGACACGTGGCTCATCTGTCTACAGTGATGATCTTCGGCTTCCTGGCGATGACCCTGGGCCAGCTTGTGGAACTGGTCTATGTAGGTCAGCTAGGTACGCAGCAACTGGCAGCAATAACTTATATGTTCCCTATAACGATGGCCTTAAATGCGCTCACCCGAGGTATCGGAATTGGAGCATCGACCATTATTGCGCAAGCAATGGGCGAATCCAACCGAGATAAAACAGCCCGNACTATCACTCACTGCTACATTCTGGTGCTGATGTTTACCTGCTCCATTGCAATCGCCGGCTACCTGGCGGCTGAGACTGTTTTTCGTGGGCTAGGNGCGCAAAGCGCCGTTCTAACTCTAGCGGTTAACTACTCACATATCTGGTTCATTGGATTCCCCTNTATGGGCATTGCCATGGTCTCTAACGGTTTGATCAGATCATTTGGCAATGCCACCTATCCGGGTTTCATCATGACATCAGCACCCCTGGTTCAGGTCATTGTCGGGCCTTTCCTCATCTTTGGCTGGTTTGGTATTCCAGCCCTGGGNCTCATGGGGGCCGCCTGGGCCTTTGTCATCGGCTCACTGTTGCAACTNCTGTTAGCAGCCTACTGGTATCTGATTAAAGAGGCGCTGCTGCATGCTTCTTTACAGGGTTTTTATCAGTCCAGTTCTCATATCCTCATAGTGGGCATTCCAGCCGCGGCCACGAACCTTATCCAACCCTTGTCAACCGCATTTGCCACCTGGATGCTGTCACAATTCGGCACGGACATCGTCGCTGGTTTTGGCGTAGCAAGCAGAATAGAAGCTGTAGCTGGAATGGTTGTCATTGGCATTAGCACCAGTGTAGTACCTCTGGTCGGGCAGAACTGGGGTGCCCGACAGTTCGATAGAGTCCAACAAGCTCTGACAATCTGCTATATCGCCTGTATTATCTGGGGACTGATCGCAGCGATTGTCTTATGGTTTGGTGCGAGCTTTTTCGTTGGCAGTATTAATGATGATCCCGACCTTATGGATACTGCCGTAACCTTCCTGCATATCATTCCGATCTCGATTGGTTTCATGGGATTGATTACAGTCGCCAACCATGCTTTCAATGCGCTCAGGCAACCCATGCCAGCCCTGATTTTATCCATCGGCAGGCTGGTGATCGTCTACGTGCCGCTCGCCCTTGTCGGTAGTTACCTGTACGGCTACGTCGGTGTATTTGCAGCAACTGCATTGGCAAACATTCTGGTAGGGNTATTTGCTGTTTACTGGTATCAGAAAGTGATGACCCGATNGAGAAGACAAATTGAGCAGGNAATTGNAGGTAACGTGTTTANCTCAGGTTCCCTGCACAATTAAGATTTAAGAACCAGCCTTGCCCTGACGGAACCTCCATTTTCACCACGGTCAATTACGATTTGTTNCACTGAAANACCATGCTCGGACTGCACTTTTTCTAAAAGACCAAGCAAGTCATTAAACGGTATGTTATCGAACCACAAGCTCACGGCATTCTGCCCTTCTGGCTGCAGNCTGTTTGCTTTTATATTCAAACGCTGCGCCTCTCTGGAGACGATGGAAAGTAGACTCTTGCCGGTCGTGCTGGGGCGTTTGGAGGTCGTATTCTGGCGNGCCTGGGTTTCCGTTCGGCGCATCATTTCAAGCAATTCCAGATTTCGATTGCGATCCTCCAAGCCCNGCTGCCGATAATCTTCAATCGGAGCCCANACCAGGAAATAAATAAAAACGACTGTCAGGAAAACAGTCAGGNCCGTTATCATGACCCGATCGCGTCCAGGTAATGTATAGTATTTCTCCAGAAGCGGAGTCAGCCACCGGTCCCTCACTTTCTGCCTCCACCCGAACGAATCCGTATGCTGCCNCGAACCCTGCCATCATCCTGGGAAATAGTACCTATTTCAGCGTCCATGCCTTGATCAGACAGGCGCTCGACGTAGAGCATCAATTGTTCACTACGCTGCGCTTCTAATTGGAAAACCAGGTCCCCGCGGCTTTCGTTATAATTAATGTTCTGAATCTCCAAACCATTGGCTCTGATGGGGGCTGCGGCCTGACTTAATAAGCCCATAAAACCTGTTTTTGCAGATGGATTAACCTGCCCCAGATGGCCATTCCAGCGGCGACGCATATTACTGATATTCTTATCCCTGGGATATACAGAGCGGTACAGCTTTTCACTTTCAGTCGCAAGCGCCTCGGCCTGATTATTGATGTAAATGCCTTCAGCCAACATCAAACAGAACTGAAACAGCAACANACCCAGAGTTGCCCACANGACAGTCTTAAGCCAACTGCCAGACCCATTTTGCTTTTTACGTACTGCATACGGACCCTGGAGCATATCGAGACTGCTTGAATTAATGCGACTAGCCATATATTCAAGGCAACTGCCCGGTTGGCTCTCATGAACCAGGTTCAAAGTATCCAGCGTTGCGATTTCATCTAACACAAGNTCTACCTTTGGGTGATCATCGNCAAACCGAACCACGCTTACNGTTTCGGTTAATTCAGGCGAGGTTAATGTGACCAACTGACTAAGCTGATCTATTTCTGTGCTTAAGCCTTTTCGGGCAGATAGCAGCAAGTGAGCCCTTTCATCATCGATATAAATAGCGCTCTGATCAGGCAAGCNCAACAGGTCAGTTTCAACAGCCATGACCANTGGAGACAGATTGACCGCTTTAAGGGAGTCCAGAATGCCTTNAAACCATGCCCGATCTACCACCGCAATACTTAANTCATCGCCTGTTCTTTTTCCTATCGCAAAGAAACAATCTTCCACATCACTGGCAAGTTGTTCTTCTGCCAAATAGGGCACAACCTGAATAATCTGNCGGGTAGGCTTAGATGGAACCGTAATAGAGGTNAGTAGAACCTGTTCTCCTGCGAGTATACCGCTTACCTTAAACGAAACCTCATCTAGCGGCTGATCTACAAACATCTCTTCAAGTTGTCCTTTGCCAGAGGACAGGCATCTGCCATTCTTATCCTGAAAGATCCAGTCCACTGAATCTGGAAAGAATCGGACTGTTAGATTTTCAACCATCACTGTTCTCTACCGGTTGCCTGATGCCNGTACCCATTATGAATTTCTCACCGCTATTTCTACCCACGACGACTATAGCACCGGTCACTGGATCACGATGCAGGATGCTCGTTAAATAAGCAATCTGATCTTCAAATCTGGCCCGAANCTTCACCTCAAAAAACCTTGATTGTACACTAAGACCTTCTTGTTTTACCCCCAANCCGGCCAATTCAGGCTGCTGCAGGAAAGCCTCAACNGATACAAAGGCNCCCTCGNTTGTTCTAGTCGCCANTATTGAATCAGCCTGTTCAAGGCTGAGACCNGTNGCCAGGGTCTGCAGGACCAAACCCGAACAGGTNTTCACATTCAAATCACTATAGGCATCAGGGAGAACCGCAAGATGATCCTTGAGACTGAAGAAAGCNTCATTAGAGAANCCNAGCAATAACCTCAGTTCAGAAAGATCCGCTAAAGGCTGGCTACTGGTTCTGTAAGCTGGCGAAAGCCCCAGATAATCATAATCCTCTGCACCCANTGGNCTGGCCGCAGNATCCAAATCACTCCANTCAACCAGCTTGTCNATCCANGCTGGGTCTGCACCCAGNTGATTCGTTAACAGACTGATTCTGGCTCTGNACTGGATAATCTTCTGCCCTTTGCCTATCAGGCCGTTAACATTTAACCGGCCCTGNAGGTCGATGATATTCANATTTATATCNCCGCCATCAAATTCAAAGAACATATTGGGTTCGGCCCAGGGCTCATCAAGGGAATCCCATTGCGGTTGAGTAACAAAATCTTTGTGTAGAATCTGACGGGCGAATTCCTCGCCGCCAAGCGCAAAATATCTTGCCTGGGCACGGGTAAAAAAATGGCTGGAACTTTGGATTGTCATGNGCTGTTTTTTTGCCGTTGACACACCCAAAACGGTGGCAATNACCACCACCAGTAGAACTGTAATTAATGCCACCCCAGCATTTGNATGAGCCCNTGAAACAAGCCCNGTCATCCCGACACCTCNGGCCNAAGGGTGCCTGNTGAACGAGCATCTGCCGGTTCTGGTAACNGCTCAGCATCTGGATTTTCAACAGGAACCTGGTNCATCGGCTGGATCGTTTCCGGTAAATCATAGACTNTCAGCAGGTCACCNAACTGTTCTGTGCTAATCCTGAGNTCCAGGCCCAGTGGTAAAGNATTAGCACCNGTTTCCTGTTCAAAAAAAACCTCCCTGTTACCGTCAACGTCAATAATACTGATCTGAAANTCCATCACCTCGGATAGTATTTCCTGGCTTATAAACTGAGAATCCTCTGCTCTATCTAAAACCAACCAGAAATGCCGACTCAGGGTCTGGTCAGTAAGACTGTAGGCGACTCGTTGCAGGCTGCTTCTGGGAAACCCAAGAGGATTACGCCAGCCGGTTCGGGTCAGCTCCAGCGCAAAGGCCCCATTGTTTATTGCCAGGGCAGGTNGATAATCGCCAAACTCATCTCTAATTCCCCTGGGCACAAACTGTGATATATCCCTTTCGAGTACGGTTATTGCCTTTACCAGGGCAAGGTAGTCAGCGCTTCTGACCTCAACCTGATCATGAATAGTTGATGCTGTTCTTAGCATTTGATTTGCTGCCANGCCAATGATGGCAAATATGGACATGGCAACCAATACTTCGAGCAGNGTAAATCCACAGGACCGATGCTTCATCAATACTTCCCNAAAAAGCCGGTTATTGCAGCAAGAATNCGGTCCGGGTNTTCAGACAGGCTCACCGCCACTTCGACGCGCTTTAAATCCGGATCTTCAGTGNTAACAAAGCGAACTTCCACCTGCCATTCTCTATCAGCTGCAGAAACCTCGTAACCCTCTCGGTTGGTGCCAAAATAACGTCCCAGTTCCCTCGACGGAATGAGTATTTCATTTAACGCATTGGTCGCCACCATCCAGGCCAGCGTCTGTTCTTCAACACGTACAGNCTGTTGAATCCCTAATGAAGCGTTACGACTGAGCGCCGCGGCNACGATGGCAAAGACCGCCAGTGCAANCATAACTTCAATGAGCGTAAAGCCGCNNGGGAATTTACCGGTCCGACTCATCACCCTGCCCCANCCACTTAAACGAGCCAAAACCGTCGGTCTCCAGCATTCTTGAATCACCGTGTACAGAAATCAGTGTTAACGTAAATAACGTCGTCTCNCCACTTGATAGAAACAGTATGGGTGGCGNCGTCTTTTTACCTTTTGACTTGCCTTTAGACTTGCCTTTAGATGCGGANTCCGAGTCTTCGTCATCGGTAAGGACTGAACTGTNGTCGAGCGAAAGCGTAAACGGCTTGGATTCAACGCTGAAATTGAGGCTCACATCGTCAGGCAATCTATGTAGGCCCAGCGGAGNCGAATTCATCTCATACCAGCGCTGATTCAATTCATCATAAACATAAAACCGATACTGATCTCTGGCTGGCTGAATCGCGAGNTCTCTGGACTGAACCTGGGCTTCTTCAACAGCTATCTCCAGAACCAGCTTCAGCCTTTCGGCTTCTCGCTCAAGGTTGTTCGATTGGACGAATCCCGGCAGGGTCACCACAACNAGTCCTGTCATAACTGAAATCACAAAAAGGACGATTAGAATTTCAATCAGAGTGAAACCCCTGGGCTGCCCTAGCATGAAGGTTTAATCAGTAATCTGAAAGTTTAAGGTCAGCGTCAACACCTTCTCCGCCTTCCTTTCGGTCTGAACCCAGTGAGTAGACTTCCGCATTTCGCTCTTCATTGAAATANAGGTACTTGTCACCCCAGGGGTCAACCGGCACCCGCTTCAGGTAGCCATCAGCATTCCANCGCCGCGGTTCTGGATAACCAGACGGTTTACTGACTAACGCCTCCAGACCCTGATCTGTACTCGGATAATGGCCATTATCCATACGGTACAGGTCNAGGGCATTGCCAATCTGCTGTATATCAGATCTTGCCGCTGTGACTCTTGCTTCATCAGGACGGCCAACCAAGTTGGGCACCACCANCGCACCGAGTATACCCAATATCACCACTACAACCATGATTTCAATTAATGTAAACCCGTATTCTTTTCGTTTCATAATCACCTACTCTTTCAGCCGTCAATCAGTCTAACATCGGCCATCTGCAGAGCGAAATTAAACTACCAACTGATTAAGGTTAATAATCGGCAGAAGAATTGCCATTACAATCGTAAATACCGCACCGCCCATGAGTACTAGCATCAACGGGCCAATCAGACTGAGCAGTGTGGCAAGCAGTACTTCCACATCCTGCTGCATATGCTTGGCAACTCGCGNCAGCATTTGATCTAATTCTCCGCTGGATTCTCCACTGGCAATCATATACAGCATCATGGGAGGGAAATAGCCACTTTGCTCTAATGCAGACTGNAGGCTAGAACCTTCTCTNACTTTAACGGTGGCCTCTTTTACCTGAAGACGCAGCCAGGTATTAGATACCACGCCACTTGAAATCTGCATAGCTTCGACCAANGGAACACCTGAGGAAGATAAAATACTCAGCGTACTGGCGAACTGGGCCGTATTTCTACCACGGGCCATCTTGGCAAAGANCGGCAAATGTAGCATTTTCTGGTCAAACTTGAGGCGAAAAGCTGNCACCCCAAGCANTCGCTTAAAACCCATAACAGCCAGTATTACTAGAACAACAACAAATATTCCGTAACTCATGACAAAATCACTAGCGCCAATAATCATCTGAGTCAGCGCCGGCAATGCCTGTCCTGTATCAGCAAATACTTCAACAATATCAGGNACAACATAGCCTAACAGCCCGCCCAGGATTGCAACAGTTAAAATCAAGAGTATCACCGGATAAATCATNGCTTGCTGGATCCTTAAACCAGACTCGTACTGGGCTTCACTAAAATCAGCCAACTGATTGAGTACCTGCTCCAGATGACCGGCTGATTCACCTGCCTCGACCGTCGCTCGATACAATTCAGGAAAGGCTTTGGGATACTCCTGAAGACTCCTGGCAAAGGAATAACCCTCCATCACTTTCGCACGAACCGTCACCAGCATGAGTTGAGTTCTTGGCGACTCCGTCTGTTTGGAAACCGCAAGTAATGACTCTTCAACAGACANACCTGCGGCAATGAGTGTGGCCAATTGACGCGTGACCAGTGCCCGCTCGCTTACGGACAATCTCGATCCAAAAACATCGAAAGAGGCCCCTGTTTTNTTAATATTTCCCTGGTTTGCGGCTGAGGTCAGATCCACCCGAAGCGGTGCCAGCGACCGNTCCCTGAGGATCTGTCGGACCTGGCGAGCAGAGTCACCCTCTANGATGCCTTTTTTTGATCGACCTGTTTGGTCAAGCGCTTCAAATTCATAGGCAGGCACGGGATTTCACTTNCTAATCATCCATGGTAACGCGGAGTATTTCATCAATGGTTGTTTCTCCGCTTAAAACCTTGAGCCGTCCATCTGTNCGTATCCCGGATGTCGACTTCCTTGCCTGCGCTTCCATCTCCTGTTCAGAAGCGCCGCTGTGAATCATTCTACTGATCTCGTCATCTATTATAATGACTTCATAGATTCCCATTCGACCCCGATAACCTTCAAAAGCGCACTGTTCACATCCTNGGGCTCTGTACAGAGTCTGTTTTTTCCTGATCGATAATTTAAGGAANTTTTTCTCATATTCATCAGCCTNGTAGGCCTGCTTGCAATGCCTGCAAAGAACACGCACCAACCTCTGGGCGATAAGTCCTGCCACACTGTTGGACAATAGATAGGGTTGAACGCCCATATTAGCCAGCCGGGTTATTGCGCCAATNGCCGTGTTNGTATGTAGTGTNGATAACACCAGATGCCCTGTGAGACTGGCCTGAACCGCAATATCAGCCGTTTCATAATCACGAATTTCNCCCACCATGACGACATCCGGNTCCTGCCTTAATATAGCCCTNAGACCTTTAGCAAAGGTCATACTAGCNTTCAAATTCACCTGGGTCTGGCCAACTCCCTCAACGTCATACTCAATAGGGTCTTCCACCGTTAAGATATTTCGACTGGCATCGTTTAACTTGTATAAGCCGGCNTACAAGCTCGTTGACTTACCAGACCCAGTGGGTCCAGTTACNAGAATAATACCNTGAGGACGCTGCAACAATAACTGCATGGCAGCCAGATCTTTCTCTCTCATACCCAGATGCGCCAAATCTCTAGAGCCTTCCTGCTTATCAAGNAAACGCATAACCACTCGCTCACCATTNCTTGCCGGTATCGTCGATACTCTGACATCAACCTCCTTGCCGCCCACGCGTACCGAAATACGGCCATCTTGAGGNAGGCGTTTCTCGGCAATATCCAATTTAGCCATGACCTTAATTCTCGACACTAGTAACGGTGCCAATGCCCTTCGCGGTGATACTACCTCCCNTAACACACCGTCCACTCTGAACCGGATGAGCAATCTTGTTTCATAAGTCTCAACATGAACNTCTGAAGCATTCAATTTGACTGCCTCGGCCAGAAGGCTATTAATCAATCTAATAATAGGAGCATCATCATCCTGATCCAGTAAATCACCGCTTTCTGGTAGCTGGTCAACTAANCTTGATAAATCCAGGCTATCGCCCAAATCTTCGATCAACTGCATAGCTTCACCTGAGTCTTCCTGATAAGTGCGAGACAGATCTGCCTCGAATGCCTGTTGATCAATCGATTTNAAAGTGACCGGTGTACCAGCAAATCGTCGTACCTCTGCCAGTATCGCTGCGCCAGGTTCNCTACGGTAGCNTACCTCCATGGTGCCATCCTGTNTAACTGGCATCAGCAGAACGNTATGTCGTTTAGCAAAACTNAANGGNAGTCGCCTGCTAGCTGGAACAGCTTGTTGATTTGACATGTTGATAACCTAAAATAAGCAGAAAAGATGCTAACTAACTGAATTTTAAATACCTATCTAGCCAGTTGCAGACTTCAAACTAATACTAACCTAACAATANGGATATTAATCGAATTACCTCAGAATCGCTTGTATTACTTCAATAAATACACCAACTAGCGTACTATCAAAGAAACTTATGTGNGACCCGNTCACCATGAAACTCAGTGATATTGATCTGAATCTNTTTGTNGTNTTCAATGCCATATANACTGAAGGAAACCTAACTCGAGCGGGCGAGATCATCGGCATAACCCAACCTGCCGTATCTAACTCCCTATCCAGANTGAGAACGCTATTTGATGATCCATTATTTGTACGTACCGCAGATGGTATGATACCCACTCCGGTGNCACAGAACATCATCGGTTCGGTCCGCCAGGCNTTAGACCTGTTCAGATCAAGCNTTCAGGAAAGTGAGCACTTTGACCCGCTCCTATCNGAAAAACGATTTAGAATCTCGATGAGTGATCTTCAACAGGCAGTTTATCTGCCTAGNCTCCTGAAAAACATGAAGAAACAAGCNCCCCATACGGCTGCCGAGTGCTACCAGGTCAGACGGCGTGANCTTAATATAGAACTTGCCTCGGGCAACTTGGATCTGGGCTTCGATGTTCCCTTAACACCAGACCCTCAGATCAAACATACCCAGTTGAGATCTATACCCCAGGTCTGTGTTGTTCGCAAAAAACACCCGCTAATCAAAGGCCCGTTAACCATTGAGGATTACCTCTCCCTTGAACACCTGCACATTTCCTCGCGACGCGGNGGGCTNGGTATAGTCGATCTAGCCCTGGGAAAGATGGGAGAGAAAAGAAATATAGTGATACGAACCCAGCACTACATGTCCACCGCACAGCTAGTGGTTGGTTCTAATCTNGCGGTCACCGTGCCGCTACATTTTGCTGAGTTCCTCAAGAATGTCGTGCCTATCATGCTCCTACCTCTGCCNTTTGAGGTGCCGGATNTAGAGACTCATCTGTATTGGCATGAAAGCACTGATAAAGATCAGGCAAACCAATGGCTAAGAAAAATGATTACAGACCAAAGCGCCCATACAGCGACCCACACGGACTAAATGGGTATGGATTTNAAAGGNACCCATATTCTCAGCGTTGATCAATTTGATCGCCATTCNGTGGAATCAATTTTCAAAGTTGCTGACTCGATGATTCCGTACGCGTCAAGACAAAAAGTAACCCGGGTACTGGAAGGCGCAATACTCGGCAACATGTTTTTCGAACCTAGCACTCGAACCAGAGTCAGTTTCGGCTGTGCCTGGAATCTACTGGGCGGCGAGGTCAGGGAAACCACAGAGATTAAATCNTCAGCCATAGCCAAAGGTGAATCCTTTTACGATACAGCCAGAGTACTCAGTGGTTACAGCGATGTTATTGTCATGCGCCACCAAACGGCCGGCTCAGTAGAAGAATTTTCNAAGGCCAGCCGAGTACCCGTTATTAATGGCGGTGATGGTGCCAATGAGCATCCCAGCCAGGCATTACTGGATCTGTATACGATTAGTACGGAAATGACTCACAGAGGCCAGAGNATAGACAATCTACGCATTGCCCTGGTCGGGGATCTTAAGTTTGGCCGTGCCGTTCACTCTTTATGCATGCTGTTAACATTATTCGATAACATTCATTTCACTTTAATCTCGCCAGCAGCGCTAAAACTGGATCAANAGTACATCNAGAAAATGAGATCAAATNCACACACCGTTGTGGAATCAACTGAANTCCAGGCGGGTATACAGGATGCGGATATCATTTANGTCACTCGCACCCAGGAAGAACGTTTTTCGTCACTAGAAGAAGCCAATCGCTACAAAGGNCTATTCAGATTAAANCAGNCTATCTACACCGAATTCTGCAAGCCCAATACAGTTATCATGCACCCCTTGCCCAGAGATTCCAGAGCAGATGCTAATGAACTTGACAATGACCTCAATGAAAACCCGAATCTGGCTATTTTCAGGCAGACTGACAATGGCGTACTCATTCGCATGGCNTTATTCGCACTTATATTGGATGTAGTCGAACAACTGCCTGCTTCATCCCGGCCTGTGAACTGGTTTACCGACAGGCGATTTTAGGTTTGCATANGCGCTGTCGACTGTCTATGAATCACNGANCTACTTCAGGTTAAATTAAACCCNTCCGAGACTCATGACCATGCTATATAACTCCNTTCTTGACACCATTGGTAACACCCCTATTGTAAAAATTAANAAGCTGGCACCGGAAGGGCAAANCTTTTATGTCAAGGTGGAGGCATTTAATCCCATGGCATCGGTCAAAGATCGTTTGGCCATCGCTATCATCGAGGACGCCGAACAACGGGGCTCATTNAAGCCCGGCCAGACGGTTATCGAAGCAACTTCTGGAAACACCGGCATCGCTCTGGCCATGGTCTGCACTGCAAAAGGTTATCCCTTTGTTGCAACCATGGTAGAGACTTTCTCGATCGAGCGCAGAAAAATAATGAAAGCACTGGGTGCTAAAGTCATTTTAACACCTGCTGCAGAAAAGGGCTCNGGCATGGTCAAAAGAGCCGAACAGNTGGCAGAAAAGCATGACTGGTTCCTGGCNAATCAATTCGAAAATCCAGCTAATCCAGCCTATCACAGGAACACAACTGCAGCGGAGATTCTTCGCNATTTTGCAGGTCACAAGCTTGACTACTTTGTCAGTGGNTGGGGTACTGGTGGTACCATAACCGGCACGGCACAGGTTCTTAAGGCCGCTCGAAGCAATATCAAGGTCATTGGCATTGAGCCCGCTGGCGCAGCAATGCTCTCTGGAAAGGATTGGTCACCGCACAAAATACAAGGCTGGACTCCCGATTTTATACCCGGGGTNCTTCAGCCTNATGTCATCGACAATATGATTACNGTGACNGACCAAGAAGCGCTGGAGGTCGCACGGAGACTGTCTCAGGAAGAAGGCATTTTCTGTGGCATCTCATCGGGCGCGACTCTGGCCGGCGCATTAAAAGCTGCCCAATCTGCCCCCCNGGGNAGCACATTCTGCATTATGCTGCCNGATACCGGAGAGCGTTATCTGTCGACGCCGCTATTTGAAAACATTTCAGAAGNTAGCGATGACGACTGGTTGTCCAAGCAATAAAGTCNGCNTCCGGAAGGCATNACTCTCGCTGAGGCNATGACTCAAAAACAATAACCTGGCAAGGCGTTTCTCTTTTCCTGATCAGCTATACGGCTGGAAAGCCTGAGAACNCTTTAAACCAGTTAAAGCAGACTATCCAATTCAGGNACCGCATCAAATAAATCGGCGACCAGTCCATAGTCTGCAACCTGAAATATTGGCGCATCTTCATCTTTATTGATGGCAACAATGACCTTACTGTCTTTCATTCCTGCCAGGTGCTGGATTGCTCCACTGATACCAACAGCGATGTATAAATCCGGTGCNACTATTTTACCGGTTTGGCCGACCTGCATATCATTGGCGACAAAACCAGCATCTACAGCTGCTCTTGAGGCACCAATGGCAGCGCCCAGCTTATCGGCGACACTTTCAAGCAANGCAAAATTCTCTCCATTCTGCATGCCTCTGCCACCAGAGATAATAATACTTGCTGCTGTCAATTCTGGTCTCTCCAGCGCTACCACATCCTCTCTNAGCCAGGAAGACACGGCTGCATCCGTGACCACATCAATGGCCTGCACNGTAGCCGAACCACCCNNCTCTTCCACAGGATCAAAAGCAGTACCGCGAACGGTGAGCACCTTGACAGCATCATCAGATTGAACCGTGGCGATGGCATTACCAGCATAAATAGGTCGTTGGAAAGTATCAGCGGACTGTACTGTCATAATGTCGGAGATCTGTGCCACATCTAGCAGAGCGGCTACTCTGGGCATGAAATTTTTACCTGAAGTCGTGGTTGCNGNCATAATATNTGAATACTCAGCTGCTAATTCAACAATCANNTCGGCCAGATTCTCAGCCAGCGCATGACCATAAACCGGNTTATCAGCAACCAGCACNGNATCCACACCGGCTATATTTGCAGCCGCATCAGCAGCAGCACTACAGCCCTCCCCCGCGATCAGCACATGAATATCACCGCCAATCTGTAGCGCAGCGGCTATNACAACCCGGGTGGGCAATTTGACGGTCTGGTTATCGTGCTCTGCAACTACAAGAATACTCATGAAATCACCTTTGCTTCATTTCTCAATTTGTCTACCAATTCTTCTACGGACTCAACCTTGATTCCCGCTTTTCTTTCTGCAGGTGGNTCTACCTTTAAGGTTTTCACGCGGGGTGTCACATCAACACCAAGATCTGCTGGAGTATAAACGTCTACCTGCTTTTTCTTGGCTTTCATAATATTAGGTAAAGAAGCATAGCGTGGCTCGTTTAANCGTAGATCAGTCGTCACTACNGCNGGCAGGCTNACGGTAATGGTTTCCAGNCCNCCATCTATTTCCCGGGTAACCGTTGCTGAATCATCGCCAAGGTCAATTTCAGAAGCGAATGTCGCCTGAGCTAGGCCGGCAAGGGCCGCCAGCATCTGACCCGTCTGGCTATTGTCTCCATCAATGGCTTGCTTGCCCGTAATGATGAGCCTNGGCTGCTCTATATCGACAATCGCTTTCATNACCTTGGCGATTCCTAATGGCTGCATATCTTCATCGGTCTCCACCAAAATACCNCGATCAGCACCGAGCGCCAGCGCGGTTCTNATCTGTTCCTGGCAATTACCAGCTCCGACGGAAAGGACNATCACCTCCTCTGCTTTCCCAGCTTCTTTCAGNCGAACAGCTTCTTCAATNGCAATCTCATCAAAAGGGTTCACCGACATTTTTACGTTATTTAAATCGACCCCCGTTTGATCGCTCAATACTCGGATNCTGACGTTATAGTCAACCACACGTTTAGCTGTAACCAGAATTTTCATGAAATCCCTCTGTTTCNATTGGAAAGGAGCTACCCTAATGGGAAAGATAGCACGTCGCAAAAATCCGCGTATTCTGCCGTTTTGCCGCGCTTTTATCAAGCGTGTTTTCAAGTCATTAACTTCCNCGAGCACAATTTCAAGAATCTCAGCNCCTAACTGTTCACAGTTATCTGTANCAATCAATGAAACTAATTTCCATTCAGAATCTACTTTTCTTACAATANGGCTNCCAATAAGTTTTTGTCTTTCAATTTTAGGAGTTATGCGTGGAACGAGAATCCATGGAGTTTGACCTGGTNGTGGTCGGTGGCGGACCTGCTGGGCTGTCAACTGCAATCAAATTTGCACAATTAGCAGCNGACAACGATAACGAATTTACGGTNTGTCTTGTCGAGAAAGGTTCTGAAATTGGCGCCCACATCCTTTCCGGCGCCGTTGTCGAACCCACGGCCCTGAACGAACTNNTCCCAGACTGGCGTGAACTGGGNGCNCCACTGAATAATCCCGTTACCGAAGATGATGTCTATCTACTGACAGACCAGAATCAAGGCATGCGCCTTCCAGGATTGTTTATCCCAAAGGCCCTTCATAATGAAGGCAATTACGCNANCAGCCTGGGAAACTTATGCCGNTGGCTGGGCGAACAGGCCGAGCAATTGGAANTAAACATCTTTCCTGGATTCGCAGCCAGTGAAGTGCTCTACCATGAGGATGGCTCAGTTAAAGGAATTGCAACCGGAGACATGGGCGTTTCTGCTTCGGGAGAACAGAAACCCGGTTTCGAACCTGGCTACGAACTCCACGCCAAGTACACTGTTTTTGCGGAAGGATGCCGCGGCCATCTCGGCAAGCAGTTGATCAGCAGGTTTGCCCTGGATAGGGATTCAGATACCCAGCATTACGGGATCGGCTTTAAGGAAATCTGGGATATTGATCCAGCGAATCACGTACCCGGAAAAGTCGTGCACACGGTAGGCTGGCCACTGGACTTTGGACCNGGCGGAACCCTGGGAGGCTCTTATCTATACCACCTCGAAAACAACCAGGTNGCGGTAGGATTGATTGTTGACCTGGGTTACAGAAANCCACACCTNTCCCCCTTTGACGAATTTCAGCAGTTCAAGCATCACAAANTCATCCNCCAATATCTTCAGGGCGGGAAACGGATTGCTTATGGCGCCCGGGCGGTAGCNAAAGGCGGATTTCAGGCTTTGCCTAANTTGACAATGCCNGGCGCGCTCCTGGTTGGTGATGACGCTGGCTTTCTCAATAACCTGAAACAGAAAGGCACCCACACNGCAATGAAATCCGGGATGCTCGCCGCAGAAGCCATTTTCAAGGCGTTATCGACCGGCTNGGAAGGCGGCCTGGAACTCACTGAGTATACGGAACTCTACAAGCAATCCTGGCTCTATGAAGAGTTATATCGTGCCCGTAACATCATGCCTGCCCAACACCGGTTTGGCATGTTTATTGGCGCTATGTTTGCGTGGTTTGACCAATACTTGTTCAGAGGCCGNTTACCCTTCACATGGANGGATGCGACCCCTGATCATGCCAAGTTGAGACACCAGGACAAGTGCAAGAAGCCAACCTACCCGAAGCCTGACGGGACCACCAGCTTTGACAAACTAAGCTCAGTATTTCTGACCAACACCTCGCATGAAGAAGACCAGCCCTGCCACTTGCAGCTTGAAGACCTAGGCATTCCCATCGATTCCAATCTTCCTTTGTATGATGAACCGGCGCAGCGTTACTGCCCCGCCGGTGTCTACGAGATCATCGAAGACAGCGATGCNAGCAAACGCTTTCAGATCAATGCCCAGAACTGCATACACTGCAAGACCTGTGACATAAAAGATCCTGCACAGAATATAACCTGGGTAGTACCGGAAGGTACGGGCGGGCCTAATTACGGCAATATGTGAGCCCGNGCCCNTGTTAACTACAATCCGATTGCGTGAACAAATCGTTGCAGTTGTATCTGATCTCGCTGACTACCCAACACAAACACTTCAGGATCATCAGACACGAGGTGTTTGACCAGAAGGTAATCANCTGCTTCAAACCTGAGGTGGCAGTGCTGCACTACTTCATTNCGATTCTCAAACACCCCTCGTACTGCCGTGAANCCAGTGGCGGATTCTATATCCAGGGCACCGATAGAATAGCTCGCCANTGGCCATAATAATTTATCCAGCTGCAACTGGTGNCTCCGCAACCCTGTGGCACCGTTTTTTTCNAAAACACCCGGNACACNATCAAGATCGGCAATATATTCACTGATATCCTGATCCCGCAGCAACGGCTTACCCTNAGTGTNCTTATCCAGTAAATGCNCCAGCGAGTAGAAATACCAATAGCCCTGCCTGGTGGAAAGCGCAAGGTGNCAGCCGACTTCGGCCAGCACAGCGGCCTGCCAGCTGCTGATCTCCTGGCGACTATAACGNCCCTGCANCAAAGCGGTAAGAATNTGTCTGAGGCGNGCCGCGTCCGGCTCGNTAACCAGTAACATTATACTCTCATTAACTGGGAAAAATGATTCTCACTCCATACACCATGCCACAGGGCTCCGTTGAATAGTCGCTCGCTAACCAGCTCCATAAGCTGGTAATAGACGTTCCGATTTAAGCGTGCACTGAGGCCCTGTCTTACCAGTACATAGGGCAAATGTGGGTTGTCTGAATGCTGGCCTTTACTNAATTCGATGGGGTNGGCTTCACCGACCAGAACCCGGTCCCCNGTATTGGTAATAATAGTCAGGGACTGTTCCTCACCNGTGCCCTGGTTTTCAAGTANAACACCTTGNAACGGTACATCCTCTACAACGATCCGGCACTTTTCAACAGGCGTCACCAGGAAGTAATCATCACCGTCCCGCCTGAGAATACTTGCAAATAGCCGCACCATCCTAATACGCTCGATCGNGCTACCCATATAATGCCAGCTGCCATCCTGTTTGATGCACATATCAATATCCCGACTNGNCTCAGGATGCCATAAATGGACAGGCGGCAACGACCTNTCTTTGACACCTTCTAGCTGTGACAGCAGCGAATAAGGAAAAGCCCCGGAAGNACTCAAAACCGGACAACCTTNGCTTCAAGCGTGGCTAAATCAACCAGGCCTATGGCATTCAGGCCGGGCATCAANCCCGCACATTCTCCTGGNTTAAACATCAGNTGGCTGCCATTNAACACATGGGTNTATCGATGGGTATGGCCATGCAGTAACAGATCGAAANCTGACTGATCCACCAGTGAAAAATCAAGCGGATCATGNACAATACAAATACTTCTGCCCTCCCAATGCAGGCAAAAAGGTGGATCGACAAACTCAAATCCATGTTTCTTGATGGCACCTTCAAGTGATGCCCGNTCCAGGTCATTGTTGCCAAANACCCCAAACAGNGNGGGCCTTAAATCAGCAAATACTTCCACTGTCTTGGCCTGGGTTATGTCACCAGTATGAANGACCCTTTCNACGCCTGACTCATTNAATAATTCAACAATTCTTGCACAGTTGANCAGATTGTTGTGTGTNTCGCTGACAACGCCTATNCGCATAAATACGTTTCCCATAGAACAAAGCCGGGTNACCCCGGCTCTGCTCCTATTACCCGATGNANTTACNAGCTATTTTCAGGCAACTTTTTCCAGAATATGAATTCCACAAGCTGACCCTAGACCAATAACGTGGGTCATCCCTAATCTGGCGCCCTCNACCTGGCGGTCTCCCGCCTCGCCGCGCAAATGAGTACAGACCTCGTAAATATTAGCAATCCCNGTTGCACCTAAAGGATGTCCTTTCGACAACAGACCNCCAGATACATTCACTGGAATGCGACCGCCNAGGGCAACCTCACCATCATCTATCATCCGACCNGCGTCACCGTCNGAACACAACCCCAGATTCTCATAATGTAGAATTTCGGCNGTGGCAAAACAATCGTGTAACTCCACCAGGCTCACATCCTCTGGTCCGATACCTGCCATTTCATAGGCTTGCTTGGCAGCAATTCTTGTTACCCCNTTNACATCCGGCATGACTAGATCTCTATCAGAATAAGGATCACTGGTCAGTACAGACGCCTTCACTTTAACNGCCCGATTTAGCCCTAACTCTCGGGCTTTCTTTTCCGATACTAGAACTGCNGCTGCCGACCCGTCAACGTTCACGGAACACATTAACTTTGTATTTGGGTAGGAGATCATTTCTGCATTCATTACCGTATCCAAGGGCGTCTCAATCTGGTACATCGCCTTCGGATTCAAAGTTGAATGATGATGGTTTTTNACGGAAACCTTGGCAAACTGCTCAAAGGTTGTACCGTAATTGCGCGCATGCTCCATACCTGCTTCAGCGAAAACAGCGGGCATGGTCCCAGATCCTAACAGGCCTTCTTTGGGNATACCCTCNCCNCCACCACCACCGCCCAGCAATCCACGTCCCATCTGTTCNACACCGACTGCCAGAACACAATCGAAAACACCCGCTTTAATTGACATCCAGGCTTCCCTGAATGCGGTGGCACCNGTTGCACAGGCATTTGCGCANTTCACGACAGCCACACCCGTCTGGCCAATTTCCTGGAGAATACGCTGACCCACCATGGCANTTGCCTGTCCCAGGTTTCCGCAGTACAGAGCCTGCATATCCTGAATGGTTAAACCAGCATCATCTANTGCCATCAGAGCTGCCTGAGACCCAAGTTGCGGCACGGTCTTTTCAGGAAAGCGGCCAAACTTAATCATATCAACGCCCACTACGTACACATCACTCATTATAATCTCCCTTATTTAAACCGCTGGCTTAAAAAAATAACTGATATAACTGTTACCATCTTTATCTTTACGGCCCAGGGCATCCCCGTAGACCACGTCCAGTTCCATATCAAAGGTTAAATTCGCAGGATCAGCTTCCACACCAATCAAATTACCCTTGATCGTTCCACCACCATCTAAATCCACGATAGCAGAGATGTAGGGCACATCAATACCTGGGAAACTCCGGTACACAATACTATAGGAGTACAATTTCCCTTTGTTTTCCAATCGGGTCGCCTGCAATTGATCTCGAGCCCCACATTTAGAGCAGGTGACTCTATCTCCAAGAAAAATTGCGTTACAGGCATCACATTTTAACCCTTCTAAATACGGGTCTTCAGTTCCTGCACCCTTCAAGTAGGGAACCACAGGCAATGGACCATTACTGACCGCTTGTTCCGACATAGTGTCTCTCTTTAACTTTTTGATTGCGAAGCTGCAAGATTAAACTGCCTTCGGGTCAATATTCAAGTGACAAGAATTTAGACTTGTGACATCGTACTCTTTAAATCCTCCAAAATAAGGTTTCTATGTCCCGTTTCTTGACTTTTTCCGGCAGTCGAAGAGAAGATTCTTTCAATACGGCGGTTGTTAAACTCGTCTCCAGGGAACTCTCGAAACTGTCCACACACGTAACAGATCTCTCGTTAAATAATTTTGAATTACCGCTTTATGAGCAAACCATTGAAAACAGTGATGGTCTGCCGGATAAGGCGGCCGATCTCAGAGACCTGTTTAAGCACCATGATGGCCTGGTAATCGGATGTCCAGAGTACAACGGTATCTTGCCGCCCCTCCTGCTTAATACCTTGACCTGGATCTCCCGATCGCCAGAAGGGCAGCCAGACTTGTCCATGTTTCAGGGTAAATGCGTTCTTGTTACCAGTTGTAGCCCGGGGTCTCTTGGCGGAATCCGAGCGGCCGCCCATTTAAAGTCATTCCTAAGCGGGATTGGCTGCGTTATTTTTCCTGACATGGTTATCGTCGCCAATGCTTTCTCTGCATTTAAGGAAGATGGGGGTTTAACTGATGAAAACCTGTACCGAAAATTGATCACCACAACCAAACAGTTTCATCAATTGACCAGCAATATCAATGCGTGAACAAAGCTGTATGCACACTTGGCATCAAACCCCTTCTCAGCACGATCCGACCGGCCTGCATATCCTGAACCTGATCGACCACTGGCAGGGCCCAACAGCGGCCGTAATCACGTGTTTCAAGTGCCAAGTGCCGGGCATAATCTGGATGCAGGCCTGGTCTGGCCAGCATAACGAGTTGAGAATTTTCAGTATGGCCCTGCTGCAAAACAAAACAGTGCAGATATTTATGGAAAACCAGGACAGGGCGTTCTGTGATCTTTCCAGGCGAGACCAGGAACTTAAGGCATTGCTTGCCAGTGCAGAACTGTGCCACCTGCTGTTCGAGCTTGACATCAATACAGGTGAAATGACCAAGACCCTTGCCTGCAATAATCTATCAAGAATTAGTTACCAATCATGGCAGAAAGGTTTACCAAACCAAGCCTACTGGCAGCACTGTTTTGCATCAGAGCCTGGTTTGCTACAGAGCAACTACCGAGAATAGGTAGCTGTCGCAGTCCATTTTCTGCTTCACCAAATTTTCTCTGATTCTAATCCTGGTCATCGATCTCCATAAAACACCAACCCACCTCCGGACGAGCCGACTTAATGCCCACTTCAAGCTTATTAATGGCTTCAACTGCTTCAGCAACACTCAGCGTTGCTGGCATCCTTACCTTAGCTGCAAGCATCACCTTGGGGCCCATCTGCAAGGTAATCATGTTCATCACCTGCAGAATCCTCGTGTCCTGCTCAATTATTCCATAAATGACCGAGCGAAGGTCGGGTTCAGCTGACCTTCCTACCAGCAGGCCCTGAAGGCGAACTCCCAGAAAAATAGCCACTAGCACTAACAGCAGACCTATAACGATGGAACCCAGCGCATCATAGAAAGGATCATTGGTTATCCAAACCAGACACAGCGCCGCAAACGCAATAACCAGACCCAGCATAGCGGCGAAATCTTCGCCGAGAACAACAACCAATTCTGCATTCCGGGTCTGCTTTAGCCATTCAATGAGACTGCGCTCTCCCGCCATCTTCTTGGCTTCTATAGACGCTCCATAGAAACTGGCACCTTCAAGACAAATAGCCACCCCCAAAACNATTAATCNNAGCCAAATATCGCTTAAGATNCCTGGATTGCCNANCTTGTGAATTCCTTCGTAGATCGAGTANAGCCCGCCTATACTGAATANCATTAAAGCAACGANAAAACTCCAGAAATAGCTNAGCTTNCCGTATCCCATGGGATGTTCATCATCAGCAGGCCTCTNGCTACCCTTTAAGCCAATAAATAACAACACCTGATTGACGGTATCAGCAAAGGAGTGAATAGCCTCCGCCATCATGCTGCCAGAGGCGGTATAAATGGCTGCAAACAATTTAGCAACAGCGATNCCCAGATTCGCCAAAAAGGCNTATAAAATGGCTCTGNCTGGAGAGCTTGCTTTAGCCATATTTCTTCTCCCTGAGTATTCCGGTGCTAATCTTACCTGGTAAAGGCAGAAATCAGACAATCCAGTATACTGTTTNCACCTCGNGATAATAAAACCNGTATCTTGTTAACAAGGGTACACCATGATCGAAGCAGNCATTCGAATTGCCGTAANTGANCCTGTGNAGNCCGTCNCCGGTCTTATTCAAGTGCCGACTGAGGCCAGGGCAATTCTGGTGCTCGCTCACGGTGCTGGAGCAGGGATGNACCACCCACACATGAACAANCTCGCCNGTAGCCTGCTAAAACNAGGAATAGCCTGCTTTCGGTTTAACTTCCCGTTTATAGANAAAGGTAGTCGCAGGGCGGATAGCTTACCGGTTGCCATTGACTGCAGCCGGNCGGCNATAAACACCGNAATCANNTATCAACCGGATCTACCCTTGTTTATCGGCGGCCACAGCTTCGGCGGGAGAATAGCAACGCATGTCGCTGTTGANCCTCCTGAGCAANTCAGAGGTCTTATAGCCTATTCATTCCCCCTNCATCCTGCCAAAAAGCCCTCGGTACAGAGAGCGGAACACCTGACTCGAGTCAGCCTGCCGATGCTATTTATTAACGGAGAGCGAGACCGCCTGGCTGANGCCGAACTCCTTAACGCGACTCAGCAAAGCCTACCGCANCTAAAAACGCATTGGCTCAAGGGNGCTGATCATAGCTACAAAACGACTAAAAGCTCAGCAAGGAGCGCCGCGCAAACCTATCTCGAAGCAGCCGCTGCAAGCAANCAGTTTATTAACGAGCATTAACCTCTNATCAGAGCCTGAACNAATCTCTTCTCACCAACTGTGGCACCAGATTTTCGAATACTCGAGCCCATTCGCACAGATTGTCTAAGTTGACCGCTGCTGGCCAACGATCAGCAGGATGATGGAACAGATCATTGCCGGCCAGAATAGACAGATAGCGTCCCCCGGCATCATGAATGTTTCTAGCCTCCCCCACTGCCCTGACAGCATNGGGTTTGACTTCATAAACAGGGGGATTGAAGCGCTTCAGCAAATCGATAAAANCGTGTTTCAGAACACCATCAGAAAACTGCAGTCGGGCNCCGACGGGTGATGCAGCTGCAAAATTTGCTCCCAGATGAATCCAAAGATAGGCCGATTTTTCTACNCCCGGGCATTCGTTTAAGAATGCTGCCAGGCCAGCATGGTGCAATTCATGACCTGAATTTGCNAAGAAAAGCAGCGACCGCTCGCCTNTACAAACCAGGGCCTTNCGAATCATTTCAAGAAAGCAAACCAGCCCACCAGCCCGCTCAGAAGTCGAATTCCACCANCCACTCCGTGGCGTCATGATAATCACGGGAGCNAGGCTCAGGTCCGAACCTTCAACCAGGGTCTGAATATTAAATGCCTCCCCGCTGGTTCTACTCGCCTGCAGCCAGATGGATAACACTTCTCGTTCTTGCATAGCCAGTTCAATGACTGGCCANTGACTATTAGCAACCTGTATGACNGCCGGCCCAAATGGTGCGGGGTAATGCTCGGCATTCTGAAGGGCGATGCCGTCTTTTGGAAANCNACTGTCAGTTACNACAACGATAGCTTGATGCTGGTTAGCCAATCTNGCCTGATGCAAGCGCTTGACCTGCTCGGATTCTGCCTGTGGGGGTGCCACAANTATGCCAATTTCCGCAGAAGAACCGATCTCACCCATAGTTCCGTTGATGTAATTTGTCTCAGGAAAAAGACAATCGAACAGTGGCACGCCATCNATAATCNTGTCAGCAAGGCCAAGCTTACAGNTATCAACGTGAACAAGCGGCAGGGANAAATNCTTTTTTTTAGCCTGCCCCCCTNCTTTGTGGATCTGTGCGCAGAGCCAGTCGCCACTTTTCTGATCAACGCGACTCCCGGTACGGTGATCTCCCTGCTGATCAAATTCTCTGACAAGACTGACTATTCGCTGTCTCTGCTGCTCTGGCATCCGCATCCCCCTAANCCGCTGGAACCCTGCATTTCAACACCCACCAGCTCGGGCTACCAAGGATGTTNTGGTNGAACCAAGCATCATTTATTAATTGCCGTCTATCCCNCGCTGGTTATTCGGCAGCAGCTTNNGTTAACCTGCAAGTCCTCTATTTTGACCCTTGCTGTNNATAATCNAATCCTGGTTACCTAACTCAGTCCGGGCACCGGAAACTTNTGGCAGAATGCCTGCACCTGCTCTGCCACATCGCCAAGCACGGCTTCATCAGTTGAATTGTTAAGGCAAGTTANCAGCCAGGTCGCCAAAAGTTGCATATCACCCTCGAGCATACCTCGCGTTGTCGCNGCTGGGGTGCCTATACGAATACCGCTGGGCTTTAGCGGTGGATTGGGATCATCAGGAATAATCTGTTTGTTGGTTGTAATCTGCNCCCGATCGAGCACCTCCTCGGCAGCCTTGCCATCCAGGCCAAAGGACTTAACCGTATCAACNACCATCATATGATTATCTGTTCCACCGGCAATCAATTGCGCTCCTTGATTCATAAGCGCGTCCGCCAGCGTTTTTGAATTCTTTAGCACCTGACTGGCGTATTGTCTGAACTCGGTTGTCTGGGCCTTGCCCAANGTCACAGCGATGCCGGCTATCGCATTCATGTGAGGACCACCCTGCAACCCGGGAAATACAGACTTATCCAGTTTGGAAGCAAATNGCTTACGACATAAGACCATGCCACCTCGNGGCCCTCGNAGCGACTTGTGGGTTGTAGTGGTGACGATATCAAAGCCGTAGTCAAATGGATTTCGCATAGCATCACCTGCAATGAGGCCNCCAAAATGGGAAGCATCAGTCATAGTCAATGCACCAACTTCATCCGCTATTGATTTAAAAGCTGTATAGTCAAGGTCTNTCGGNTAGGAGGTATAACCACATAAAACCAACTTGGGCTTATGTAATTTCGCATCTGCCCTTATCTGATCGTAATCAATTGAACCATCAACCGGNTCGGTTATATATCTGACAAAATTGAAAAGCTTCCCCATATGCGATACTGGCGCACCATGGGTCAGATGCCCGCCATGAGACAGGTCCATCGCCAAAATGGTATCACCTGGTTTCAGCAATCCCAGATAAACAGCCTGATTCATNGCTGAGCCAGACAGCGGTTGAACATTGGCATGTTCACAGTGGAACACCGCCTTGGCACGATCTCTGGCAAGGTTTTCAATTTCGTCAGTAAATGTCTGGCCACCATAATAACGACGACCGGGATAACCTTCTGAATATTTGTTGGTAAATACACTGCCCAGGACAGCCAGGACTTCTGGGAAAGTGTAATTNTCTGATGGTATCANTTCGATACCATCACGCTCGCGTTGCTCTTCACCACGCAGGGCAGCGTAAACTTCCGGGTCATTTTGTTCGAGNTCCGCTCNATGGTCTAGCCCAGGTCTGGCTTTGCTTTTGACAGGTGGTTCTCTCATTGGTCAGGCTCCTTAAAAGGTCATTTAGGTGCCCAGGCGAACGGCTTTTAGTTCGGATAAAGCAGGTTTNGACAAGCCGCTTTGTCCGTCACACTTCCCTGTGGTTTTCCACTTTTCATCGCCAGTCATGTGAACCTAGATTGTACCCCTGATTTAATCAAAATTGAATATTGCCTTTCTCCAGTGCCCACATAGTTGNCAGGTTCCTATTGAATTGCTGATTTTGTGGCCGGCCAGGGTGATCGCCTTAACCGCNTTATTAAGATCGTCCGCTGCAATAAAGAAATGATCCGTTGTGAATCCACTGACTACCAGTACGCTAACCGATGCCTCAGCAAAAANACGAGTCACTTCTGCGGCCACGCCAATGGTACTGAATNCAAACTCNCCAAGCAGTGAAAGACAAACCCAACTAATCTCCGAGATTTCGCAATTCTGCCCTAGCTGAATATGCTCAGTCTCGGCGGCGGGCAACATGATCGAATAGTCACCTGCAACATTGACCGTNAAAGCCTGGGNTGAGCTTGACAGATCTGCGGGCACTGCCGAATTGAGCTTTACAAACCGGTAGGGGTCGGCAAGTAGCCTAAACTGCANTTCCATGAATAATTCCGCTCCCNAAAATTGACAGCATCTTNTAAAAGTCTAATGATAGCCTTAAGTAACCAAAANCGGNGGACNAATGCAAGAAGGTCAATTTACAGGCTTCAAGGTCTCAACTGAACNTCCGGGTATTGCCTGGATCGAATTTAATGAACCCGAGCGACTCAACGGAATGAGTATCGCAAAAAAAAGAGACCTGATCGAAGTGCTGAAGCAGGCACAGATGGATAATGCGGTTCGCNTTATCATCTTCATNGGCGAAGGACGTGCATTCTGTGCAGGAGATGATNTAAAAGGTTACTCTGCANAATTACCCGATTCAAANCTNCTGCCGCGTATCCCACCAGGTCATGATAANGCGCTTGGCACNTACAANTCATTGCGACATATCTCCCAGGAGCTTAACCTGACTATCAGAAAGCTCGACAAGATCACTATCGCNGCCATCAATGGCATCGCAATACAGACAGGGCTTTCACTGGCCCTGGCCTGTGATTTCAANATTGCNGCTGANACTGCCCGACTCGGATCTGCCACCCTTAGATTTGGGCTACTTCCGGATGAAGGTGGCCATTANCTTTTACTGGAACACCTGGGCCTGGCAAAGACNATGGCNTTCTTAATGAATAAGACGATCGCCAGCGCAAGTGAAGCACTGGAANTNGGACTGGTGAACGAAGTCGTTCCGCAACANCAGCTTCGAAAACGAGTTNTNGACCTCGCCTTAGAGCTCAGCCANGGACCGCANGTCGCCATGCGTATGTTAAAGCGGTCANTTTACCAGGCAACTTCAATGAGCTTTGAACAAGCCTGTGAAGATATCGCTNCCAGAACGGCGATTACAGATCACCATGCCGATGCAAGAGAGGGAGGNACCTCGTTTNGGGAAAAACGAAGCCCTGTCTTTAATCGCTGGCTCGAAGATGNGTAATTTTGTTAAGGTGCATCCCAGCTCAAANGATCCNGCNNCCACTGTACAGNCTTCANGACNACTGCTTTACAATTNCTACCACTTTATTTATCCACAGGAATNGCTATGAAAGTCAATATCGAATACTGCCTGCAGTGAAACTANCTCCCCCAGGCGGTCNGTCTGGCCGAACAAATTGAGCAGGCGCGAGGGATACCCAGCGATCTACAGCCCGGNTCAGGTGGTGTTTTCGAAGTATTNGCCGNAGACAGGCTTATCTTTTCCAAGAAAGCTGAGAACAGGTTCCCCGAGACCGAAGAAATCCTGAACAAACTTGACCCACTCATAGCCAATAATAACCGAGNCGAGCCNCGGTAACAGACNCAGNTAGGAATNTAATAATGNCAAAGGCGACAACATACCTGCTTCTGCTGCTAGCCTTCACCCTGTTCGGTGTTCAGGCAGACGAATTAAGCCAACGGGTAACCAGGGTACTGAAAACCACCCCCCTGATCGATGGCCATAACGATATCCCCTGGCAATACCGNGTCAGAGCCAAGAATCATTTGAACCAGCTTGATTTATCCGCAGACCTGTCAAAACTCGAAAAACCGACGCACACAGATATACCCAGGCTCAGGCAGGGTTTAGTTGGNGGACTGTTCTGGTCCGTTTATGTTCCTGTTGGCNANTATGGCGGAGATGCCCANNATGTGCAGACCGTCATGGAACAAATCGACCTGGTCAAGCGCATGGTTGGCCGNTATAGCGCTGATTTTGAAATGGCATACANCGCTTCCCAGGTNAGNGAAATACACAGTCGCGGAAAAATAGCCTCTCTCATNGGAATGGAAGGAGGCCACGCNATTCANAATTCACTNGCCACNCTACGCATGNTCTATGANCTTGGGGCACGCTACATGACACTGACTCATTCTAAAGGGCTGCTCTGGGCAGATTCGGCAACCGACGAGGCNAGACATGATGGCCTNACTGCTTTCGGTGAACAGGTTGTTCTGGAAATGAACCGAATCGGCATGCTTGTGGACTTGTCACATGTCTCTGCCGCATCCATGCGGGATGCCTTAAGGGTCTCANGGGCGCCTGTTATTTTTTCACACTCTTCCGCCTNTGCTGTGACCCAGCATGCCCGGAACGTACCTGACGACGTGTTACAAATCATCGCCAGGNAAAAGGGTGTCGTTATGGTCAATTACNTGACTTCCTATGTATCAGAGCCCATGCGCCTCCACCGGATCAAATACGAGCNGCATCGTAACAGTATCACNTCGCAATCCAGCCCAGATGAACTAGAGGCCGCCATGAAGATATGGCAGCNGCAGCATCCTGCACCGATAGTNACGCTGGCTGATGTGGCTGATCATATAGATCATATCCGNCAGNTTGCCGGTATTGATCACATTGGCCTNGGCGCAGATTACGATGGTATGCCCCCCGGCCCGGTAGGNTTGGAAGACGTATCCACTTATCCGGCTTTACTCCNAGAATTACTGGTTCGCGGCTATAGNGANGAAGACATAGCCAAAATAGCCGGTNACAACATCCTGCGGGTGCTGTCNCAGGCAGAAANTGTGGCAAAAAANCTACAGCACGAAAACGAGCCTGCTGACCTCCTGCTGGAGGAGGCAGGATCATCATGAAGAAAATGACNANTCTGNTCAGCAGCCACTTTTCTGGCTGGGTCTGCCAACANCGAAACCGTNCTGGCGGACGACNATCGGCTATTTATTCAACAGCAGANGACTTTAATTTGGAGCAAACCGACAAATGGTTGAATTGACTCAATTTAGAAAAGANACCCGTGCCTGGCTTGAACAGCATTGCCCACCGAGTATGCGTACNCGACCAAAAAGNGACGAAGAAACGGTATGGGGTGGCAGGCGAGCTCAATACCCCAACGATGAAGCTAANACCTGGCTGGATGCCATGGCNTCCAAAGGCTGGACCTGTCCAACNTGGCCTTCTGTCTACGGNGGAGGCGGNTTGTCANNAAANGAAAATCAGGTTTTACAGGAGGAATTAGCTTCGCTTAATGCCCGTCCACCGTTGATTTCATTCGGCATTAGCATGCTCGGCCCAGTACTGCTGGAATATGGCAACGAGCAACAGAAACTCGAGCATCTCCCAAAAATTGTCACTGGGGAGATTCGCTGGTGCCAGGGGTATTCAGAACCGGGTTCCGGATCGGACCTTGCCAGCCTGCAGACGCGGGCTGTATTGGAAGGTGATCATTACACCATCAATGGTTCAAAAATCTGGACCTCTTTTGCTGACAAGTCTGACTGGATTTTCTGCCTGGTACGTACAGATCCCCTGGCGTCGAAACATANGGGCATCAGCTTTATTTTATTCGATATGGAAAGTGAAGGCGTTAGCGCCAAACCGATAAAGCTGATTTCGGGCGCNTCTGTCTTCTGNGAGACTTTTTTCNACGATGTTGTGGTGCCAAAATCGAATCTGATAGGAGACGTCAATAGCGGATGGACTATAGCTAAAAAACTACTCCAGCATGAACGAAATATGATCAGTGGGATGGGTACGAGAGGCAAGAGTAACCCGAAACATTCACTGGCTAACCAGGCCAAGCAATACCTGGGAGAGGTTAATCACAAAATTGCTGACAGCAACCTGAGGGACCAGGTGACTCAGTTTAACCTGAACAGCCGGGCTTTTGGACTCACNCTNCAAAGAGCTTCGGCCGAATCAAAGAGCCGTGGTGCAGCATCACCCGCTTCATCAATGTTCAAACTCTATGGCACTGANCAGAATAAGAAACGATACGAATTATTGCTCAAAATAATGGGCTCCCAGGGGATTGGCTGGGAGAGTGAGGCATTTTCAGAAAGAGAACTGAGCGTCGCNCGGGAGTGGTTACGATCGCGAGCCAATTCTATTGAGGGTGGCACNAGTGAAGTNCAGTTGAACGTCATCGCCAAGCAGGTNTTAAAGNTGCCGGATTAACTGGANCGACTACNACCAGCTAGTTATTAACCAGGGNGAAGCGCTGTAAANGGCAGATTCCGGTAGTCAACATTGCCGCCNGTCAAAACCACGCCTATCTTCTGATCAGTAAAAAGATCTCTGTGGNCAATGATGGCGGCTAAAACTACGGCACTACTGGGCTCAACCAGTTGTTTCAGGTACCGCCAGATAAANTCCATGGATTCAATGATCTGAGCCTCACTGACCAACAATATATTTTCAGCGCCAGCGCTGATGATCTCGAAATTCAACTCGCCCAGCGTTGTCAGCAACCCATCACACAGCGTGTTGGGTTGATGACTGAGAACACGCGTACCTGTGTGAAATGATCGATGCGCATCATCCGCCTGGTCAGGTTCAGCGCCATAAACTTTAATGGTGGAATTAGCCGCCAGCACAGCACCGGCTAGTAANCCGCCGCCGCCCACGGGTACCAAAATCGAATCNAGATCGGCTACTTGATCGATAAGCTCGAGCGCCGCAGTACCCTGACCGGCAATAACCAACGGGTCATCATAAGGAGGAATCTCACGAGCACGGGTCTGCAGGCGGATTTCCTCNAGCTTGGNTGATCTCGCTTCCAGNCTATTATCACAGATCACCAATTGACCACCATACTGTTCGATCGCTTCCATTTTGAGGGGATTAGCTGCTTGCGGCACCACAATAAACGCGGGCACCTGCCGCAATCTGGCNGCCCTAGCAAGTGCAGCGCCATGATTCCCGGATGAGTGAGTACACACCCCGTAGCGAATTTCTTNCTGAGAACAGGAAAACACTGCATTGACNGCGCCTCTGCTTTTGAAGGCNCCNGCTTTCTGTAGATGATCGCACTTGAANTAAACTCGACAACCTGCAAGCTGATCGATACTTGTACTGGTCATTATGGGNGTAATGTGACAATGCGGTNCAATCCGCTNCGCTGCGGATTGGACCTCAGACCGACTAATCATTACTGATCAAACAACTTTTCNGCTACNCCTGACATGCCNGCCAACGGATCNGCACCCAGCGCAAATAAAGGTACNACCATACGATCAACACCCAGGGCCNGGAAAGGTTCAATCTGTTCCTGCTGCATCTGTCCNGACCACATAACAGTAATTTCAATTTCAGCGTAATCCCTATCTATAAGNTCGCATTGTCTACGAATCTCATCTAAATGAACGGTCAACTCTGCCGGGTCACTGGTGGGTGCAAACCAGCCGTCACCATACANGGCAACGCGCTCGTGTATTTTNCCTTTGGAGCCCCCCATAATCACCGGCATTGGATTCTGTACAGGCACCGGGTAACTCTTAAAACCACTCCAACTCAGAAATTNACTNTGATGTTCNACCACATCACCCGACCAGATTTTTCGCATTCCCTGAAGGTAGTCATCAAATCTGGCNCCGCGTTTTTCAAAAGGCACGCCAAGCGCAGCAAACTCCTCTTGCAACCATCCAATACCAACGCCTAGCATGAACCGACCGTTTGACAGCATATCCAGGCTGGCACTCTGTTTGGCAACATAAACAGGNTTAGCCTGAGATAGAATATTAACGCCCGTTCCCANNCGAATCGTNCTGGTGCTGGCTGCAACAAAGCTCAGAGCAATCAGCGGATCAACAAAATTAACATCCGGNTCCCCACCCATCTTGCCAGAAGCGCTATAGGGATATCTGGATTGATAATCGAGCGGGACAATGACATGCTCGAATGTCCATACTGATTCGTAACCTAAACTTTCCGCTTTCTTAGCCATGCCGACCATCTGGTCCACAGATGACACGCCGAGATTGATTGGGATAAGGCCGTATTTCATGGATGCNCNTTGGTTAGATGCCCTTTGGTTAGATGCGCCTTNACTAGATGCCGCTTTATTGGGTGCCTGTCAACTAACNGGCAGCCCTGTTACTGAGTATTTATCTTAGCCCAAGAGTCGCGTAATCCCACTACTTCATTAAATACCGGTACTTTATCAGCGCGTTCTTTACTGTCTCTGGTAAAATAGCCCACTCTTTCAAACTGATACTGACTACCCGCCGGCGTTTCCAGTAACCAATTTTCCAGGAANCCAGAAAGCTCNGTTAACGAGTCGGGATTCATCAGTTCAGTATATTCANTGTCGCCGGTATCAGGATAGNCAACCGAAAACAGTGGTTCGAACCGACGGAAGATAACGGCNCCCGCATTGCTGCTGGATACCCAGTGAATGACCCCACGNACCTTNCGGCCCGGAGGATTGACCCCNAATGTCTGCGCATCATAACTACAGTGAAGTTCGCTNATTTCACCCTGATCGTCCATTCTTACTTCATCAGCNCGAATNACNTAACCGCCGCGTAAACGNACCTCCCCCCCCAGTACCANCCTTTTATATTTCCGATTTGCTTCTAGCCGGAAATCNGCCCTTTCAATATAAAGCTCTCTTGTAAAGGGCACCGACCGTTCACCCATAGCTGCATTNTTNGGATGATTTGCCACNCTCAGTGTTTCGACNTNATCTTCTGGTAAGTTGGTAATGATCACTTTTAAAGGGTCAAGCACGGCCATTGCCCTNGGCGCGTTACCTTCTAGGTTTTCTCGAAGGCAACTCTCAAGCAATGCCAGTTCAACATTGTTTTCACTTTTGGCTACACCTATCCGTCTGCAGAAATCCCTTATGGCCGCTGGCGCATAACCCCGCCTTCTTAACCCAGCCAGNGTCGGCAAGCGAGGATCATCCCATCCTTCTACCAGTTGTTGTTCAACCAGTCGCTTCAATTTNCGCTTGCTCATCACGGTGTATTTAAGGTTCAGNCTCGAAAATTCAATCTGCTGGGGATGAACCGNCAATTGCAATTGATCTAACACCCAATCGTATAAAGGGCGGTGATCTTCAAAGCCNATATCACACAATGAATGCGTGATACCCTCAAGCGCNTCTGAAATACAATGCGTGTAATCATAGAGCGGGTAAATACACCACTGATTACCNGTCTGNTGATGCTCGGCNTGGCGGATTCGATAAATGGCCGGATCTCTCATATTGATATTGGCTGCGGCCATATCTATCTTAAGCCTTAAAACATGAGCACCATCAGGAAAAACACCTGCACGCATGTCCTGNAACAACNGCAGATTCTCCTCGACACTTCTATCCCGATAAGGACTGTTTACGCCCGGTTCAGTCAAGGTCCCGCGGTACGTTCGAATNTCCTCTGCTGACAGTGAATCCACATAGGCTTTATCTTTCCTGATCAGATCCAGAGCAAACTCAAATAGCTGTTCAAAATAATCCGATGCCTTTGTTTCCTGGGACCACTGAAANCCCAGCCAGCTGATGTCCTCGCGCATGGTATTCATGAACTCAGCGTTCTCNTTAAGCGGATTGGTATCATCAAAACGTAGATTGGTAGTACCTTGATAATCTCTGGCCAGGCCAAAATTCAGGCAGATAGCCTTGGCATGACCAATATGCAGGAAACCGTTTGGCTCTGGCGGAAAACGGGTTGCTACTCGACCACCNTGTTTGCCTGCCTTTAAATCACTCTCGATGATATTACTGATAAAATTNGACGGGTAACGTTCAGACTCAAAACTCATAGATCACCTAAAATACAGCCGCTGCTGCACAGCTTACTGTTACCATTATAAACAAAAACCACTTTAACGTTGCCTGACTCACAGAAACGGCAAATCTTACACTGACAACGGCACCGGCTACAGTNCCCACGGCAAGTATCAANCCTGGAATCCAGAGCACTTGATCCGCTANTGCGAANATTACTAGCGCNACCAGGCTCAANGCACCCGTGCANACCAACTTCAATGCATTNGTGCGCACCAGATCGTAACGAAGCATACCGGCCAGGACNGCGATCAGCAGGAAACCCACCCCNGCCTGCACAAATCCACCATAGAGCCCGGTTACAAATAGTCCCGCCCANGCTGGCGGTGACGATTTGAGCTGCCTCGGCTGAANGNCTTCATCGGCAATCGCGTCCGNTTTGAGCACCATAACCNNCGCCATCACCACCATCACCCCTAATAATAATGGCTTTAAGTATATATTCGGCAGAACCGATGCCAGAAAAGCGCCAATTACCGCACCCAACAAAGTAGGCAACAGTATCGGCAGAACNGCTGCACGATCCAATTTNTTAGCAGNATCAAAACCTTTTACNGCTGCNGCTGACTGCAAGAAAATNCCAATCCGGTTGGTTCCATTAGCAATATCTGCGGGCATACCCAGTAACATCAGAGCAGGCAGAATCAACATCGATCCACCACCGGCCAGGGTATTGACAATACCGCCGAAAAATCCAGCCAGAATCAACATTCCCANGAAATAGGCATCAAGCTCCAAATCGAACACTCCTGTCTGAAACCGCCATACTAGTCCCCGCAAACCGGATGTCAACGGCTGATAAAGTAAATANTCTTAAANTTAGGCTAACANCGNGCAGCANCGGTNCTGGCAGTATCGCGTGATCCNGCGACTCAATAGCAGATGCCATGTCNCGATCACTCAACCCGCNTGGNTTGNCAACAAGATGCCACTAGTGCGNCAACTTCACTCGATAAACCACACCTGCTTCATTGCCTACCAGCAAACTATTTGAATCACGCCAGGTAACNGATTCAACCTGGCCTAAGCCAAGACCAATCAGATTCAAGGTTTCAGATTTTCCTGATAACCACTTATCTCCTGACTNAGGCGCCNNAAAAACCCACAGGCTGCGACTTCCCAGGACAGCTAACTTGGTTGCATCAGGTGATAAATCAGCCGCTGTGGCCATAAATAAACTGGGGTGATTATCGACCAGGACCGCCTCATTCATCTCCCCTGACTTTAGCTTATCCAATCGATACAAATTAGCGCCTTTTTCAAATCGGNTAATGCNGCCCGCCACCCTATGNTTGGTTATCAANTACAGACGAGTGTTCAGCACAAACAGCGCNTCACTGTCATAATGCCATTGCTTGGCTGGGAACGTCTGCTGCTGAGGATAGCGGAAGGCATAAAAACGAATCGCCCGAGTACTTTCAATCNTNGCCGGGTTGAATTCCGGGACAACATAAATACCCAGGTCCCGCCTGGCGTTACCATTATTACCCGTATCCGCTATATAGATCCAATCCGCATCTACGGCTATGTCTTCCCAGTCATAATTANCCGCTAGATGAATGGAATGNCCAGGCCACGGTTGNCTNCCCAGCCTTGAAACCTGNCCGTGGAAAGGTAGGAANGAAGGAAAAATGATNTCACCACGANCATTAACAGCAAAGACCCTGGCACTATCCCCACTATCGTTATGNAGCCAGTAAACTTCAGGGAAACGNTTACTCTTAACCATTCCGCTCATTTCAGAGATGGGTTCAAAATCAAGGTCATAGAATTTTTCGACTTGCCATTGTGAAGCCTGACCAGCTGAAAAATAGAACACCAGTAACANCCACAANTTATTCATGCTTCCTCCNCGTTTTGTTGTATTTTAGCCGCTTCTCCCCATTTTCTGAAAAATAACTTGCGTTTCGGCAATGCAGGACTATGATNGCTGGCTGAAACCAGANTAACTATTTAGAACCGNCGCATGATCACTCGTTCCTATCAAAATAGTACAAGCCCAGACAGTTGGGCATTGGCTTATCTTTTAATAACGACATAGTGCTCGAACAACATNNNGNCGGCCACTGCGCCTTTGNAAACTCCNANAGGNGAACCAGCCCTCGAGAAGTTTTTGTCAGTNTCTAAATAATAGGAATTGAAATCATGACTGATATAAAGCTTGATGACCTNAACGTCTTGGCCGAGGAACCCTTGATCAGCCCTAACAAACTAAAAAAACAGGTAAGCGCATCGCTTGATGCTCTGCAAACCGTGGCTGAAGGCAGAAAGGCAATTAAGCGGATCTTAAACAGGCAAGACCATCGGTTAATGATTATTGTAGGCCCCTGCTCGATTCATGATTCCCAATCAGCCATCGAGTANGCGCACCGATTGAAAGAATTAGCCAATCGNGTATCTGAAAATCTTCTCCTGNTCATGCGCGTCTACTTTGAGAAACCNAGAACCACAGTGGGTTGGAAAGGTTTTCTAAACGACCCGAACATGGATGATTCNTTCAATATTGCNGAAGGTCTTGCGNTAGGTCGNNAGTTGCTGATTGAACTGGCTGAAATGGGGTTACCGACCGCAAATGAAGCGCTTGATCCNGTTTCGCCACAGTACCTGCAGGACTTAATCTGCTGGAGCGCCATTGGTGCGCGAACNGCAGAATCNCAAACCCATCGAGAAATGGCCAGCGGACTCTCGTCCGCGGTGGGATTTAAAAATGGTACTGACGGCAGCCTGGAAGTTGCCATCAANGCCCTGAAATCGGTTTCTGCACCGCATCGTTTCCTCGGTATCAACCACAATGGTGAAGTTGCAATAATTCAGACCAGAGGAAANCACCATGCTCACGTNGTACTAAGAGGAGGGGCAGACGGNCCAAACTATGAANCCAGTAAGGTATCTGAGTGTGAGCAACGGCTCGCCTCAACTAATATTCCTGCCAATATTATGATCGACTGNAGNCANGCTAACTCAGCAAAAGACCATAAGCGACAGGTTGCTGTCATGAAAAATGTTAGTCAGCAGATTGCACGAGGAAATCAATCAATCATTGGCCTGATGGTTGAAAGCCATNTAAACGAAGGAAATCAGNCGATCCCCAGGGATCTCAAAGATCTCCGTTATGGGATCTCTATTACTGATGCGTGCGTGGACTGGCANACGACTGAACAGATGTTACTTGAACTGCATGATGCAGTGGCGCCAGTACTGTTNAATCGCAGTTCAACAGNNTCACTTNGCNCTCAGCAATCGGCTTGATTGGCACCTGTNNNTCTAGAAGTAAGCATTTTCTGTANTGGAATGATCTGTGACATCTCGCACTGCGGTTAATTCCGGAAGCTGTTCCAGCAAGGTCTTTTCCACACCATCTTTCAAGGTCATATCTACCATACCACAACCCTGACAACCACCACCAAACTGAAGCACGGCGATACTTTCTTCTACCACCTCAACCAAACTCACCATTCCACCATGGCTTGCCAGTGACGGGTTTACCTGGCTGTGTAGCAGGTAATTGATACGATCTTCGAGAGGNCTATCCTCAGAAACGTTGGGCANTTTAGCATTAGGTGCTTTTATNGTTAACTGCCCCCCCATTCGATCCTCTGCATAGTCAACCAGAGCATCTTCCAGGAAACGCTCGCTGTTTGCATCAATCCAGGCTGGNAAATGTGGGTANTCAACCCTGATATCATCAGATTGCTCTTCTCCGGTCCTNCAGTAGGCAATACAAGTTTCTGCCATCGGCGTACCTGGGTCAGCGATAAACACNCTGATACCAACATGACTGCCATCCTGTTTTGATAGCAGATCTCGTAAATATTCCTGCGCTGATTCTGTGATTTCAACCATAGTTCTTGTTCTGCTTANCTTTACGCTATATTACTTCAGCTNGACTTATTAACCAACTCTGCGGGATACTTTTTACACCGTTAACTTTTTGCGGCGCACAACCTGTTTTGCGGNGACAGGAAAGACCCNGNCTAGACCAGCTGGAAAGTGAATATCTCTCATAATCAGCCCGAATCATCTTCAAAATGAAGGTGAACAATAGTTGCTAAAATGGANTNATTGTTCCAGGTTCACGCTCTCATGAATACCNTTGCANNATCTTCATCTATCGAANCTATCCTNCNGCAAAGAATTCTGGTCATGGATGGTGCCATGGGGACCATGATTCAGGCACAGGCTCTATCGGAAAAGGATTTCCGTGGCGAAAAATTTCAAGACCATCGCATTGACCTGAAGGGTAACAACGAGATACTAAACCTCACCCGACCGGATGTGATTAAAGCTATCCATACCGATTTTCTCAACAGCGGGGCCGACATTGTTGCAACCAATACTTTTACTGCAAACAGCGTCTCCCAATCAGATTTCGGCACCGAANCGCTGGTCTACGAGTTGAATTACCAGGCNACAAAACTGGCCAGGCAAGCGATAGCAGAGCTACCTCCAGAGCAGCGCCGGCAACCCCATTTTGTAGCCGGAGCAATAGGGCCAACAACCCGCTCTGCCAGTCTTTCTCCTGATGTTAATGACCCTGGATACCGTAATATCAGTTTCGACGATCTGGTCGCAGACTATACAACNGCGTTACGAGGGCTCATCGACGGCGGCTGCGACCTCATCCTAATCGAAACCATATTCGATGTGCTTAATGCTAAAGCAGCAATTTTCGCTNTGCTGACCCTGTTCGAACAAACAGGCCAGAAACTGCCCGTTATGATATCTGGAACGATTACCGATGCCAGCGGACGATTACTCTCGGGCCAAACCGCAGAAGCTTTCTGGGCTTCTATCCGTCATGCCAACCCGCTCAGCGTCGGCTTCAACTGTGCGCTGGGTGCTGCCGCACTCAAGCCCTACATTAANGATATGAGTGGATACGCTGACTGNGNNATCAGCGCNTATCCAAACAGAGGNCTNCCTAATTCATTTGGTGAATACGACGAGTCNATTGAGACCATGGTCTGTNCCATGAAGGAGTACCTGGNCGAAGGTCTAGTCAATATTATCGGNGGCTGCTGNGGTACCACGCCAGCCCACATAGCTGCNTTCAAACAACTNGTGCTTGGACAAAAGCCCAGGGTGGCCAAAAACCATTCGGATGACTGCCTGCTCAGCGGGTTGGAAGCCTTTCGTATTAACAGCGAATCGCTATTTGTAAACATTGGCGAACGAACCAACGTCACCGGCTCAGCTAAATTCGCCCGNCTTATCAAAGACGATAATTATCAGCAGGCCCTTGAAGTCGCCCAGCAACAGGTNAATAGTGGTGCTCAGGTTATTGATATCAATATGGATGAAGGCATGTTGGATTCCAAAGCCGCCATGGTTAGGTTCCTGAACCTGATCGCATCCGAACCCGATATCTGCCGTGTCCCGATAATGATTGACTCATCAAAGTGGGACATTATAGAAGCCGGGCTAAAGACGATTCAGGGNAAATCAATCGTTAATTCAATCAGTCTGAAGGCGGGCGAANAAGAATTTACGGAGCANGCCAGGCTTTGTCTGAAGTACGGTGCCGCTATCGTCGTCATGGCCTTTGATGANCAGGGCCAGGCTGATACGCTGNCCAGGAAAAAACAAATATGCAACCGCAGTTACCAGATTCTGGTTGAGGAAGTCGGGTTCCCTGCCCACGACATTATCTTCGACCCGAATATATTTGCTATTGCAACAGGCATTGCCGAACANAANCTATACGGCAAAGATTTCCTTGATGCCTGTAAGTACATCAAGGAACACATCCCTGGCGTGATGATTTCNGGTGGCATCAGTAACATCTCATTTTCTTTTCGCGGCAANAATGCTATTCGAGAAGCGATTCATGCTGTTTTCCTTTATCACGCCATTCAGGCTGGTCTTACCATGGCCATTGTCAATGCCGGACAACTCGCCCTGTATGAACAGATCCCGACNGACCTAAGNGATAGTATAGAAGATGCTATTTTCAATCGAAGCAGCGATAGTACAGAAAGGCTCATCGAGGCCGCAGAAAATTTCTCAGGACAGGCAAGCGCACGCAAAGCTGAAGACCTGACCTGGCGCAACCTGCCAGTAGATGAGCGTATCGGCCATGCACTGGTAAAAGGCATNAACCAGNACATTGTGGCCGATACCGAAGAAGCCAGACTGCAATTCAACAGACCGATAGAAGTCATCGAAGGTCCNTTGATGGCTGGNATGAACCANGTNGGGGACCTTTTTGGCGCAGGCAAAATGTTCCTACCTCAAGTGGTAAAGAGTGCCCGTGTCATGAAACAAGCTGTTTCCCACCTCATTCCNTTTATCGAAGCNGAAAANNANGGNGTNATCCAGAGNAANGGCANNATTCTGATGGCCACNGTNAAAGGNGANGTCCACGATATNGGNAAGAACATTGTCGGTGTNGTTNTACANTGCAANAACTACGATGTNATAGATCTCGGNGTNATGGTGCCTGNAGANCGNATATTGCAAACAGCCCTGGATGAAAATGTCGATATCATAGGCCTGAGCGGNCTNATTACACCCTCNCTNGACGAGATGGTANCNATNGCCTCNGAAATGCAGCGACGCAAAATTTCAATACCGCTCATGATCGGCGGTGCNACCACNTCCAAAGCNCATACNTCNGTCAAAATNGAACCNTGTTTTGAACNNGATATNACCGTTTANGTNNCCGATGCATCNCGCGCTGTTGGNATTGCCAGTCGTTTACTNTCCNANCAGGAAAAACCGCGNCTNNNNAANGANCTTCGTGANGAATATGACAANATNAGAACCCGAANCTTAAAAAGNNGACAAAANANCAANCTGNTTTCNCTNGCNCAGGCNCGNNGGAANAAATATCCNGTGNNNTGGCAAANCTANNCNCCTCCCANACCNCTGCTTANNGGNAACAAGACNNTTNCTANGATTNCACTGGCNNCTCTNNGANNCTANATTGACTGGACACCCTTTTTTATAACCTGGGAANTAGCAGGCAANTANCCANCNATTCTNTCCGATGNGATTATCGGACNATCTGCCNGCGANCTTTTTNANGATGCCCAGAAAATGCTNGACCAACTGGANCAGGACNNTNGNTTGAGTGCTNGAGCAGTCCTNGGNATATGGCCNGCAAATACGGTNGACCAGGACGATATCGTNGTNTANNCAGATGAGACNCGNACNAANACTATNGCCAGGCTTCACCACCTGCGGCAACAGACAGACAAGCCCAATGGTAAACCTAATCTATGTCTCAGTGATTTTATTGCCCCAGAAGGCCAGGACCGTCCCGATTTTATTGGCGGCTTTGCGGTTACCTCAGGTATTGGCCTGGAACAAATGGTGGCTNACTTCAAGCTGGACCAGGATGATTATTCTGCAATATTAATGAGTGCCATCGCCGATCGACTGGCCGAGGCTNTCGCCGAGTTCATGCACGAACAGGTACGTATGCATTACTGGGGNTACGCTCAGAACGAGNAATTTTCTAGTGAACAACTCATTAAAGAAAACTATCGAGGTATTCGTCCTGCTCCCGGTTACCCTGCCTGCCCCGAACACACGGAAAAACAGACGCTATTTCACTTGCTNGATGTTGAAAATCAAATCGGTATGACCCTGACGGAAAATTTTGCCATGAGTCCNGCAGCATCAGTCTGCGGATTCTACTTTGCCCACCCTGAATCCNGCTATTTCGGTTTAGGCAAAATTGATCGAGATCAGGTGATTGATTACGCCGCAAGAAAGGGTTGGGATCTGGAAACTGCAGAACGCTGGTTGTTACCTTCGCTGAGCTATCGCTAAACCNGTAAAACATTCACCTGATGAAGNGACCAATCAATCTAGCCGGGCNTACCAGTATAATGCAGCTAACACCAGTATGATGACAATAGCGCAGGCTGCTAANACATCTGCCCTGCGNTCATCATTGCTACTTCCTGTGTTAGCTTGNTGTGACTCAATCTGTTCCGAATCATTCAATTTTAAAGTTCCTTNCATCTAACCGANGNCATTCCAGCTAACAAAANCCAAATCCAGGTTAACCAGTTCCTAATAGGTGTTTTTAGCTATAACCATAGAATTATAAGTTAATTCAGGTCTTGAGTTAAAGCTGTTAAGTTGCCGCTTTTATCTAGAAGTAACGCGACATGTATCAATACGATCAGTTCGACCAAACGCTTATTGAAGAGCGCACCAGGCAATTCAGGAACCAGACACAACGATTTCTTGAGGGTAAACTGGANTCCGAGGAGTTCCANCAACTCCGACTNAGAAATGGTCTCTACCTGCAGAAATTAGCGCCCATGTTACGGGTAGCCATTCCCTATGGAATGCTGTCATCCAACCAACTTCGTAAACTGGCTCATATTTCCAGGAAATATGACAAAGGCTATGGTCACTTCACGACACGCCAGAATATTCAGTTCAACTGGCCCAAGCTCGAGCAGGTACCAGATATACTTGAACAACTGACCAGCGTACAGATGCATGCTATCCAAACCAGCGGCAGTTGCATACGAAATATTACTGCGGATCCGCTTGCTGGCGTCGCAAACGATGAACTGGAAGATCCCAGGCCATGGGCTGAAATCATTCGTCAATGGTCAACCCTGCATCCCGAATTCAACTGGCTACCGAGGAAATTCAAGATCGCCCTAAGCGGTAGCGATCATGACAGAGCTGCCATAAAAGTACATGATATTGGCTTGCGACTGGTCAGGCAGCAACACCGGACAGGCTTTGAAGTATGGGTCGGTGGCGGCCTTGGAAGAACACCCATTATTGCTTCAAAAATAAAGCCCTTCCTCGAAAAAGAGCACCTGTTAACTTATCTGACTGCTATATTGCGTGTCTACAACCGCCTGGGTAGAAGAGACAATAAATATAAAGCCAGGATAAAAATATTAGTAAAAGCGCTGGGTGCCAACGCTTTCTCGCAACACGTCGAATCCGAATGGTTAACCCTGAAGGACAGCCCCGACACCATCAGCCAAACCAATATTGATCGGTTTATAAACTGCTTCAGCAAGCCGGATTATCTTGACCTTGTTGATGAATCGATCAGCAACGAAGACATTCCTGGACCTGACTGTCAGTTATGGCTAAAGCACAATGTGCTAGACCACAAAATGCCCGGTTACGCTATCGTAAACATCGCTTTAAAGGATATTGGCTCTGCCCCCGGAGATATCAGCGCCGCCCAGATGGATTTAATAGCGGACCTTGCAGATACCTACAGTTCCGGTGAAATCAGAGTTACCCACGAACAGAACCTGGTACTGGCCGATGTCCGACAAAGCGACCTGATCACACTCTGGCATAGCCTCACGACAGCAAAACTGGCGACCGCAAACCTGGGGCTTATCAGTGACGTGATCTGCTGCCCAGGTGGGGATTTCTGCTCGCTCGCCAACGCCAGATCAATCCCACTAGCACATGCCATCCAGTCTCAATACCAGCAAATTCAAGAAATCGTTGATATAGGGGCCCTGGACATTAATATCTCCGGCTGTATGAATGCCTGCGGTCATCATCATGTTGGCAATATAGGTATTCTGGGCGTTGATAAAAAAGGGCTCGAGTACTACCAAATCTCTGTCGGTGGTGATGCCGGAGAACAGACCCAACTGGCCCGTATCCTTGGCCCCGCTTTTCCTGAACAGGACACTGCACAGGCCATTCAGCGCCTGGTGCAATGCTATANGCAATCGAGACTACCTCAGGAAAGTTTTATACAAACATTCAACCGCATTGGTATAGAACCATTTAAGACCGCCGCTTATCCAGGAACTGCAGCATGAAAAAACTGATCGCAGTCGACCCATCGACTTACTCGGCTATTNATATAAACCCGAGGAAACAGCCAAANGAGCGNCTTCTNGNGTTAGCAGATTACCTTAAACTGAGCNCCCTAGATNGGGCNAGACNGNTNGTTTTACTCGAACCGGATGAGGACATTGATGCGGTTTTCGAAGCCATTGGCGGNCCATCAATAATCGCNCTGAATTTTCCCAGCTTCTTTGACGGCAGACCCTTTTCAACCGCATCCATACTGCGCCAAAGATATGCATACAAGGGAGACATNCGTGCTGTAGGAGCCGTNCGGGTAGACCAACTTGAGCAAATGTACCGATGCGGCTTTAGCAGTTTTGAAATTGACGATGACCCNNTATCAAATACGCNAGTCTCAGCANTTCAGTTCTTTTCATATCACTANCAGAGCATGATCAGCGACTCTGNCGACCGACACGCTTATAACAGCCATAACACCGCAAAGCGCGTGCNAGGNCCCTGAATCTGTTANGGCCTCAAATNNACCACGACCCGTCCAGCAACNTTGCCCGCAAAAATATCCGCTATTGCACCAGACAAGCCCTCTAAATCAATATCAATTGCCATNTCAGCAAGNGTTTGCAGATGCCAATCGCCGGCCAGNCGGTTCCAGTTACGTGTTTTATCGAGCACAGGCAACTCAACCGAATCAATACCAAGGACATTTACGCCACGAAGAATAAAAGGCANTACCGTAGCAGAGAAAACCGGCGAAGATACTAAACCGCAGATGGCNACACTACCCTGGTAATCCAGCGACTTGATGATATTTGAGAGGATTTCTCCACCTACTGTATCAATAGCATTCGCATATGCCGGCGCGGCCATGGGCCGGCTGTTGGGATCCTCCAATACACTTCTTGCCAATACCGACTGGGCNCCCAGCCCCTCNAAATACGCTGTTTTATCCGGTTTCCCTGTGCTGGCAACTACCGNGAAGCCGAGCTTAGCCAGCAGGGAAACAGCCACCGAGCCAACACCNCCGGTGGCGCCTGACACGATCACCGGTCCCTGGTCTGGCNCTGCATTCATCTGCAGTAATTTTTCNACGCACAGGCTAGCAGTGAGCCCAGCCGTCCCGATGATCATACTTTCCCGAAGTGAAAGCCCNTCTGGGAGCGGCGTGATCCAGTCAGCCGGCACACGAATATACTGCCCGAACCCACCGGGCGTATTCATNCCCANGTCAAAGCCGATAACGATGACGCTATCGCCAGGGGAAAACTGGCTGACCGAAGATTCCATGACCACGCCGGCAGCATCGATGCCTGGCGCGTGAGGATAGGACCGAGTGACTCCAGGCATGCCATTTGCCGATANGGCATCCTTGTAATTAACAGAGGAATAGTGGACTTCGATCAACACCTCGCCANCAGGAAGATCTTTNACATNCCGATCAATTATCGAATGCGTTACCCCTNCATCGTTTTTTTCTACCCAGAATGATTGAAAATCTGACATTTGAATCCTCTTTTAACTTAGAACTTTTAACTTAAAACGTTTCTCACTTAAACTGAGTNGAATGTATTTACTTCACCTGACTATCCGGTAGCTTCGCTAAATGCTGCACAGGTGACTGCCATTGCCCTGTGATCACCTCAATCTTCTTTAAAANCTTCTGCCATCGATTCAGGGTTTCCTTGAACTGCACCGAAAAAACATCACAGGTCTCGCACTTATCGACTATATATTCGTCACTGGTCATTAATTCATCCACCAACATGACATCAAGCGCTCTTTTCCCGTACCAGGCTTCACCGGTACTGACCTGTTCTATCTGCACTTGGGGTCGNTTNTCAGACACAAATTCTTTGAACAGAGCGTGCACGTCTTCAAGNTCTTCGAGAAATTTCTGTCTGCCTTTTTCGGTATTTTCACCAAACAATGTCAGCGTTCGCTTATAGTCCCCAGCCGTAAGCACCTCAACATCGACTTCCTTACTCTTNAGGAACCGGTGAAAGTTNGGAATCTGTGCCACCACACCGATAGAACCCAATAAAGCAAAAGGGGCCGCAATNATTTTATCGGCAATACAAGCCATCATATAACCCCCGCTGGCTGCTACTTTATCGACAGCAACGGTTAAGGTGATCGACTTCGCTTTAATTCTCTGTAATTGTGANGCTGCCAGGCCGTAACCATGAACAACNCCACCAGGACTNTCGAGTTTGACGATGACTTCGTCTTCCTCTCGAGCAACAGAAAGNACNGCTGAGACCTCTTCACGCAGGGCATCTACTCCTGATGCCTGNACATCGCCGTTAAATTCNAGCACGAAAACCCGAGCAGAAATNCCCTGGTCGTCTTTCAACTNCTGCTTGCGGTTCTTTTNCTCTTGTTTCAGCCGTTTTTTATCCGCTTTNTCCTGNGCCTTCTGCTGCACAGGNTTCAACATCGAGCGAGTCAGGCTTTGGCTGATATGCTTTACCGCTTCATTGACATTCTTGACCTCAAGTTCACCTTTAGAGNTCTGCTGNGCNCGCTGGGACGAACCCAGTATTACCACAAAAACAATAATAAAGCTTAACAGGACAGTCAGACTCTTCGCCAGAAACAGCCCATACTCAAATAAAAATTCCAAAATATTAGCCCCTCAGATAGACCCTGCAATATTAACACAAAGCCGTTAATGGTCATGGCAGTTAACCGGAAAAAAAGCTATTCTTAACTGGCCCTCNGAAAGGCCTTACATGAAGACTGAACAGCTGGCCAANCGATCATTACAACTGGCAGATTCCTTCCGGTATAACCTCCTGCCCGAGGAACCCGTTACATTTCAATTCATATTCGANANCGANGATNCCTTTCATCTGATCGCCAACCACGAGCANTTTGAGTTCAGGCCCGGCATTGAGTCTCCGCCGACNCTGACATTGTGGCTGGATAAACACACCACGATCTGGCGGCTTTTAGAAGGGACTCTCGACGGCATGACTNCATTCATGGCCGGCCAATATCGGGCCGATGGGAATATCGTGCTGAGCCAATTACTATTNTATCTGTTCCAGAGCCCGCAGGCTCTGCTCGCTCATGAAATAAAAGACTAGCTTTTCGGTAAAACCACAGNTTGCAGTAGAAGGTGATCATCTCAGTCAGTGCTTACCCCNTGTTGGCTAAGATAATCATCNATCAACCAACGGGAAATAGCATCTTTACCGGGAATGGCTGGCAGTGCTTCTATATCAAACCAGTCGGCTTCAGCTATNTCCTCTTCCTGCAAGCGAATATCACCATGGCTATAACGGGCATGAAAGCCAAGCATGAGACTGTTTGGAAACGGCCAGGGCTGGCTGCAACAGTAACGAAAATCNGTGATTTCTACCCCTACCTCTTCCCGCACCTCACGACTCAAGGTTGTTTCAACNGACTCACCGGGTTCGACAAACCCTGCTAATGTGGAAAACAATCCTTCTGGAAACCGATGATTCCGTGCCAGCAGAACTTTTCTNNCACTATGCACAAGAACGATTATGGAGGGTGATATTCTGGCATAGAAGTTAAGCTGNCAGGTCTGGCAGACCCANGACCGATCCGATTTACTTAACTGGGTCGGGCCACCACATTTTCCGCAGAACTGATGCGTCCTGTGCCAGTCAATGGTTTGCAGTGCNCGTCCTGCCANATTGAACAGATCACTGGATATCCCGCCAAAGAGTCCTCTCAGCNNCNCCATCTCGTNATCTGGNCTGGAGTGTAAACGAACNGCATAACAGGCATGACTACCTTGCATACCCATAAAAAAACGCATTTCCTCCCATACTGATAAAGGCCGCATTTCTCTCCCGGAGACGGGTCTAAANCAACCTGACNTATCCCGCTTTACAACAATCTGATTGTCATAGAAAGGAAAAAACCAGCGATCCGTGTTCGCCTCAGATTCCCTGACAGGAGAAGAAAACCCTAAATTTGGAGCCGGCCAGNTCATGGCGATTACTCNCTATTCTTATCGAGCTCTGCCCATAGACAGCCTTGATCGGCGGTTTCATGCAAATCACTTAAAAATGCGCTGTGATCCGCTAACTCCTTATCACTGGGCATGATGACTCGAAGCTGCTTATTTTTNGGNGCCAGTTTGTGTTGAGGCNTCGACGCGTCCNAGGTCGAAGCATTCAATACCAGACTGGCCTGACCACCAGACAGGTGTAAGTAGACTTCCGCGAGTAATTCTGCATCGAGTAATGCACCGTGCTGGTCTCGCGAAGAATTATCCACACCAAGCCTGTTACACAGTGCATCCAGGCTATTTCTCTGGCCAGGATATTTTGANCGGGCCAGGGTCAGCGTATCTAACACACCACAGATTTCTTCCATTCTGACAGGGTTGGCTGATCCTAAGGCCAANTCCTTGTCAAGAAAGGCGAGGTCAAACGCAGCATTATGGATGATCAGCTCTGCGCCNGTAACAAAAGCCAGAAAAGCTTCTTGGATATCACCGAACACCGGTTTTCCGGATAAAAATTCTANACTGATACCGTGCACCTGCTCGGCCCCTTCATCAATGCTTCTTTGTGGATTAATATAANGATGAAAACAGTTTTTAGTGACGCGTCTNTCAACCAGCTCAACACAACCTATTTCTATAATTCTATGGCCTGCCTCTACCTCCAGACCCGTTGTTTCAGTATCAAGGACTATTTGCCTCATCGTTCATTCATCATCTTATCAATCGCTGCATTTGCTAACTGGTCGGCTAATTCATTGTCCCTGTGACCGCTGTGGCCCTTTACCCAATGCCAGTCAACGGTATGGATCATAGCGAGTTTGTCCAGCCTTTCCCANAAGTCCTTGTTTTTCACGACTTGTTTATTACTGGTTTTCCAGCCATTTAATTTCCATTTCGCAACCCACTTGGTAATGCCATCTTGTAAATACTTCGAGTCNGTTGTCAGTTGCACCTCGCTNGGCCGAGTTAACGCTGCCAGCGCTTCTATGGCGGCCAATAACTCCATGCGATTATTGGTTGTAACGGNGGCGCTGCCATTGAGTCGCTTCTCTGTATCCCCATAGCGCAATATAGCCCCCCANCCACCGGGACCAGGATTACCACGACANGCNCCATCAGTGAAAATTTCAGTTTTCATANGCCATTATCAGGCATTGCTGTCCNTTGTTTTAAGTCAATTCGCNCAGGATGCACTCGCGCCACGGGTTTCACCAAACTAAGATTCGAAAATTCACGACGCTGAAACCATTTTGGTTTCAATGGTGTCATCGTTTCNANCTGTTTTCTAGCGACAATTATTGAAACTGCCCCAAAAGGAAAATTATATCTGCGACTCAGGCCTAAACTATAGTCCGGGCGACGACGGTGCCTGCCTANCANGGGCAAACCATATTCACTGTATATTGTTNTATCGATTCGAAAATTTAAANCATTTAACCAGTCCATCAACCTNTCAGGAGCGAGAAAATGACTATTCCACGGTACTCTATGACNCCAGGACATCAGTGACCGAGNCACGCCCCACAGGCTGTAAGGATTAAAGCCTAACAAGATCAACCTCCCGCCAGGCAGCACGACCCTTGAAAACTCTCGAAGAAGTTCCTGAGGCCTGTTAGAAAAATCAAGCACATGATNACTGATTAACACNTCGATGCAATNAGATTCAAATGGCAGTGCGTCCGGGTAAGCAGTCAGNTCAGCTACCGGCCACTTCAAANAGGGACGATTTCATACAATGCTGGATCGGACTCCTGGTATAGAGATCAGCCTGCTGAATACTCAGTTGAAGCATATGATAACCAAACATTTCCTCNAGCAATTCATCCATTATTNCGGTTTCNGTCTGAANNACCTGTTTGCCTATCGANCCTTGAAACCAGGCCGCTATTTCCCTGACTTGACCTGTNAGAACTGCATTCATTTTTTGCTTCATCCGTGTACTATTTTTCTTAAGGGTCGCTGCAGAATTATTTTCCCTGCCATCTTTTCATCTGCACATTTCGCNTTGTTGGTGAATAATTACAGTATACTTCAGCCATGCNTTTTTCTGATAATAAAAGACTGTTTCAATCTTCAATATACTCGATCTTAGCGCTAACCAGTGCCTGCAGTTTAATACTTCAAAACGAATCCTCACTTNCCCCGAACGCCAGTCTAAGCGAAGATTCCCAGGCTAACCATGCACCNNAAGCCATTACCTCAGTAAATAACGAGCCANCCCTGCANCAGCATATAAATAGCAGTCAACCGATGCAGGTAGCCCCTGTCGTGAGCATGCCACCACCCCCTCANGTAGACCTTCAGGCANTGCTGGAAGAGACCNNCCAGGAGCAGNTAAACGTAGATATCTGGAGCCTATTAAGAGCNGGATTTAGATTGCCACACAGACTCGATGAAAAGCGTGTACAGCAGCAGATTAACTGGTTTATCAGGAATCCGGACTACCTGGAAAGAGTCATCAAACGCAGTGAGCCTTTCCTCTACCACATCATGGAATCACTATCGGCGTCAAAACTGCCCTTGGAATTTGCGCTGCTTCCTATTGTTGAAAGNGCCTTTGACCCATTTGCCTATTCGCATGGCAGAGCCTCGGGTCTATGGCAGTTCATCCCATCCACCGCCCGGCTTTATGGTGTCAAAATAGATTGGTGGTATGATGGTCGACGTGACCTGATTGATTCTACAGCGGCTGCCAATCGATTTCTCACAGATCTTTNCAAGTATTTCAATGGTGACTGGGAGCTTGCCTTGGCCGCTTACAACTCCGGTATGGGTAATGTTGGCAAAGCCATCAAGCAAAACAAAAAACAGCGCNAGCCAACAAGTTTCTGGGATTTAAAACTACCTCGTGAAACNCAAGCGTATGTGCCAAAACTGCTGGCCCTGAGTGCCATCATAAAGGACCCAGCTCACTACAATATCGAGCTACANAGCATAGCCAATCAACCCTATCTGGAAGCGGTCGCGATCGAATCNCAACTGGATCTCGCCCTGGCTGCTGAACTTGCCGATGTNCATATCNATNAAATTTACCGCCTCAANGCNGGTCATAACCAATGGGCCACTCATCCNGAAGGCCCGCACAGNCTATTGTTGCCTGTTAACAAGGCCAAAAACTTCAGGCAGCGGCTGAAGCAGCTACCCGATTCCAGCAGAATCAGTTGGAANAGGCACACCATAAAAGCAGGAGAAAATCTAGGCAGNATAGCCCAGCGTTATGCCCTGAATGTNCAAACGATAAAACGCACAAACAATCTNGACAGCGACCTGATCANGGCTGGCGACAGGCTCATGATCCCTAGCGCGAGNGCCGAAAAATATGATATGTCAAAAATCGGCCGGGCAGATAAACGGGCAAATTACTACAGTCATCAATACGGCACTAAACCAATCATTTATCACACCNCCAAAGGTGACAGCCTCTGGTCTATTGCTAAGCAATTCAATATTTCAATGAGGTCTCTGGCCAGATGGAATAGCATAGGTACTACTGGCGTACTGCCACAGGGAAAAGAAATGAAGATCTTTATCCCTNCAAACACCAGGCAGCAACCCCTATCTTCAGCTATGTTGCGAAAAATCNATTACAAAATTCGCGNTGGAGATTCGCTTGCCAGAATAGCCAGCAAATTCCGAGTNTCTGTAGATAATATCAGGAACTGGAATGAAGGGATCAGGAATAAGACTTATATACATCCAGGCGATCAAATTACAATTATTGTTGACGTGTCCGCNGCGCCCTGAGTCAAACCGAATCAATATGTGACGTCTGCTTCCTGCTTGCGAGAGCGCTGATAATTCTGCATATCAAACCCTCCCAGTTGCATGGCCATAACCTGCCGTAAGCCCTGCAGATCAGCCTCGNCCACAGAACCTGACTCCTTGGCCTTAACATTAGTCACCGAAATCACCGCCGCTCCGCCAGTATCCANCAAGGTGTAACCCACACTTTTAGAGCTCGAGTCCGGCTTTGGTAAAGAAAAAGCTTTATCCCTTATAGCTGCTGGAANATCAGACTGATAACGCTGCACAGCCGCTTCAACCTTCCATTCAAGGCCAAACTGATCCGCAACATATCNTGTTATATCACCCTGCTCAAGCATATTNACGGCTTGCTCNGCNTGCTGTTCGGCCAGGCTGGATGCTTTTTCAGCTTCCAACTGGACAACAATTTCTGCTTGCACAGTCTCCAGCGTACGTAATNCACTGGGTTGATAGGTTTTCACCCTGACGATCAAGGCTCGACTGTCGGATTCTTCAATCAAAGCGCTGTTATTACCATCTATTAACAGATCCGGAGAAAAAACNGCCTCTTTAACAGCCCTATTGGCAAGCAACCCAGCTGATGATGCCCGGTCGAGCATGCCAGTAGATTTAATCTCGAGTTGTAACTGCTCAGCGATGCCCTGAAGATCAGGGTCCTCAAACGCCAATTCATCCATTATTGAGACCTGGGTAACGTATTCTTCAGCGATTACTTCTTCTTTAAATGCGAGAATCACTTCTTCCTTTATGGTTTCAAGTTCCGGGGTCACCTGGACCATCAACTCAGTTAGCTTCAGCAAATGAAATCCAAACTCAGTTTCAACCACCGTAGAAACTTGGCCCAGTTCAGACAACTCCTGAGCCGCTGTTTCGAAGGGCTTAACAAAGACATCGGGAGACATGTAGCCAAGATCACCGCCTTGAGCAGCACTTCCCGGGTCCTGCGAAAGTGTAACTGCCAATTCGGCAAAATTTTCGCCTGAATCCAGGCGTGCTTTTATCCCTTCAATAACAGCTCGTGCGGCCGCCTTATCATTATCCTCTGGCGTTATAAGAATATGCGACAGTCGCCTCTTCTCTGGCTGGCTGAACAAGTCTGCACGGTTAGTATAAAACGTCTGCAGTTCCTCATCGCTGATACTGACCTTATCCATCAGCATAGTCCGGGTCAGTTCTACATATTCTATATCCATTAGTTCCGGTGAAAAAAACCGGTTCTGATTGACGTCATAATAAGCAGCAACTTCTGCATCACTAACGGTAACTTCTTCTTTATTCATTGCCTGTGAAAATTCAAGGTAGGCAATATCCCGAGTCTGCTGCATCAGACTGGCCGCCTGTCTAAGCTCGGCCTCAGTTACAAATACCGTCGACCGCAGACCATCACTTAACTGCTGAATGGCTTTGTCTTTTCGTAATTCTTCTCGATAAGTGGCCGGTGAATAACCAGCACCTGCCAGCACCACTCGAAACTGATCAGTATTAAATAGGCCATTAACCTGAAATACTTCAGTAGCAGTAATATCCTTATCCAGATCTTTATCGCCTACCGTGAGATCAAGGTTATCAATTGACTGGCTCAACACCTCTCGGTCTACTAGTGAACTCAAAACATTCTGCCTTAAAAGATCCTCATCAATTTCTTGAGGGGAAGCATTGCTGGCCAATTGCATCCTTCTATCTCGCTCTACGGCAATCTCCATTTCCTGTTGAGTAATATCTATGCCATTAATGGTTGCCACTTTGGCAACCGGAGCCAGAAATGTTGTGATTGAACCAAGGCCGAAGAAACCAAAGGCGATAATAATCAAGCCAATGATAATTTTTGTTCCTAATCCCTGATTACGTTCCTGCATACTCATAATCGACATTGGTTTTAGCTCCTGCGGTCATTCAAAAGCGCCAGTTTACACTAATGAATTAAGTCCTTGCCTCAATTCCTGATTTAAAAGGCGAAGTATTTTAAATACACAAAAAAATGGCGCCTAAGGCGCCATTAGTTATGGTTTTCATTTCATCTTTTCAACGGTCATGGCCGTTATTGGCCNAGGGTTTNTGCAGATTGAAACGTAAAACTATCCAGTCCTAATTGACCGCNTCTTTCAAGGCTTTGCCAGCTTTAAAGGCGGGCACATTTGCGGCTTTTATCTGTATTTCAGCACCCGTTTGAGGGTTTCGACCGGTTCGTGCTGCTCGAGGTCGAACTGAAAAAGTACCAAACCCTACCAGTGTTACGCTATCTCCACCCTTAAGTGATGAAGAAATTGAGTCCACTACCGAATCCAATGCTCTACCNGCAGCTGCTTTGGAAATATCAGCCGATGCNGCNATGTTGTCTATNAGTTCTTGCTTATTCAATATATACCCCTTATCTAACCGTTTTAGTAATTAACNTAAAATTGATTCTACTNAGCTTCTGCNTCGTAAAATNCCCAAATNCGTACTTTTGATCCNATNNNATNTTATCAGGCCCACTTGAAGAATCAAGCAAATATGCTCAATGNGTGCTAATACGTGAGTCCTCTCCNTTATCCTGACCGCTATCGCTNGCATTTTCTACAGGCGTGGGCATTCGTTGCAAAGCAACTTCGAGAACTTCATCGATCCATTTTACTGGAATTATTTCCAGTTCTCCCTTGATATTATCNGGAATTTCCTTNAGATCCCTTTTATTTTCATCNGGAATCATGACAACTTTTATCCCCCCCCTGTGNGCTGCCAGTAATTTTTCTTTCAGGCCACCAATAGGTAATACCTGGCCGCGTAAAGTAATNTCCCCAGTCATGGCAACTTCAGCTCGNGCTGGTATNCCCGTTAGAACCGAGACGATAGCGGTACACAGCGCAATCCCAGCGCTGGGGCCATCTTTCGGGGTTGCTCCTTCGGGCATGTGGATATGCAGATCAAATTTTTCGTGAAAATCTGCGGAAATACCCAGCACACCTGCTCTGCTACGCACAACCGTTATAGCNGCCTGAATCGACTCCTGCATGACATCGCCCAGGGAGCCGGTTTTGATNGTCACCCCTTTACCCNCAACAGCAGNACTCTCAATGGTCAGTAATTCACCTCCGATACTGGTCACTGCTAAACCAGTCACCTGGCCTACCTGGTCTTCTACTTCGGCNCGGCCGAAACTATATCGGCGTACTCCCGAAAAAGTCTCTAATNCATCACTATCTATTTCCAGGCTTATCTGCTCGGTAGATGCAGCAGCTTGCTTTACAACCTTCCTGCATATTCTNGCAACTTCCCTTTCCAGGCCTCGNACACCAGCCTCTTTGGTGTAATACCTTATAAGATCAACGATGGCTGCTCCGGTCAGCGTCAACTCGTCTTTACTAAGACCATTATTTTTCAGTTGCTTGGGAATCAGGAATCGAGTTGCTATATTGTGTTTTTCATCTTCGGTGTAGCCGGGAATCCGAATAACCTCCATTCGGTCCAGTAGCGGCGCTGGAATATTCATNGNGTTAGAGGTGCAGATAAACATNACCTCAGACAGGTCATAATCGACTTCCAGGTAGTGATCATTAAAAGAATTATTCTGCTCTGGATCAAGCACTTCGAGCAATCCCGAGGAAGGNTCACCACGGTGATCTTGGCCCATTTTGTCGACCTCATCAAACAGGAACAGCGGGTTTCGAACGGCCACTTTTGATAATTTCTGAATTATTTTCCCTGGCATGGAACCAATGTAAGTGCGTCGATGGCCCCTTATTTCAGCTTCGTCTCTAACCCCTCCNAGNGCCATTCGAACAAATTTTCGACTGGTTGCCCTGGCTATCGATTCGCCCAGGGACGTCTTACCAACGCCAGGAGGGCCAACCAGGCACAGCACCGGCCCTTTATTCTTTTTCACTCTCTTCTGCACAGAAAGGAACTCTAAAATTCGATCCTTAACATCATCTAAACCATAATGATCTTCATCAAGGATCTTTTCAGCCTCGACAATATTGGTCTTCAGNCTGGAACGCTTTTTCCAGGGTGTATTCAACATCCAGTCAATATAGCCCCTCACCACAGTCGCCTCGGCGGACATGGGAGACATCATTTTGAGTTTCTTTATCTCAGCCAAAGTCTTATCAAAGGCTTCTTTACGCATACCAGATTCCTTTAACCTTAACTGCAACTCTTCTATCTCGTTAGGAGGAGCCTCCTCCANGTCTCCCAACTCCTTCTGAATCGCTTTCATCTGCTCATTCAGATAATACTCTCGCTGACTCCNCTCCATCTGTTTCTTCACCCGACCGCGAAGCTTCTTTTCTACTCCTGTCAGCTCAATTTCNGCAGTCAACAATTNGCTCACTCGATCAATACGATCTCGNACAGTCTTCATCTCAAGAATTGCCTGCTTCTCAGATAATTTCAGTTTAAGTTGNGAAGCAATGGTATCTACCANTCGACTGGGATCGTCGACTCCCGCCAGAGATGTGACAACTTCCTTTGGAACCTTCTTACTGAGTTGGACGTATCTTCCAAAAACGGCCATCAATGATTGACTCAATGCTTCGCCTTCAGCATGGCCCAAAGGCTCTTCTTCTACCAGTTCGACATTTGCCACAAAAATGCCNTCCTGCTCTGTCAGAGCTGAAACAATTGCCCTGCTTTCACCCTCNACAAGAATTTTCACAGTTTTATCAGGCAGCCTGATCAACTGCAGGATAGTTGCCGTTGTGCCAAACTGATACAGGTCTGTAGATAAAGGGTCATTATTAGCGGGATCCAGCTTTGCAACTAACAGGATTCGTTTGTCGGCGCCTTCTCCCTGNGCCNGCTCCAGGGCGCGAATTGATTTCTCCGTACCGATGAACAGNGGTTGGACCCCATGGGGGTAGACAACCATATCTCGCAAGGTGACGACCGGCACATTATTCAGTTCACTCATAATTCATCTCAATTTAGTAGTCGTTATTCTAACCCGATTNCCCTTGATTNACGAACACCTNAAACGTTTACTTTGATCAATCAAAGGCGAATTAGTTACACCAAAATCTATTCATAGNGGGCATGTCNNCAGGNAAGGTGAACAAAANTCTNGAGGGCCCTTGTGTTGCTGTCATTTCCCNGAACTCATACACNGGGTATAGGCGTAAAGGATCGACCTTATCCGGTCACGTCATTTTGAGTTGAATCTGTCCGGGCGANCCTACCCTGGCGGCCCCCTGGACCACTCGGTTCAGGTTCAGGTTCAGGTTCAGGTTGAGCGTGATTTNCCNAATCTGGTCTGCTGGTTTAAATAGCAGCCGAATTACTCTGTCACCGCCTTCTGTTGATCCTGATTTTCATAGATCAACANAGGTTCACTGTCACCAATAATCACATTTTCATCAATGACTATCTTACTTACATCGTCTTCCGAAGGGATTCTGTACATGACATCGAGCAACACTGATTCCAGAATGGAGCGAAGCCCTCTTGCACCCGTTTTCCTATCGACTGCCTTGCGNGCAACCGCTTTAAGCGCNTCCTCCCTGAAATCAATTTCCACATCTTCCATTTGGAACAGCTTAGTGTACTGCTTGGTATAAGAATTCTTCGGTTCAACCAGGATTCGAACCAGGGCATCCTCATCCAATTCATCCAGCGTAGCCAGCACGGGTAANCTTCCAACAAACTCAGGAATCAGGCCATATCGAACAAGATCTTCTGGTTCGACAATTCTCAGCGTCTCTCCGAGGTTTTTCTTGTTGGATTCGGTCTCCACATTCGCGCCGAAGCCGATACCGCTTTTCGCAGACCGGTTCATAATAACTTTATCTAAACCTGAAAATGCACCACCACAAATGAACAAGATATTGGTTGTATCTACTTGTAGAAATTCCTGTTGAGGATGTTTACGACCNCCCTGTGGAGGAACCGATGCTACCGTTCCCTCTATCAACTTTAATAGTGCCTGCTGGACACCTTCTCCGGAAACATCTCGAGTTATTGACGGGTTATCACTNTTTCGAGATATTTTATCTATCTCATCAATGTAAACAATACCAACCTGTGCCTTATCCACATCATAATCACACTTCTGTAGCAGTTTCTGAATAATNTTCTCGACATCTTCTCCTACATAACCCGCTTCGGTTAAGGTCGTNGCATCTGCGATTGTAAACGGNACATCAAGCAATCGGGCCANCGTTTCTGCAAGCAGGGTCTTACCGACACCNGTCGGGCCAACCAGCAGAATATTACTCTTCTGCAACTCAACNTCATCTTTGCTACCCGAATAATTTAACCGTTTATAGTGGTTATACACCGCNACTGATAACACCCGCTTGGCCCGTTGCTGGCCAATGACATACTCATCAAGTATGGCCTCGATTTCNTGTGGAGTAGGAAGCTTTTTCAGCTTTTCTTCTTCAGTCGATTCCTGCAGTTCTTCTCGTATTATATCGTTACAGAGTTCTACGCATTCGTCACAAACGTAGACTGAAGGACCTGCTATCAGTTTCCTGACTTCATGCTGACTTTTACCGCAAAAATTACANTGCAGCAGTTTGCCATCATTACTGTTCCCGTCATTTTCGTCCGACATTACAACCTCAATTCGTAAAACTAACTTGATTTAAACGTATATATACCATGCATTNGGCTGGTCTCAAACCAAATTTAATNCAAGGTATTGNCATTATTTCCGTCCAGCACCTTTTATTTTACAGCGGCTAAAGCTGNAGAACGTGGCTCTTGGATCTTATCTATCATGCCATAAGNCAACGCATCTGACGGCGTCATGAAAAAATCNCTCTCCGTATCGCGAGATATTTGCTCAACACTTTTTTCCGTATGATGGGCCATTATTTCATTCATTCGTTCTCTAAGATACAAAATTTCNTTGGCCTGTATTTCAATATCAGAAGCCTGACCTTGGGATCCGCCACTGGGCTGGTGAATCATTACTCTGGAATTAGGCAGACAATAACGCTTTCCTTTCGCNCCGCCTGCCAANAATAACGCACCCATACTNGCNGCCTGGCCAATACATAGGGTAGACACATCACAATTAACGAACTGCATTGTATCGTAAATCGCCAGACCAGCCGTTACTGAACCGCCTGGTGAGTTAATATACAGCTGAACATCCTTGTCGGCATTTTCCGACTCGGCAAACAGTAATTGAGCCACGATCAGATTTGCAACATTATCGTCGACAGGACCGACCACAAAAATTATTCTTTCCTTCAGCAAACGACTATAGATGTCATAAGAACGTTCGCCGCGTGGCGTCTGTTCTAAAACCATGGGTACTAAACCCAGCCCCCTTGTGACCTGATACCCAGGATCTTCAATATGTGAACTCATCTATACTCCTCCCTCTGTGCTCACCTCTTGGTGACATGAGCAATTTGTGTAATTGATAACCAGAAGCTCGAACTATGATAACACTTCCCAGTTATTTACCCTGAAAAACGGGTATTTGCAATCGCATTTAGTAATTCGGACACTCGTAGTGCCGCTGCCAAAGCACTGCCCTCGGGCAACGTGGACTAGTCTTGGCTCTGATCCGTTTGGCTGTCTTCACTCTCCAGCACAACTGCATCATCTGGCTGNTGCGCNTCGTCCTCGGTNTGCTCAGGCTGTTCCGGCGGCTTTACGGCTTCTTCATAGGGCATATCCTGATCAGTAACCTNAGCTTCCTTTAAAATTGTCTCAACGACCTGCTCTTCCATTACCANACTCTGTACCTGACNAAGCTGTTCTTCGTTACTATAGTAGTAATTAACTAATTGTTCCGGTTGCTCATAACTGCTGGCAATATCTTCAATTTTCGAGCGCACGCGTTCTGCATCCACTTCCAATTTGTTTTCTTCAACAATGGCATTAACAATTAANCCAAGCTGAACTCGACGAATGGACTGTTTTTCGAATAACTCTGCCGGTAGCATGGAAGCATCAAACTGCTGCCCGTCACCAAACTGGCGCAGCATATCCTGGCGCATTCTATCAATCTCTTCATTGACCAAGGCTTTAGGCACCACAATCTCGGTNGTGGCGACCAATCCGTCCATCACCTGATTCTTAACCTTATTGTCTACAGCATTCNTGAGTTCCTTTTCCATNTTGCTTCTGACTTCAATAAGGAATGCATCTAGGCCACCCTCCTGTACNCCAAACTCCTTGAAAAACTGATCGTCAACTTCCGGTAATTGCGACTCGCCTACCGAATTTACCTTGATTTTGAAAACAGCTTGTTTNCCAGCAAGTTCTGCCTTTTGGTAATCTTCNGGGAAAGTCACATCGAGATCCGTTTCATCNCCTGTNGACAAGCCAATCAGGCCATCTTCGAAACCCGGGATCATGGAACCAGAACCAATTACAACNTCTGACCCTTCAGCCTGCCCTCCCTCAAAATCTTCNCCATCCACTGANCCGGAAAAATCGATGTTAAGNTGGTCTTCCAAAGCCGCTTCCCGGTCCACCGNCACAAATACCTTTCTTTGCTCCCGCAAACGCTCAACCATATTATCCAGGTCCGATTCACTNATATCTGCTACAGGTCGAACTATCTTTATTTTACTCAGCTCAGCAGGCTCAACCTCCGGGAAAACNTCAAATATCGCTGTAAAANCCAGNTCCTTACCCANTTCAACGATTACATCTTCNATCTTTGGTGTGCCGGCAGGATTGATCATCTCCTGCTTNANTGCCTCAGCAAAACTCTGCTGCATCATCTCGCTGGAAACCTCCTGTAGAACATCCCGGCCAAACCGGCGTCGAACTTCCCGCAGAGGTACCTTACCGGGTCTAAACCCTTTTATTTTAACCTGGCCCATCATCTGTTTAAGTTTATCTTCTACTTTTGAGTTCACTTCCACGGACGGGACGACGATATGCAACTTGCGTTCAAGGTCTGATATCGATTCTAATTTTACTTCCATAAACTGTTCCGTAAATCTTAATCACTGAATCTACCGTTATTTTTCAGGTTGGTGCGAAAGGAGAGACTCGAACTCTCACACCTTTCGGTACTGGAACCTAAATCCAGCGCGTCTACCAATTCCGCCACTTTCGCTGCTTTACCTGACCATTGCTTCGCGAAAAACAGGCTAGCCATGAGAGCTGCCCCTGCCTTTACCAGAAAATCTACCCCAATAGTTAATCTATTTCCAAATCAGTAAGTTAAAGTAATTTATCTGAATCACGAAGCGAGCGATTATAGAGATAAATAGCGATTTCCACAACAAACCAAAGATTCGACCTTAATTCAGGCGGAAACAGGCAGTTGAAATGGGGTGGACGACGGGGTTTGAACCCGCGACCGCCGGAATCACAATCCGGAGCTCTACCAACTGAGCTACGCCCACCATTTCACAAACCTGCGCGATTCAAGCCATCATATTTTATTCCGGCAACACCTTTTCTCCGCTACCGGTTCACCTATTGCGCGATCAAATCCGTTTACCAGCCTATGGTAACTTTCTATAGTAACTTCACCAGCCAACCCCTATAAAGATATTGCTGTTAGCCAACAAACGCTCATCGGTTAAATGTTATCTGAGCATTTGAATTCTGATTTGCCATCATCGCAATTGCATCCCAGGTCAAGTCAGACTGCTGCCCTGACTACGCAGCAAGCCGAGCAATGGCGGACGCGAACGAGTTTACCAAAATTTACCTTCTGTTTGTCGAAACCGCCGAGAAATATTTTCAGACGATACTCTGCCTGCAACAGAGACCGGTAAGGCTTAAAATTGTTCCAGCTGTTAACCACGTTTAAGCGGTCACCAAGACGGGCGTGTACAGAGTCTTGTCACGTTCTCATCACAGAGATGGGAAATATGGTAGGCCATAGACGATTCGAACGTCTGACCTGCCGCTTAGGAGGCGCTTTACCTGCAATGTAAATAATTGAAATTCGGTCATTTTTTAAAATGTCCTACATCAATGTCCTACAGATTTCTCTCAGATTTACCTTCCTTTTTTACATCAAGCTCAAATATTTGGAGATTCTATAAATCTATCGGGGCTTCGCACAGCTTCTTCTATTACTCCTACTTCTAATGCCTCCAATATTTTTTCCTGATTACTGATAATTTTTGCGGTGTCTCTCCTATAGTATTGTAGTTGTAGCGCTATCTAATCCTAAAACAGGCTCGGACAAACAAGCTAAATCACCGCTGCCCGACCTTTAAACCGCCTAAATAATCAACCCAACAGTCTGTTAGCCAGCAGATCAGCACAGTGACAGTCCCTGACTCTCTAATAGATCACAAGTCACAGTGTCTTAAATTAAATGAACATCAGCAATTACCCTACATAACCGTTGTTCGGAAAATGTGGTTTATATTCCTTATCCTCTCATCAAGCTTTATGAAATACTTAACAAAGTTTTTCTTTGCTAAATTATCTTCCCACACACCACTTCCAAATAATTGAACAACCAATTGAGGCGCCAGAACAACAAGCAAGTAATCACCCCTATGATGAGATTCCCTTATTTTTTCTATCTCATGCAGCAATTCATGCTCACTATATTTCATACTTACTCGAATAATGATGTTGATGCATAACGTCTGCGATCAGCCGACGCCGTAGGCGGTCGGTTGGATAGCCTTGTTATGTGCTTTGATCATACTATTCATCATTTCTGAGTATTTTCGATGGCCGGTAGATAGCCCTTCATTTGTGATGTGTATAAGTTCCATGTGATTAACAAGGCTAGTAAAGTTAGAATTATCGATATTATCCGTATGGTTTGGCGCTCTTTACTAACGCGGTTAGCAATAAAGGGATACTAAAAAATGTAAAGAAAGCGCCGCCACCAAGGGAGATGAGTCCCATAAACAGTAGGACAATTCCAGCTATAAGCCAACCGAGCCCCTTATACCATCGCGTGCGCTCTAAATTTCCATTTTCTTCGGTTTCAATAGCCACAAATAAATATCTCAATCTCAACTTTCAAATAATATAACATCGCCGTTGTCTTCTAGTACTTAACTGTTCATTTTCCTATCCATTAAAAAATCTATTTTATGTCTGGGGGGTCATCCTCACGCAGTCGCTACCTCTTTGTATCAACGCTTACAGGCCCTTTTATCTTTTTAAGAGTTGATTGGATTTTTTCCTGCCTTTTGCTATCTAATTCCAGAAGTTTTTTGAGAGATGCAGCTAGATTATCAAAGTCTTTATCAAACTTTTAAAGCCAATATATTTAGGTTTGCCGATCTTACATTTGCTAGAACCAGGTCTAGAAGGATTCACTCGCCCTGATCTATTTATGAGAGTACCGTATCTTTTCCAGTTGTGAAGTAGTCCGGTTTTAAGCCCCGTTGCGAGTTCAGCGATATGTTTGGCTTTAGTTGATATTAAGGGCGATATGTCCTACAAAAATAGGACATTCTTGAAGCGTTGGGAAATGCCTGACTTGGCTGTGAACCCCATATGGTGGGGTGAGTTGGTAGGGCATAGACGATTCGAACGTCTGACCTGCCGCTTAGAAGGCGGCTGCTCTATCCAGCTGAGCTAATGCCCCATCCCACTTACAAGCAACAATATACTGCTGACGCCGTACTCAATAATCTGGTCGGGGTAGAGAGATTCGAACTCCCGACATCCTGCTCCCAAAGCAGGC
>NZUN01000060.1 GCA_002697205.1 Gammaproteobacteria bacterium
TAGACCAAGTTCTAGATAACTTAACACTTTATGTTGTCGATGCTCAGTCCGGTCAGATCGTAAATCAGATGGAACTAGGGGCCCAGACTCAGGGTGCTGTTGAGTTTAGTTGGAATGGCGGAACCTTTGATGGCGAAGCCGCTCCCGCAGGTAGTTATATGTTTAGAGCAGTTGGGTATCAAGGTGATACAACGCAAGAGATTCCTGTTAATTCTCAAACAAGAATCACAGGTGTTTCATGGGATGCTGTGCTGGGTCAAATTTTTGTTGAAATTGAAGACGGTCGCTCAATAGCGCTGTCAGAAATTACACATTTATCAAATTAATTATTGGAGTAATTAGGCTATGTCGTTTTATACCTCGCTTACAGGTCTCAAGGCAGCTACTACTGAGCTAGCGCTTACTAGTAATAATATTGCTAACGTTGGNACGAGTGGTTTTAAGAAGTCTCGTGCGTCCTTTGGTGACATCTTTGCAACATCNCCACTTCAGAAGGCNACTTCGGTAGTTGGTCAGGGNGTNTCTTTGAAAGAGGTGNGACAGGAGTTCAGTCAGGGAAACGTAGAGTTCTCATCTAATACGCTNGACCTTGCGATATCCGGNGAGGGGTTTTTCCCNCTGAAGTCAGCAGANGGNCTAACTGATATTTATACTCGTAACGGTAGCTTCGTNNTNAACGAACAGTTCAANGTGGTGAACTCATCGGGACAAGCNTTGCTTGCAGCGGCNGTAGACTCCTCTGGTAAGGCAGATTTGGANAAGCTCAGTCGTTTGGCGATTCCNGTATCGACCTCTGGGCAGGCAACTGAAACCTCTGAGATTCAGTTGGCGTTGAACCTACCCTCGGACGCGTCCGTGATNGATNCACAATTTAATAGAAATAATCCNGCCACCTACAACAAGTCTACGGCGTTGAGCGTATATGACAGCGGAGGTAACTCNTANCTCGCCACGATTTACTATGTAAAGACAGCAAACGCGACGGCAACATCGCCGACCAACAAATATCAAACGTATGTTTACGTGGGTGATGACCAAGTAAACCCTGCTTTGCAACAAGCTACAGANGACAANAGNGAACGGCTATACGTCAACAAATACGGAGTGCTTAAGCCGTTCTCCGANGTNGAAGACTTACTGGTAAACAGAAAGACTCAAAAGTTCGCTCTAGATGACCTNACCGANGTGCGTACTTCGGTTCCGGCAACAGTTGAGGGAGCGAAACTACCTTATGATCTTACCGCTGANCAGGGTTACAATTTTTCAACGAATACCGGGANNGGCCTTAACTTTTCGAGTGCNCAACTTAAGAATTTTATGACAGTTGACGTGGAAAACAGTGGTAGCCCNGTGACCGTCGATCTATCCTCACTNGCTTCNAACAATAAANCCTATACTGGTGTAGAGCTAGCGAGTTTTATTCAAAATCAACTGAACACGAAGTTTGGTGACGAACGNTATTTTGATCTTANNACGGCGAGTAGTAGAACCTTTAAGGTGAATTTCACTACCGGCGGCGCCACCACNGTAGCGTCGATAGACCTTNNTACAACNTTTGATACTGATGCAAAGAGATTAGCTGCTACCACGGAACAGGTAGTTGCGGCGATCCAGGCCAAACTANANGNAGCGACAAATGTAGTTGGNGGNGCAAATATTGGTGGNCTCGGAANTGGCGAAGTTACTGNTTCCTACGATTACGCAACACGTGAATTTACGTTCGTGCCAACTTCATCATCAGACACAGTTGCGCTNAGTTCNGCNGCNACCAATAATCTTTTCAAAACAACCCCTACCTTAGCAGCAGTTAACGCCNCCGGATCCTATGGCCAAACAGTAACGCCNAATGGTGAGTTGCAGCGAGTGGCTAGTGAACAGCGCTACGGTATNAAGGTCGAATATGACGGCGCCAAGCAGACTTTCTCTTTCTCATCAGGTACNACTGGNGACNCCTCACGGGTCGACGTGAATTTTTCTGTACCANTATATAACGCCACGACTGGNGTCCCTNTNGGNACGACAGATGCNGATGGTAACTTAACCTTGGAGGCNAATCTNGTAAGTGCTGCTTTCAGTGGATTTGAGGTNACTGGCACAACGGATTCNTTNTACTCTNAGTTGCCTTCTNCGGAAGCGGTTCGCGGCGTTGNNTCTTTGCCTGCAGTGAGTCANGGCTCCTCTATCGCGGTAAACGTAAACAACAACTTTTCAGTGGATGCNTCTAACAATACCTTCNTCGTNTCGGTCGATGACGTTAAAGGNGCTTTGGTTTTACCAACGAGTTCTGGTTANACATTAGACAGTTTTATTGTCGAATTAGAAAAGGGTATCAATCAACTAGCNTCTGAAAACGGAAGCACAGTATCGGGTGTTAAAGTTGCTTANGACTCTGNGACTAACGGTCTANTCTTTACCTCCGGTACCACTGGNACAGACTCATTTATNAAGGTGTCTGGATCGGCAACTTGGGGTCTAGCGAATATTGGGTCTGGTCGTGGTACTACNACNACNTGGATTAAGCCATCGCAGTCNGCTGATACCGTNAACGGTGTTGCNGTGAANAAATACATTGACGAATTTGGTATTGAAACCGCTAGCGCTGATGGCTTTTCTACGTTGCCTGAGTGGTCTCCTATTTACTTAGATAAAGGCGAATTGACCTTTGATACATCGGGTAACTTGGTTTCACCCACGGGTGGTGCNCAGTTGGATACGGTGTTCTTGGCCGGTGGTCGTGGTGCNTTGAACCTTAGNATTGACTACACAGGTACGACTCAGTTTTCCCAGGCTTTTGCAGTTAAGTCTCAGTCTCAAGACGGTTCACCAGAAGGTGATCTGGTNGGTGTCGACATCGGNGATGATGGNTTGGTCGTTGCATCTTATTCGAACGGCTCGCAGAACTCNCTTGGAAAGATTGTATTAGTNACNTTCCCTAGTAACGAGGGTCTGCGTCANAATGGAGACAGTTCTTATTTGTCATCTGCTAAGTCGGGAGCAGCNACCTTCGGTGAAGCAGGTACAGCNGGATTCGGTACTATTAGAGCCGGNGCTCGNGAGCGNTCAAACGTGGATNTAACNACAGAGCTGGTTGGTTTAATCACCGCACAGAGAAACTTCCAGGCGAATGCTAANGCGATTGAAACCTCGTCGGCATTAACTTCTACCATTATTAATATTAGGGCNTAATTTCGTTTAGCTCTTAAGAGTTTTGATGTATGGACAAAGGAATATACACAGCCTTGGGCTCAATTAAAGCTGACCGGGTGAAGCAGGGTAACTCTATCCATGACGTGGCTAACGTTTCAACTATCGGCTTTAAGAAAGCATTTGAAACGAATGTCACTACCTTTAGGGTGGATGTTCCTGGAGCTATGACTTCGAGGTTTTTTAGAACGGCTGACTATTTAGGCAAAGTAAATCTTGAGCCTGGTACCCGTATTGCGACGGATAACGACCTTGACATATTTATAGAAGGGAAAGGCGTTATGGGGGTCTTTAGAGGCTCCGGGGAATTGGCGTTCACCAGGAGAGGAGATTTGAGAATCGATTCTGAGGGTCGATTAGTCAATGGAGAAAATAAAATTATTGCATCAGAGGGTGGTGGAGAAATTTCCTTAGAACAAGGATATTTATACAAGATTTCTAAGACGGGTGTTATCTATGGTTCTAACCCCGAGGAAGAGGTCGCGGAGGAAGTTGAATTTGGAAGAATACTNCTCAGAGATGCNAGCAACNNGACTTTNGAAAAAATGGCAGACGGTCTGTTCAAAGTTGAGGGCGAGNTGCCNGGAGATTTTNCCGNNGGAGAGAATNAGATCTTTGTGACTGATCGTGCNNTGGAGGGAAGTTCGGTCAAAACTTTTGACATCNTAGCTCAAATGATTGAGCTGGAAAGATCGTATGAAATGAANATTAATATTGTGAAAACCCTATCAGAACTCGGGGAGAGTTCTAATTCATTAATGAGAGTTACCTAAGGAATAAGATATGGATGCTTCACTATGGGTTGCTAAGACTGGTTTGAATGCNCAGCAGACCCGAATGACTGTAATTNCAAATAATTTAGCTAACGTCAATACCACTGGATTNAAGNGNGATCGCCCCGTTTTNGAAGATCTGCTTTATCAGAATATTCGTCAAGCAGGTGGTCAGACTGGNGCNGATACTAATGCAGCNACTGGTTTTATGTTAGGTACCGGTACTCGAATCGTTGCTACAGAAAAAATTCAAAGCCAAGGCAATATGATGTCTACTGAAAACGCTTTGGACCTGGCAGTTGAAGGCCCAGGATTTTTTCAGATTGTCCAACCAGACGGTACNATCGCCTATACCAGAGATGGAGGTTTTAAATTATCCCAAGAGGGCGAACTTGTGACGCCGTCGGGATTGCTNTTGCAACCTCAGATTCTTGTNCCCCCAGAGGCGGCTTCAATAACTATCGGTACTGATGGGATCGTGAGCGCCGAGCTNGCAAATGGNGGAGGAAATCAGCAGTTAGGTCAGNTTCAGNTAGCCCGTTTTATCAATGGAGCGGGNTTAGANGCAATGGGACAGAACTTGTTCAGAGAGACGACCGCTAGCGGNGCCCCCTTGATCCTGGTACCAGGGGAACAAGGTGCGGGTGAGATTGCNCAAGGGATGCTTGANGCTTCGAANGTTAATGTCGTCGAAGAATTGGTCAATATGATTGAAACGCAAAGAGCATATGAAATTAATTCTAAAGCGATTAGCTCTGTTGATTCCATGCTGAGATTCTTGAACCAGAACTTATAAGGATTGGGCTAATGCCTATTTGTTATTTGCTGTTTTTTGTTTTTGTTCTTGCTGGTTGCAGCAGTGTAGGGCTCGAAAATTCTAAGTACGAGNCTGCCCTAGTTAAGGCGATGCCCGTCTTTGACTATGAAGACAGGCCCAAAACAGGGTCCATCTTTATGGATCAGTCGTCNAGTAGATCCTTTGGTTTTCGAAGGCGGTTTGAGCTAGGAGACGTTATAACGGTAGTTCTGGATGAAAGTACGCAGGCTCAGAGAAGCAGTGGAATAAATACAACCAAAGAGGTTACTAATTCCCCGCTAAGCCAGTTNCAAAAAGTCTNTGGGCCCAATCTTNATACTGTCCGGAACCNTANTTCNTCTAGAACAANTCNAATAAANAGAGGCTTGAAAGGACTCGACTTCAGCGATTTATCANGATCCGATAANGGTGTCGGNATAGCGGATCAAGCCGCNAGTTTGAGCGGNGCAATCGCGGTGATAGTAACCCACTTGNTGCCGAATGGGAGCATGTTTATAGAGGGNAAAAAGGAGCTTGTGCTGAGCGAAGGCAGTGAAGAGATTTTCATTAGTGGAATCATTACGCCTAAAGATATTCAGCCNGATAATACNGTGCTTTCGTCAAGAATTGCNCAAGCNAATATCACNTATAGAGGTCAGGGTGATCTAGCCGATGTAGCTACTGCTAATTGGGGCTCAAAGTTCTTTAACAAATTATGGCCATTTTAATCATGACTATCAGATCTTTGNTGTTAATTTTNGCTTTGGTTTTNACCCAAGAAGCGGCTGCTGATCGTATTAAGGACCTCACGAGTGTGGCNGGCGTTCGATCGAACCAACTTATTGGATACGGCNTGGTTGTGGGTCTTGGTGGGACAGGAGATAGAGATAAAATNAGTTTNACTGCCCAGAGTTTGAAAACNATTTTGGATAGGTTGGGTGTCGACGTTGANGGNCCGATTTCTAACTACGATCTATATCAACANGGTGTNGCTAGCTTAGCCTACGATAAAACCAAATTAGATAACGTGGCATCAGTAATTGTTACTGCTACGCTGCCGCCATTTACNAAACCAGGTCAAGTCATAGACGTCAACGTTGCTGCAATTGGACTNGCTTCGAGTTTGAGAGGTGGCAATCTAATATTGACGGAGCTACGTGGAGCNGATGGNGAGATTTATGGGTTAGCNCAAGGTTCNCTTACTGTTTCTGGATTAGAGGTTTCGGCTGCAGGTTCCGAGGTTACCGTAGGGGTCCCGACGGCTGGNCGGATTCCNGGAGGAGCGATCATCGAAAGGGAAGTTGAAACGNCCTTTGGNGATNCNGAATTTTTGGTTCTGAATTGTAATCAAANCGATTTTACGACAGCGACAGCGATATCTGACGTAATTAATCAACAATTTGGAGATGGGACAGCGACTGCTATGGATGGAACTTCGATTGCAGTTATTGCACCTGANCCNTTAGGTGAGAGGGTNTCTTTTCTTAGTTTAATCGAGAATCTTGAAGTAATNCCGGGCGAGCCAAAAGCCCGAGTCGTAGTGAATTCNCGTACCGGAACTGTCGTAATTAGCAGGACNGTGAGGGTGACAGCNGCCGCTGTGACNCACGGGCAGTTATCTGTCACGGTTTCAGCAACAAATGAGGTAAGTCAACCACCNGCCGGNATCTTGGGCGGTGGACAAGGTCAGACTGTTCCTTTTCAGAATGCTGAGATCACGGTTTCAGAAGAAGCTAGACCGATGTTTGTTTTTCAACCCGGNGTCAACCTTAGGGATATTGTTGATGCTGTAAATGAAGTAGGAGCAACCCCATCATCCTTGATNGCAATTCTCGATGCGCTAAAGAGCTCCGGTAGCCTGAGAGCAGAATTAATCGTTTTGTAGGNTGGCTTTTTATGAGTAGNTCAATTCCTTCCACTTTTGATAGCGCCGNNCTGGCCCAGTTGAAGTTTGATGCTAGGGTTNATCCGGANGCTGAGGCAAAACAGGTTAGCAGGCAGTTTGAGGCTGTTTTTATTAATCAACTTCTACAGTCCATGCGAAAGGCAACATTTAAGTCNGAATTATTCCAATCGGATGCAAAAAAAACCTATGAGTCNTTATTNGATCGGGAGATAGCTAATCAGATTTCTAGTGGNCAAGGNATTGGCTTNGCNCAAGAAATCGAAAGACAATTGTTTGAAATGCAGTCGGGTGCNATGAAGAATCCGTCAGTTAACGATTCTTTGGATAAGTTACCGAATAATTCCTTAGATTCTTACAGAGTATCTTCATTACCGTTATCAGGTAAATCTAAATGACGGATTTACTTTCAATTGGNGCAAATGCNCTTAAGACAAATCAGTCNGCACTCGCTATTGTTAGTAATAACATTGCAAANGTAAATACTGAAGGNTACGTTCGGCAGGAACTCGATGTTAAAGAGAACCTCCCAACNAAAGCAGGGCTNGTTTANNTTGGCTCCGGCGCGATTGCTACGGGNGTGAGGCGCGCATACGATAGCTTAGTAGAGGCATCTGTTCGGTCTAGTTTAAGTGATCTTGCAGCTCAATCACCTCTGATTGAATACTCAAATCGAATGATCGACATCTTAGGTGATCAGAATGCAAGNCTTTCCCCNGCNTTGGATGATTTCTTTAATGGAATTAAAGAANTAAGTCTNGATCCGTCTTCGGAACTNCGTCGAGATACTGCTCTTTCNGAGGCNAAAGGTTTAGCCAGTCGATTTAACGAATTGAGTAATCAATTNCAGCTAATTGATGATGAAACCAAAAATCAGCTTGACTATAAAGTTAATGAATTTAACTCACTAACAAATCAACTNGCNGTGATAAATCAAAAACTTGTAAAACAATCCGATCTTAAGCGACAACCTCCAGATNTNCTCAATTCTCGAGACCAAGTGCTTGTCGAGTTATCGCAACANTTTCGTATTTCAGTNGAGGAAGCCCCTAANGGAGTGGTTTCTGTTTCTATNGGNCAAAATTCCAATGGAGTNNGGATTGTTGANGGAATCTCGGCTAANCAANTGGGGGTTGAGTANAANNCNTCTACCTCTCCANCTGAAGCCATTATGATNTTGGATCCCTATGGTGATCGACAAGATTTNAGTGGTTTAACGGGNGTGGGAGGTGAGCTAGGGGGATTGCTGCAATTTAGAACCAGNATATTGGCACCCTCTGTANNTAATTTGAATTTGTTAGCAACAACTGTTTCGAACGAAGTNAATTTAGTTCTATCTGGCGGTATGGATTTATATGGAAATAAAGGTGGACCCNTATTTGATACGCCANTAGTTTTTGCTAGAGATGTAAANAANACGGCCTCTAATNTAGGTGTTTCCATCGAAGTGATGGAAAAGANATCTGAGAATAATCACAGTTTGGAATTGATCTTCGATAAAAAAAACGATCGTTGGCTGATTAATGATCAGAGTTCCGGTCTGAAATTCGTTAGTCCTAATTCCAGGCAAATGACNATCAATGGGCTGCGCCTGGGGATTACGGGTGAAATTCAAGATGGCGATAGAATTACCATAAGTTCCTCATCCTCNGCTGCAGAAAGCATGCGAGTCGTTATGACAGACCCTAATAAGNTGGCNGCTGGGGATTTATATGGAATGACTTTTGGTACNGAGAATTCGGGTTCGGCCCGCGCCACTGTGGANTATGCACAACCAGTCCCGGCATCNNTNGTCAANCGGATAGAAGAAANNTTGGTTAATAATCTTAATCCTTCNGCNGCNANTAGTGTCAANCCNAATAACTTNGAGCCACTGGTTTCTATCCCNGCTGGTACTAGCAACGTTACACTGACCTTANCNAAGGAATATNCTGCGAACGCAGAAATGCAGGTATTCACCCGCGAAGGGCAGCATCTATTTGGTTCNACAGGTATCGCTNCTAGCCAGCTTTCCCTNATGTTGAGTGAGAATAATGGNTTTGGTGCAGGAGCAACTTACTCGGCTCAATATTTGAATGCTGATCAGGGNTATTTNGGCAAGCCTTGGCGGATCGGTGCTATTAGCCAATCTCTGTCCGAATTGAATGAANAAGGNGTTGCAATTGTAAAACAAGAGGCAGTTATNCAGTCTATTTCTCTNCCTGAAAGAAGTAANCTAACTGGGGCCTCCGTTAATATTGTAGATCAGGGTGATCTTAAGCTAAATGGTAAGGCGTTGACCGCATTGCCGTTAGCAAANAATACGTCGCTAACCTCAGCCGCAGTAGTTAGTTGGTTGAATACAAACATTTCAACCCATGGTTTAGATTTAGTCGCAANGGCTGAAAATGTTATAGANATNTCNTNACAAGATATAGATCTCAACGCAAGTTCACTCTCAATTAACGGATCTGCTATAAATCTNCCNTCTTCTATGAGNTCATTAGTTGATTTAGCGAATGCGATTAATCAATCAACCAGCGGAACGAATGTTGAAGCGATTATAGGGGTAAATAATTCTCTCAGGNTGCAAAATACTGTCGGNAACGAAGCCTCCAGTATTACTTTGAATTCTCCTTCNAGTGTATTCAAGAGTCTNGCGGGAGAAGTCAGAGCAGCANTAAAAATAGAAGCGAACAGANCCAGTGCGNATAGTAGCCAAAANGAAGTTGCCTTAACNCTTACGAGNCAAGGGACTAGNTCAGATCTNGCAGCTNTAGGNTTTTCAAGTTCTCTCTACATAGATGATATCTTGTCNGAGGATCTTATTTTGTTTGTNACGGGAGCAACTAATGCATCTGCCACTTTAACCGCNGAATATTCNNNAGGTGANGTAGATCCATTGGAGTTGAGAAATAGAATTACGCATTTTGANTTTATTAGTGATTCCCANTATCAAATTAAAGACGTAGCTACNGGAACAGTTTTGGCCACACGTGATTATTTGTCTGGGCAAGATTTGGAATANCAGTCGATGAAATTGCAGATNGAAGGTGAACCTAANAAGGGCGATAAGTTTATCGTAGATGGAAATCAGAGCGGCGTCGGAAGTAACGAAAATGCGATTAGATTGACCTCNCTAGAAGCAAAAAAGATTTTTGGTGCTAGCCAAAATTTCCATGAAGGATACCTTTCTATATTAACGTCCGCTGGTAACACATCGAGACAAGCTGAAGTTGCTAAACAGGCTCTNGAAATTGTCTATGATCAGGCGGTACANGCAAAGGATNAGAGATCTGGGGTGAACTTGGACGAGGAGGCTGCCAANTTNATTAGGTATCAACAGGCTTACCAGGCTTCTGCAAGATTAATGCAAACAGCAAACCAAATGTTTGATGCACTACTCAGGATATGAGGTAAGCCATGAAAATTTCAAGTTCCTATTTGTATAACAAATCGTTGCANAATATACAGACTGCTCANAGTGATGTTGCAAAGACTCGTGAACAGATTGCNACTGGAAAAAGTTTAGTTCGGCCAAGTGATGACACCAGTAAATTGCGTAATATCGAGATGTTGGAGTCNCAAGTTAGGAANCTAGATTCTTTTGATCGTAATGCTGCATATTTACAAGATCGATANGGCCTTGAAGAAACCGTATTGAGTTCGGCTAGTGACATTNTAATTAGAATCAAAGAATTGGCTATCCAGGCNGCGAACGATACCTTGTCNGNAGNGGACCGAGANATTATTGCNGTGGAGATAANCAGTTTGAGGGATGAGATTATATCAATCGCNAATACGAGGGATGTNGAAGGTAACTTTATTTTTGGTGGCGGTAAGACTGATATAGAAGCTTTTGTTAAGAGCAACGTCACTGGCAAGGTAAATTATCAAGGGGACAATAGAGAAACTAGTATTGCAATTAGCAATACAAGATCATTAACGAAAAACAGGGATGGCACGACAATATTTCAGACTGCGCCCAGACAGGANCAAACTTTTACTCTAGCTGGGNTAAGTGGTGTCGGTAAGTNTAATTTTAAAGTTGGGTCTGCAGTTATCGAGTTTTCTATATCTGCCAATGATTCAACTGAGGCNATCAGGTCTGCTATTCAGCAATCGCTTGAATCTTCTGGAATATCCGGCACAGCTCAAGCTGTAGTAGCTGGTGCTGCGGGGATACTGGTGAATGATGCTNAGATTGCCGCTGGTCATACGGTTCTTACATTGGATGCGAATCACGGGCTGGCTAATGGAAATTCATTTACCATAGCTGGAGAGACAGGCTCTCCAGCACATTANGTCNCTAATGTCGCTGGAAATGATATAACTTTTGTTCCAGCTCTAGCAGCTGGTGTTGTAAACGACGCCGCTATAACCGCCGTAAGTTATANCATTACNTTGTCAGGTACAAATTCTAATGCGAGTANCGGAGTTCCGGTNACAGCGTCTTCGCCAGATTCTAATCCTCTTACGGTTACTTTAAGCGGGTCTGAGATTCAAAGTGTTGGTTTCTTTGATGTACTAGGTGACCTAGTATCTGCTCTTTCAGAAAATAAGCGCGGCGAGATTGGAAGATCTGTAAGTGAATTAAGCTCTTTGCAAGAGAGGCTTTCGATCAATGTTGGTCAGGTGGGTTCGAGTCTTAATAACCTGGAGCGACAGCTTGATATAAACTCTTCAATCCGACTACGAATCAATGAATTGCTCTCGATGGANAGAGATCTTGATTATGCTNAAGCCGTNACACAATTCAATGCTGAGATNGTTAGGCTAGAGGCGACGCAGGCTAGCTTCGCTAAGATTGCGCAGCTCTCTCTTTTTGAATACCTCTAGTAGAGTGTCNNCTTTAAAGCGTTNGCAGGNCGGTCATCGATATAACCGTTGGAATANGGTCTNATGTTTTCGATTGGCTTCAACAAGGTCTTGACGGCTTTTTCTAGTTCCTCAACGAGCACGATTAGCTCTTCAAAGTCTTCTGTAATTGGGAGTTTTAAGTTGCCCTGAAGAGTTTCCTCGATATAAGCAAACAGATCATCCAGATGACTGATAATGCTGGGGACAGGAACAGATGATAAATTCCTATACAGAAGCCGAGATAGATTTATAGAATGTTTAGTCGAGGGTGTGCATCTTGTAAGGTTAAGGTTTCTGGCTTGCTTTAGAGCGGTTTTCAAACTGTGTCTCAGAGACTGAAAGAAGAACTCCATTTCCTGGTTGTTTTCTGATCCGAACTTCTCAATGTCAGTTTTTATTTTACTTATATAGTGCATAGTCAAGAAACCGGATTCCTTCAGAGTTTAAATCGGTAATTTAGAGATTTTCTTTAGGGTTTTAACCAACAGAACAGTTCCGATATTCCGATTGTAAGCATTGCTCAGCTAATTCTTCGATTTCCAAGATAACATTATCGTCAATCTGGAATTTAATGAACTCAGCTAAATTTTCAGCCTCTGTGTAACCATTTAGTGAGGCAACTCTTGCCCACAAGAGTGCTGTCTTAAGTTCAATATTACTGTCGAAACTAAACATTGAGCCAAAATCAGAAAACGTATTCTTTTCTTCTTTTTTCCCCTCGCCGGATGCGAGCAGGTAGGCAAACATGAATTGTCCATTGATATCCCCTAGCACAGCAGCCTTTTGGAAATGCACACGTGCTCTTATAGGGTTCTTCTGGGTATCGTTTCCTTCGTAGTAGATTAAACCTAACATATAGTGAGAAGGGCCTAGGTTTTGATCTGAAGCCTTGGTAAACCAGCGTTTTGCGATCGTCATATTTTGTTCGACGCCATATCCCTGGTAGTTGAGCATACCAAGATTATGTTGCGCTTCTGGGAGGCTTTGGTTTGCTGAGCGTGTGTACCAACTGATTGCCGTGGCGTAGTTTCGTTTTACCCCAAAGCCTTTTTCGTATAGGAAGCCAATATTGTTTTGAGCCTCAGCGATGCCCTGTTCCGCCAATGGTTTAAATGCTCTAAACGCCGTTGAATAGTGTTGCCTATCAATCGCGTTTAGTCCTGCCACAAAAGCCTCTGCGTAAACAATTGGAATCGATAGCATAAGCCAGGAGAAAATTATGCCGCTGAGTGTTAGTCGTCTGCTCATTTATTTTTATGATCCTCAATGTTAGGTGTTGGCGGGCTGATCAGATCTTAAGGAATCCTCGATATCGAGAATCTTCTTGAATAGATCGCCTTCATTAATTGCGCCTCTTAATTTCTCGCCTTCGAGTATAGGGATACTTTCGCCAACAAATTCTGAGGCCACCTCCAAGGCTTCAGTAAGGGGCTGGGTGATGGTGAGGTTCAGTGGCTCTCGGTCTAGGCTATCAAGATAATTTGCGTCCCCCAGAAGATCATGAATCGATAACTTCCCAATCAAATTTTGTTGATCGTCGATAATATAAGCTTCTGTCATCTGGTGAGCCTTTAAAGACTTCAAAATTGAGTCAGAATCTGTCTCTGGGGAGAAACTTAGGTAGTCGCTACTCTCTATTTCGCCCACGTATATTTGTGTCATATGGATATATTCTCGCCCTCGCCTCAGGTCTACGCCTCTATCCAATAACTGCCTATCAAAAAATGAAAGACCAAATAACTTATAGGTAATCGAGGAGGACAGGGTCACCGAGACCAGAGCCATTAATCCAAATTCTGAGTTCAGCCGCTTTTTAGTTATCGACCAGTATTTCGATTCTTCGGTTTTGGGCACGTCCAGTCGGGTTATCATTAGATGCGATTGGTTTAGTATCGGCAAAACCAAGAACGTTGATTCTGTCTTCCGTAACGCGACCAGCATCCATAAAAAAGTCGGCTACAGCGGCTGCGCGAGCTGCTGAAAGATCCCAATTAGATTCAAACCGCTCGCTGAACGCTATGGGAATATTATCGGTATGGCCAGAGACTGTTACATTGGCGTTAGAACCATCAAGTGTCTGCGCTACCTGAGATAGTGTAGGTAAAAAGTCTGGCCTCAACTCAGCAAAGCCTGATCTGAAGGAACCTTGGGAGGACAATTGGATCAAGATTTGATCTCCAATTCGTTCGACATTCGCAAGACCTTGATTGATAGCGGATTTGAGATCCGCTTTCACTTTTCTCAATTGGTCTTCTATTTTGTCGTCTTTCTCTTTCTCCTTAAGTTTGTCTTCTTCCGAATTTCCCGAATCAAAGGTGACCTCTACCTCAGCTGCGATATACGATTGAGTTTCAGCAATTTTTGCGTACAGATCTAAAGTCTCCTGATCAATCTGTCCTTCGGTTCTATCATTCTCCCTTTCTGATTCATTGAGGCTATCTTGATCCTCCTTTACATTGACCAAGATTTTCCCATCCTCGGATTTGATTTCGACTTTCCCCTTAGCTATTTCTTTTTTCAGTGCTTGCTTGAGCGTTTCGAGATCCGAATTATTGTCTTTATTTGCAGGGTCGTCAGTTGATTTTAATTCAACGTCTTGGGGCTCGCGATCCGTTGTTTCTTCCTCAACATTAACAATGATAGAGGGCTGAACTTTTGCGGTCTTAAAATCTTTGGCGACCATGTTTTCAGCAATTGGAGGTTCTACTGAAGGGACTTCTCTTTGGACTCCCATTGAATCAGCCCGCGAACCCGAGATGACCTTGTAAATAGACGGTTTATCAGATTCAGTAAACGACAGGATCAATACGAAAAAAGCCATCAAGAGAGTCGCCATGTCCGCAAAAGTTGCCATCCAGGCAGGTGCCATCGATGGGCATTCAGGGCATTTGTGAGGTTTTTCCTTTTTAGGTGGCGGTGGTGTTAGATCTTCCTCCTCAAGCACCTCTTCATTTTGGTCTTCTTCAGCCATCGACTATCACCTCAATCCTTCGGTTTTTTGCTCGACCTTCGGTGGTATCGTTGGATGCAATTGGCTTACTGTCTGCAAATCCTGAAATAGACAGTCTTCCAGGTTCTAGTTCAGTGCTAGCAAGAATATAATTAGCCACTGATGCAGAACGGGCTGAGGATAGATCCCAGTTTGATCGAAATCTATCACTAAATCCGATTGGAACATTGTCCGTGTGTCCCTCGACGCGGATTATACCGCCCACGTCTTTAATCGCAGAACCGACTCTCTGCAATGTTGGTTGAAAAGCTTGCTGGAGCTCGGCGCTTCCAGAAGAAAAACTGTCTTGCTGGCCGAGTCTGATGATGATCTTATTTCCAACTCGTTCGACTTCCGCAAGGCCTGAGCCAATTTCTGAGCTCAAAGCTGTTCTAATAACCTTTAATCGATCGTCAGTTTCATCAGATCTTCCTTCGGCATTTTTGTCACCCTCAATTGGTCTTTTAACCGTAATGGGCGTCGGCATGCCAGACTGAACATCAACGATCTTCTTGGCTATTTCTAAAACCTCTTGGGGGACCTTTCCACCAAGAGATTGGCCTGATTCAGCATTGCTGGCGGTATTGTTAGGTGATAGGAGTTCGACGGTTATTTCTTCTCCTTCTAATTTGACGCTAACCTGGCCGGCTTCTATTTCATCTGCTAAAACCTCTTTTACGCTTAGGAAGTCTTGTTCTGTGTCGAATGAAGCCTCATTTTCCTCCGTCATTTGTTTAATGTGGTCTTTTGTAGGGTCGTTTACTTGCTGGCTTTTATTTGGAATGACTGATGCTTCCGCATCTGCTGGTGTGAACTCAGTTTTTAGAAGGGTTTCGCCTTTAGGGATGCTGATCATCGGAACGACCCGTTTTACGCCGAAGGCTACTGCCAACGAGCCGCTGATCTGTTCAAATTTAGGCACGTTAACGTTTGCAAAAGATAGAATCAGTACAAAAAACGCCATCAGAAGTGTAGCCATATCGGCAAAAGTAGCCATCCAGGGAGGAGCTCCAGCAGGGCACTCAGGGCATGGGGGCTGTTTTTCTTTTTTCGGTGGGGGATCCGAGGGCTCGGTTATGTCCTCAACGGGTTCCCCTTCGATGGGTTCCTCTAAAGTTTCGTCAGTAGATTCGCTCATAGTTTAATGAAACCTAAGTGGCCGCTAATTTCGCTCTATCTCCAGGACTTAATCGGCTCTTGAGAAGATCACTAAGGACTCGTGGATTCATCGTGCCACGCCTAATCTCAATGACGCCCTCAATAATCAGACCACAGTTATTTTGTTCATTTGCTGAATAGTTATCGAGTTTTTCTGCGATTGGCTTTGCGACTACGTTCGCCAGAAAGGCACCGTACAGGGTGGTCAAGAGAGCAATAGCCATTGCTGGCCCAATCGCCTTTGGGTCACTCATGTTTTGGAGCATACCTACCAATCCCACAAGTGTTCCTATCATGCCCATGGCAGGCGCAATGTCTGCCCAGGATTTGAAAACAGCGGAAGCCTCGGCATGGCGATGAGCCATAAGCTCGACATCGTTTGTTAGTGAGCTTTCAATAACAGATTCATCGGTACCGTCCACCACCATGCTGATGCCCTGTTGGAGGTAAGGATTTTGGATTTCACCCATCTGCCCTTCAAGTGCTATAGCGCCATCTCGTCGAGAAATATTCGCCATCTCGACAATCTGTTCTATTAATTCCCCAGGATCCTCATTCTTATTCAGTATTGTTTTGAGAAAGACCTTAGCCCAAGCATTGATAAACTCGGGAAGCGTAGATCTCATGAGTAGAACGGCAAGAGAACCACCGAGTACGATGGTCACGGAAGTGACATCCCAAAACGCACCAATACCTGCCGCGCCGTCCATTGCCCATATAATTAATCCGAAGGCTCCGAGCATTCCAACTAGTGTGGCTATATCCATGAATAAATACTCCAGATGTCAAAAGACGCAGTTTACTTTAACTGGTACGATTAACAATCGGTCAAATTTGCTTTCTCTTAAACCATATTTCTCCTAATCTAGAATTGGAGCAATGTTGGGAGACGCTGATCATGCCACTAAAAATGTTAATACTAATCTTATGTTTGCTGATCCAATCGTGCGGGAGGCAACCATCTGTAAGCTGTTCTGAGGTTATAGATAAGTCTGATGTACAACATTTTGAGTTAAAAGGAAGGGGATTAGCTCTTGATACCAAGAATCAAATCGAGTGGTATCAATGTTCTGTGGGGCAACGTTATAGAAACAATAAATGTACCGGCGAGCCAATGACTTTGACATGGACTGACTCAGTTGCTGCTATTTCAGAAATTAATGAGAAGTCTGGAACTCGTTGGCGCTTACCAAGTCTGGGAGAGTTGAGTAGCTTGAGGCTTGACGGTTGCTCTAAGCCCGCAGTAAATCCGAATGTCTTTCCTGGGATATTAGTAGAGAACTACTGGGCCAAGGATGATAGTCCACATCCAGGCTTCAGATGTGGGATGTATACCTTTTCAGGCGCTACCTCATGCAGATTATTTTACTATCTCGAGCGACCATTTTTAATGGTCCGAGACGTTAAATGATTAATTGACAGCCAGCCAACCTTCTTTGAGTTCTGACATTGCCAGGTAGAGTTTTTCTATGGCAACCAGATCTTTATTACCGATTGCCTTGAAAAGAGACGCTGCGATCGACGTGTACGTTTCGTATAGCTGTTTTGCTAAATCGCCGCCTTTATCAAGATCGAGGACACCTCGCAGACCGATGACAATCTGCATGGCGTGGTCGGT
>NZUN01000061.1 GCA_002697205.1 Gammaproteobacteria bacterium
CGGTTTGGGATAGGAAATAATCCTAATTTTTTAGGATAAAAAATATTTCACAGTTTGGGATAGGAAATAATCCTAATTTTTTAGGAGAATGTTGAAATTGTGGCGGAGACGAGGTTAGAAAAACTGATCGGGCCTGTTGCGAAAGAAATGAATTGCGTTCTTTGGGGCGTGGAGCAGGTCTCTCAGGGAAGACGGTCGTTATTGAAGGTGTATATTGACTCCGAGGAAGGCATAAGTATTGAGGATTGTGTGAAAGTAAGTCGGCAGGTCAGTAGTCTACTGGATGTTGAAGATTTGATAGCAGGTGAATATACCCTTGAGGTTTCATCACCGGGTATGGACCGGCGTTTGTTTAAAGCTGAGCACTATGAGCTTTTTAAAGGTGCCATGATTAAATTGAGCTTGCGAGTCCCGTTCGAGGGCAGACGTCGCTTTAGAGGACGATTGTGTGGCCTTGAAGACGAGCAGGTCGTTTTGCGGATAGATGAAGAAGAGTTTTTACTCCCTGTGGAAGGGATTGAAAGAGCAAATATTATCGTCGAAACAGAGTAGGGGTTTGGCGAGGAAATGACTTAGAGACATTGTAATGAGCAAAGAAATTCTATTGGTAGTCGAATCTGTTTCGAATGAGAAAGGTGTTTCAGAAGAAATCATATTTGAGGCTCTGGAAGTGGCTCTTGCGACCGCGACAAAAAGACGATATTCGGAAGAAGTAGACATAAGAGTCGCAATTGATAGGACCACAGGACTGTATGATTCATTTCAACGTTGGACAGTGATGGCCGATGATGAAGAGCTGGAGTTTCCTGGGGCTCAGCTGTCAATTCTTCAAGCGCAAGATCGACAGGCAGGCCTGGGAGGCGGTGACATTTTTGAGATCCCCATTGAATCAGTTGAGTTTGGTAGGATTGCCGCACAAACAGCGAAGCAGGTCATTGTTCAGAAGGTAAGGGAAGCAGAGCGAGCCCAGGTTGTTGACGCTTATCGCCCGAAAATTGGCGAGTTACTGAATGGTCAGGTCAAGAAAGTCACTCGTGAAGCGGTTATCATTGATTTGGGCAATAATGCGGAAGCAATACTGCCGCGCGAAGAGTGGATACCCCGTGAGACTTTTCGTATTGGTGATCGATTGCGCGCGCTGTTAAAGGAAGTCAGGCCAGAAGCTCGAGGTCCTCANTTGGCAATGACTCGTACATCTGNAGAGGTTTTAANCGAGNTGTTTAAGATAGAGGTGCCTGAAGTGTCTGATGGCATCATTGAAATCCTGGCATCAGCTAGAGATCCGGGTTCCCGTGCCAAAATTGCTGTGAAAACCAATGATGGAAGAATTGATCCAGTTGGGGCATGCGTTGGGATGCGAGGNTCCAGGGTCCAGGCGGTCTCAGGCGAATTAGGCAACGAGCGAATTGACATCGTTTTATGGGATGACAATATAGCCCAGTTAGCTATAAACGCGATGGCGCCGGCAGAGGTTGTCTCGATTGTTGTAGATGAAGAAACCCACAGCATGGACATTGCTGTATCAGAGGATAACCTCGCNCAGGCAATTGGCCGAGGCGGTCAAAACGTGAAACTGGCTAGCGAATTAACAGGCTGGGTTTTGAATATCATGACCGAAGAAGAAGCATCAGAAAAGCAAGAGCAGGAGTCTGGTGCGGTTGTTACTGAATTCATGGACAAACTAGATGTTGATGAAGATGTGGCTATCGTTCTGGTCGAAGAAGGGTTTAGTTCNCTCGAAGAAATAGCTTATGTTCCTATTGACGAGATGGTTGATATAGAAGGTTTCGATATCGACATTGTTGAGGAACTGCGAACCCGGGCNAAAAATGCGCTGACAACTCTGGAATTAGCTGATGAGGCAAATCGAAGCGATGCAGAACCAGCAGAAGACCTGTTNGCCATGGAAGGCATGAATACTCGTTTGGCTTATCAACTGGCCGCCATTGGGATTATCTCCATGGAAGATCTTGCTGAGCAGGCGATAGATGATTTGATTGATATAGAAGATATGACGGAAGCCTTTGCAGGGGAAATTATNATGACTGCAAGAGCACCGTGGTTTGAATGAGAGATTGCAGGAAGCGAGTTGGGCTCGATTCGATTTAGGCTTAACCGATAAGGAATAAAAGATGGCTGAGACGACGGTAAAACAGTTGGCTGAAACAGTGGGTACGCCGGTTGACCGTTTATTGCAGCAGATGAATGAAGCAGATTTGCCTCATAAGGCAGAAAGCGATTCGGTGACTGAAACCGAGAAGGAAAAATTGCTCTCTCATCTTAAACGCAGTCACGGTGAAACTGGGGAAGGTCCCAAGAAAATCACTTTGAAGCGTCGTACGGTTAGTACTATTAAAGCCGGAGGAAGTGCTGGTCGTGGTAGAACCGTNAATGTAGAGGTGAGGAAGAAGCGAACCTACGTTCGTCGGGATGACCAGGCCCCTGCCGNAGAAGATATCGAAGCACCTTCCCNTGACAGTACCGCAGCGGTTGCTGAAGTCATTCCTGATGCTGAANCAATTCGCAAAGCGGCCCATGCTGAGGCTGAACTAGAAGNAGAAAAACGCCGCCAGGAAGCCCTCGAAAAAGAAGCAGAACTTAAGGTGAAGGAAGCTGCAGAAAAACTAGAAAAAACCAAGAAGGCTGGAACGGCAAAAGCTAAAGCNCTAAAAGCAGAANCGGACAAAGAAGCAGAAGACAAACCGAGTTCGCGTAAAGATAAGCGTGACCGCAGTGATCTTGATGTAGAAGACCTTCAGCAGAAGAAAGCCAAACATGGTAATCGGAAAAAACGTGTTGAAGAATTACTCAGTGAAGAGGTTGAAGAAATCCTTNTAACGCCTGAAACAGNGGATGAGCNCGCACCAACAACACTTGGACTATCCGGCGGCGCAAGAAGTAAACGGGCGGCATCTCCAAAAGNAGGGCGCCAGCATCAGTTTAGTGCGCCAACTGAACATCAGGCTCGTGAAGTAGAACTAGGTGAATCAATCACTGTGCAACAACTGTCGCAGCGCATCTCTGTAAAGGCTCGTGACGTTATTAAATATTTGATGAGTTTGGACCTCATGGTCAATATAAATGAATCNATTGATCAGGAAACCGCTAAGCTTGTGGTAGAGGAATATGGNCATACAGTGAAAGTCATTGATGCTGATGATATTGAAAATACGCTAACCGAAACCATTGTNTACAAAACTNAAGCTCAGCCAAGGGCGCCGATAGTAACGGTGATGGGGCATGTTGATCATGGCAAGACATCTCTTTTAGACCATATACGTAAAGCGCAGGTAGCAAGTGGTGAAGCAGGCGGCATTACACAGCATATCGGTGCCTATCGGGTTCACACCGATCATGGTGAAATCTGTTTTATTGATACCCCAGGCCACGCTGCGTTTACGGCTATGCGTGCAAGAGGTGCAGATTGTACGGATATTGTCATTCTTGTGGTGGCCGCCGATGACGGTGTCATGCCGCAGACCGAAGAAGCTGTTACTCATGCTCGNTCTGCCGGCGTACCCATTGTTGTAGCNATTAATAAAATAGACCTGGAAGGAGCAGATCAGGAAANAGTTAAATCCGAACTAGCGGCAAAAGAGGTTATTCCTGAAGATTGGGGCGGTGATACCCAGTTNATTCCTGTCTCAGCAATGACTGGTGAAGGTATTGACGCACTNCTGGAAGCCGTTTTGTTACAAGCTGAATTGTTGGAACTCAATGCTCACATTGAAGGCACTGCCCAAGGTATTATAATTGAGTCACGTCTTGAAAAAGGTCGTGGCGCAGTNGCNACGCTGTTGATTCAAAATGGTACGCTCGAGCAGGGAGACGTTGTTGTTGCCGGCGAAAACTATGGCCGCGCACGAGCGATTAACGATGAGCATGGCAAGAAGGTGAATAAGGCAGGTCCAGCAACACCTGTATCTCTGTTGGGATTGGATGGTACTCCAGCGGCAGGGGATACTTTCACGGTCACAAAAGACGAAAAGACAGCCAGAGAAGTGGCCCAGTTTCGCCGCAGTAAAGTCAACGCACAACGGCTCTCTACACCCGTGGTTTCTCTGGACAACTTATTGGCAAGTTTCGGCGAAGCAGAGGTTAAAGCGTTAAACATTGTTGTTAAGGCAGATGTTAGAGGTTCTTTGGAAGCAATTGTTTCCGCGCTATCTGAGCTGGGTAATGATGAGGTTAAGGTTAATGTTGTTTTTTCTGGTGTCGGTGGTATCTCTGATTCAGACGTTAACTATGCTATTACCTCCGAGGCGGTGGTATTTGGTTTTAATGTCCGGGCAGAGAATTCAGCCAAGAAGATAGTCGAAGCTGAAGGAATTGATCTGCGTTATTACAAAGTAATCTATGATCTTGTTGACGATGTCAAAGCGGCTCTGAGTGGTATGCTGGACCCTGAAATCAGGGAGGACATTATTGGTATTGCTGAAGTCAAGGATGTATTTGACAGTAAGAAATTCGGCTCTATAGCGGGTTGCATGGTAATGGAAGGCGCCATAGAGAGGCATAAGAAAATCAGAGTTTTGCGTGAAAATATTGTTATATTTGAAGGCGAATTAGAATCATTGCGGCATTTTAAGGAAGAAGTTAACACCGTTCGAAGCGGAACCGAATGTGGTATTGGTGTTAAGAATTACAATGATGTGCAAGTCAAGGATCAGATTGAAGTCTTTGATATCAAGGAAGTAGCCAGGCAGCTTTGACCCGCCAGAGTAAGAAGAGATGAAAGCTAATTTCAATAGGACTGATCGCGTTGCAGATCATATTCAGAAGAATTTAGCTGTGTTGGTACAAAGAGAGTTGAAAGATCCAAGATTAGGGATGGTGACTATCAACGAAGCGAAAGTATCCCGCGATCTGGCTTTTGCTGACGTTTACTTCACTGTATTTCCTGACTCTAAAGATAAGCAGACTGAACTATTGCTTAATAATTCGGCCAGTTATCTTCGAAAACAATTAGCTAGCATGCTGAATACCAGGATAACCCCCAAGTTGAGATTTCATTACGATAAGTCGTTGGTGGATGGTGCCCGAATATCGGCTGCGATCAAAGCGGCTTCAAGTAAGGGGCTGACTGAAGCGGCTGATGACGAAATCTAGGGTTAAAAGGAAGGGCCGCCCGGTTAATGGTATATTATTGCTGGACAAACCTCAGGGAATAACGTCAAATGGCGCGCTGCAACAGGTCAAGCGTCTTTATGGTGCTGAAAAAGCTGGCCATACCGGCAGTCTTGATCCGATTGCTACAGGTGTTCTGCCAATCTGTTTTGGAGAAGCAACCAAATTTTCCAGATACCTTCTCGAAGCGGATAAGCGCTATCTGGCGACATTGCAGTTAGGCGTCAGTACAACGACAGGAGATTCAGAGGGTGAGATAACCTGGACTCGACCTGTGGCAAGGAGAACTCGGGATGACGTTGAGTTCGTTCTCTCTAAATATATTGGGGAGATTGAACAGATTCCTTCCATGTTCTCAGCGATTAAACAAAATGGCCAGCCACTTTATAAATTAGCAAGGCAGGGCATAGAAGTAGAACGAAAAGCTAGGAAAATTAGAATTGCAAGTTTGCAGTTGATGGAATTTGATGAAAATGTACTGGTTTTAGACATCGATTGCAGCAAGGGAACCTATGTCAGAACTCTGGCGCAGGATATAGGGGAAGATTTAGGTTGCGGCGCACATGTGGCAGCTTTACGCAGATTGAGGGCAGGTCCTTTTGAGATTGATGATAGTCTCACCATGGCTGAAGTGACCGGTTTTAAGGAACAGGCCCAAGCGGTGATGGACCAGGCGCTACTTTCTGTCAGTGCGGCCGTAAGCGACTGGCCCCGGTCAGTTCTTTCAGAACTAACAGCATCGTATTTGATGCAGGGACAGCCGGTACAGGTTCCGAATTCGCCTGTGTCGGGCTGGGTTAGTCTTTTTTCTGAAGTAGAGGACGATAGTAATTTCATCGGTGTGGGAGAGATACTCGATGATGGTAGAATTGCGCCGCGAAGATTAGTCGCGACACAAAAGGAGTAGGGTGTCTGCAAATATGCGCGGACGTGCCTATTAACATAAATATTGCCTGGATAAGGCAAGCATATTAGGGAGGCCAGGATGGCTTTATCAAACGAAGAAAAATCGGCGATCGTTAAGGATTTTCAAACGTCTGAACAGGATACAGGTTCGCCGGAGGTGCAGGTGGCATTATTAACAGCCAATATTGAAAAATTGCAAGAGCATTTTCAAGCACACAATCATGATCATCATTCTCGTGTTGGATTACTGAGGATGGTAAGTCAAAGAAGGAAACTGCTGAATTATTTAAGAAGTAAGAGTACAGATAGATATTCTCAGCTTATTAAGCGGTTGGGTCTACGAAGATAGTCTAATCGAGTTATTTTATTGGAGAAAAATGTGAATCCAGTTAGAAAAATGTTTATGTATGGCGACCAGGAAGTCGTAATAGAGACAGGAAGAATTGCCCGTCAAGCGACAGCTTCGGTTTTAGTCACCATGGCTGAAGCCTCCGTCTTGATAGCAGTAGTAGGTCGTAAAGAAGCGAAATCCGGGCAGGATTTCTTTCCGTTAACAGTTAACTACGAAGAAAAAACGTATGCAGCCGGGAAGATACCGGGTGGTTTCTTTAAACGTGAGGGTCGTCCTTCAGAGAAAGAAACTCTGACCTCAAGACTAATTGATCGGCCCATTCGTCCGTTATTCCCGAAAGGATTTATGAACGAAGTTCAGGTTACCTGTCAGGTGGTCTCTGCGCCAAAGGATGTCGATCCTGATATCCCTGCTTTGATTGGCGTATCGGCAGCACTGAGCCTGTCGGGGATGCCTTTTGCTGGCCCTATTGGAGCAGCAAGGGTGGGCTTTACCGAGGCCGGCTATCTGCTCAACCCGGGGTATGAGGCTTTGGCTGATTCTCATCTGGATATGGTGGTGGCAGGTACTGAAGCCGCGGTATTAATGGTTGAATCTGAAGCCAGGGAATTAACCGAAGACCAGATGCTGGGTGCCGTTTTGTTTGCTCACCAGGAGATGCAGGTTGTCGTTAGAGCCATTAAAGAATTGTGCGATGAAGTTGGTGTCGACCAATGGCAATGGCAGCTTCCAGCGCAGAATGAAGCACTGAATTCAGCAGTTTCCGAACAGTTTTCCGGACAGATTGCTGATGCTTACAAGATCACCGAAAAAATAGTGCGACAGGACCGACTTGATGTCCTCCGAGAAGAAGCCATAGGTAGTTTTGTTGCTGAAGCGGGTCCTGATAGAGATGAAGTGAGTGCAGTGTTTGGTAGTATTGAAAAGAAAACAGTTCGCCAGGCCGTTATTGCTGGAGAACCTCGAATCGATGGTCGCGATACTAAGACGGTTCGCGCAATCCAGGTAGAAGTGGGTCTACTAGATCGAGCCCATGGCTCTGCCCTTTTTACCCGGGGTGAAACTCAAGCACTGGTTACCACTACGTTGGGATCCATGCGGGACGCGGCTATCATTGATGCCCTGCAAGGGTCGTATCGAGATAGTTTCATGCTTCATTATAATTTCCCTCATTACAGTGTAGGAGAAACTGGGTTTTCGGGAGGTCCGAAACGTCGTGAAATTGGCCATGGACGCTTAGCCCGTCGGGGTATTGCCGCATTATTACCTGATTCGGACGAATGGCCTTACACAACCCGTGTAGTATCGGAGATCACAGAGTCAAACGGATCTTCATCGATGGCCTCGGTCTGTGGTGCTAGCCTGGCTTTAATGGATGCTGGCGTGCCGATTAAAGCACCTGTTGCTGGTGTTGCCATGGGCCTGGTAAAAGAAGATGAGGACTTTGCGGTACTCACTGACATTCTCGGAGATGAAGATCATCTGGGAGACATGGATTTTAAAGTAGCTGGGACTGAAACCGGTGTTACAGCGCTACAGATGGATATCAAGATCCAGGGTATTACAGAGCAGATCATGGAGACCGCGCTGGAGCAGGCCCGGGCTGCCAGGCTGCACATCCTTGGAGAAATGAATAAAGTTATCGGTCGGGCAAGGGACACTGTTTCTGATAACGCACCTGCCATGGTAACCATGAAGGTTGAATCTGACAAGATCCGCGATGTCATTGGTAAGGGAGGTGCAACTATTCGAGGTATCACCGAAGAGACGGGTGCGTCTATCGATATTGAGGATGACGGAACCATTACCATTTTCGGGGAAGGAATTGAATCGCGAGATGCGGCGGTGAATGCCATTGAGGCGATTGTTGCCGATGCTGAAGTCGGGCGGATTTACGTCGGCAAGGTTGTAAAGATTGCCGATTTTGGTGCTTTTGTTAATATCCTTCCCGGAAAAGATGGTCTTGTTCATATATCTCAGATAGCCAACAAACGCGTCGAGAAGGTGACTGACTATCTGTCTGAAGGTCAGGAAGTGAAAGTAATCGTTCTTGATACCGAACGTGGTCGCATCAAGCTATCCATAAAGGAAGTCCCTGCAGATGAAGCTGAAAATGCCCAGAGCGAGACAGTCGAGGTTGAAGCCGCGGAAACAGCTGCTGAACCTATTGCTGAACTGGTAGCGGAAGAAGGTTCGACTGATACTGCAGAAGCTGAAACTGAAACTGAAACTGAAACTGAAGCTGAAACAGAAACAGAAACAGAAGCAGAAGCTGAAACAGAAGCTGAAACAGAAACAGAAGCAGAAGCTGAAACAGAAACAGAAGTAGAAGCTGAAACAGAAACAGAAACAGAAGTAGAAGCTGAAACAGAAACAGAAACAGAAACAGAAGTAGAAGCTGAAACAGAAGCTGAAACAAAACCCGCTAGCTAGGGGATTGCCATAGTAACAGTATCGAAGGCGTTATTGCCTTCGATACTGGTTTCTCACAGTCATGTACCGGCGACGGGGCTATTTTGAATCAGGTCGTCAACAACGCTTGGGTCAGCAAGCGTGCTGGTGTCGCCAAGGTTAGACAGTTCGTTTTCAGCAATTTTCCTCAATATCCGTCGCATAATTTTGCCAGACCGAGTTTTGGGTAGACC
>NZUN01000062.1 GCA_002697205.1 Gammaproteobacteria bacterium
TCAAGCTCATCAAACTGGAACTGTGGGTTCTGACCGCTTTTAGCCTGACTGAGGACCCCGCCTGTAGCCGTAATTTTGATCAGGTCAGCACCGTCTTTATACCGTTGACGAACCGCCTTGGCGGCGTCACTAACACCGTTAACAACACCCTCTGCCGGGCCAGGATCACCACGCAAAATTCTGTTACGGCCGTTAGTTGGATCAGCATGGCCCCCGGTTGTAGCTAGGCTTTTGCCTGCAGCAAGTACTCTGGGCCCGGTGATGTCACCCCGGGCAATTGCATTGCGCAGACTGATGGCAAGATTATCAGAACTACCCAAATCGCGTACCAATGTAAACCCAGCCATTAGCGTTCGCTGCGCGAATTTGACCGATGCAAAGGCATAATCTGCAGGGTCCAACCTGAATTGATTAGCATAGTTTTCAGGGCCCGTTTCTGACAGCAAGTGCACGTGCATATCCATCAGACCAGGCATGCAGGTCATCCCTTGGAGATTGACTGCTTCGGGATCATCCACACTGGGACTGTAGGCGTTTATGGTTGAGATTTTCCGATCAACCACGGTGATCAACTGATGTTCCAGTACAATACCCTTGGTGACATCTATCATTGCCTCACAGCGCAACACCGTGGTCTGTTCGGCAGCGGCAGAAAACCCCAGTACCAGCAGAAAACTCAGACCGATCACTCGCATAACAACCTCCCCTTGATTAGCAGCCGCCAATCCATAATTTCCCTCAACTGCACCTTAAAATATTTATTGTACTTTCACCGGCTAAAGTGATGCAGGTGTCCCCAGGGTAGGATCACAACAAGATCTCCCAGATCAATCACAGCGTGTTTTCGATACCCTAACCTTAGCTTCGAACTGGCCTGCATTCAGGCGAGCTGAAAACCTTAGCAAACGATAGTCTCGAACTAAGGTTAGAACCTATGTCATTTCTACGCAAGCCATACCTATTTATGGCACTGCCCTCAAAATTGACCTATCCAGGTAGTCCAGCTCAGCGGCTAGCATAGGATCGTGCAACCAGGCTGTTAAAACACGGCCTCCTGAAAGGGGTATTAAAGTGGCCATTACTCTCCTTTACCGCCTCTTTCAATTCATTGAAGGGCCCTGATCTCGTTGCTGTCAACCTGATCGCTTTCCAGGTTCCGAGCGAGATAGTTGCTATTATTGAAAAAATTCAGGAGAGTCGACCCATCATACTTTTTCTACTCGCTCTGGCGCCCGGTCTGGCAATTGCACTATACGTTTATTGGCGCGACAAGCATGAAAAGGAACCAGTAGTATTGCTACTGAAATGTTTTACCCTGGGCGCCCTTACCTGTATACCGGCAGCAATTGCCGAATCCATTTTTTTAGATAGCCATTTTTTGGATCCGGAAACCGATACAGATCTTTCGTCTGCCTTCATTGCGGCATTCGTTATTGTTGGGTTTTTCGAAGAATGGGTTAAATATCTGGTTCTGGTTCTATACGCCTACAGAAAACCTGCTTTCAACGAGCCTTTCGATGGAATCGTTTACGCGGTGATGATCAGTCTTGGTTTTGCTACCCTGGAAAATATTTTCTATGTTGCAGAGGGTGGTATCGGTACAGCAGTGGCTCGAATGTTCACCGCGGTCCCAATGCATGCTGCCTTTGGCATTTTCATGGGTTATTTTGTAGGGAAAGCAAAGTTTCAGCAACAAGCAGGGAAATGGATCACTCGCCTGCAAGGGCTGGCCATCGCGGTGCTTTTGCATGGTGCTTATGATTTCCTGCTATTCCAGGATGAATCAACACTACTGACCTTCGCCGTGCTGCCTCTGATCATCGGCAGCTTTGTGTATTGCCGCAAGGCAATGGGCCACCATGTCAAGGCTTCCCCATTCAAAGAATAATTCTTTGGCTTACCTGATACCGGCATTCTCTTTATTTCCACTCAACGTTCGCTTTAATCCGAACGCAGTTCAAACTATCAGCAAAACAGAAACCGCTCAGCCAGCCATTATTTCCATAAAGGTTTCAACCGCCTCCAGTCGCCCGCGAATGCCTCCCGGAGCGACTGGATCGAGAAGAATATGAGAGACTCCAATTGATGCCATCTGCGCCACGGTGACCTGCATTTGCTCCGGGGTGCCTGTAAGCGATTTCTCCTTCTCCATGATGCCCATGGGATCGAGGTACATGCGCACAGAAAAGGTTAATTCTACTGGATCGCGCCCAATATTTTCGCAGCACTGCCTGATTTCATCAATTTCTTCCCTGATCCGACTCAACGGCTGAAACGCCGCCTGGAAACCCTGGCCATAGCGTGCCACCCGGCGAAACGCCATGGGGGTATCACCACCGATCCAGACAGGGATCGGATTTTGGACAGGCTTGGGTTCAAACTTCACTTTAGGGATCTGATAATAATCACCCCAGAATTCAGGTTCCTCATCAGTAAACAATGACAGAAAAATTTCCAACTGTTCGTTACTCCTTTTACCCCGGTTATCAAACGGCATGCCAAGAACTTCTGCTTCCTCCTTCATCCAGCCGATACCGGCACCCAGTATCAATCGACCATTGGATAGAACATCCAGTGTTGCTAACTGTTTTGCTGTGACTACAGGCAGGCGATAAGGAAGAATCAGTACCGTTGTACCCAGCTTCAGATTCTCAGTACAGGCAGATACGAATAACAGCGTGCCAAGGGGGTCTAACCAAGCCATATCATTCGGTGCCGGGAAACTACCATCATCGGTATACGGGTATTTAGGTTCAAATTCGGCCGGCCAGCAAACATGATCACTGACCCAGCCGGAATGAATACCCAGCGTATCGAGCCGTTGTGCAAAACCCTTCAGGCTTTCACGACTGACTTGGTTGCCCAATTGCGGTAAATGTATGCCCCAGTCCATTATTCTCCCCTGTGTCCTGATCCGTTATATTTCAAGATAGTTTAGTTTCAAGATACTTTGGCTGGGGTGCACAAACAAGTAGGCTTTGACACTGGCGACTCAGGTAACAGTGACACCCGTGATACTCAGATAATTCCCGGCGGCATCTCTGGCTACAGCATGAACCTCGATCACCGCATCGGGATGGATTCCCCCCAGAATATGCGGGAATAGCTCGCTGCCAGCACCAGCGTCGCCTGGTTGGATATCACCAACAGGCGCTGCTTCTTCAAATACGGTCTGCACACCGGTTTCGGCAAGACGCTGTACAGTCATCTTAAGACACAACCAATCTCCTGCGACCCGCGCGTAAAAACGATTAGCCACTTTAAGTAGTTTTTCCGGGTCTGAAGTGCCATGTGTGAATCCATCCTGTTCATAGGTTGGCGGGAAGTAAACTGCGCCAGTAGACTGCGCCTGTTGCCACTCTACCGCCTGGACGAGATGGAATACAAAAGGGTGGTTAAGTGGATTCATATCAATGCCTGAATAGATTAACCGCGCTTTAATAGCAAGAAGCGCAACGATTATTAAAAAGTGCCTGACCCGAAAATAACTTTCATTTTCCGAGTTTGATCGATTTAACCTTCAGTTCAAATTTACATTAAATCTGTCGACCAACTCAACATTCGCCTTAAACCTAAGGGTCAGCGCAATAGTAACACTAGCCAAGGTTATCAATAATAGAAGGCGCCCTGGTTTTACAGCAGACTGCGCCAGAGGTGACCCCAGATATAGACGTAGTGCAAAGAGCGAACCATTTTGGTGATAAATTCTTCTGTACCATGATCGACTGTCAACACCCTGAACGGTTTCTGAGGATCCCTTTAGCGGTATTGTTAGATTGCCTGATAAATCGAACAACGCACCCGCCCGCGAGGCACCACAACCTGCAGTTCCAGATCCGGGCAATCCTGGCCATTGCCATCAATGTCTGCAAACTGGTGTATAGTCCAGCTTTCACACCTGAACTCACATTTAAACTCACATATAAACTACGCTTAACAGGAGTCATCAATGGGGTGGTCAATTAATCGGCCAGTAGGTCTGACTTTTCATAAACCCGGCCTTTCGACCAAAGGCTATACTTTGCTGACCCCACATGGCGACTCCTCGTCCTACCTGATCGATATGGACGGCCGGGTCGTTCATCGTTGGTTATTTAGTCATATCCGACCAGGATACGGCCGCCTGCTGAAAAACGGTAACCTGTTGATGACCGGTTCTGATGTTGATTTGCCAACCGCACCTAAGGATGAGCCTACCAAAGCGCCCTTGCCCTTTGAACAACATGTGACCCGCCTGGGCGGATATCACACCACCCTATGTGAAATGAACTGGCAGGGAGACATTGTCTGGGAATATGAAAATCGCAGTCAGCATCATGATTTCTACCGCTTTGAAAACGGCAACACCATGGTGCCTGAATGGGTTGAACTACCAGAGGATCTGCACAAGAGGGTGCGAGGTGGCTATAAGATGCCTCGAGAAAGACTGCCGCGTTTACTCGGAGATGATCTTGTTGAAATTGACAGCCAGGGCAGAGAAGTCAGGCGAATAAACACCTGGAAACTCCTCGATCCTATCAAGGATCCAATAACGCCAAGCACACGCCGATGGGAATGGACTCATCTCAATGGCCTCGATATCAATGAAAAAGGTGAAATCGTATTTTCAGCCCGCAATAGCAATCGTGTAGCCGTAATTAATGCAGCTGCAACTGAAATTCGCTGGAAGTTCAGCCGAGGTCATGGTCAACACAACCCAACCTGGGTCGGTGATCATATTCAGGTCTTTGACAATGGGGACTCTTCCTCTTCGCGGGTGATTGAAATCAACCCTGACACAGACGAGATTGTCTGGACCTACCACGGCGTGCCGTTCCAGCAATTTTACAGCGGGCATATATCGGGCGCCTCGCGCCTTGCTTCCGGTAATACGCTGGTCTGTGAAGGCACCAGTGGCAGACTATTTGAAGTTAACAAAGCCAGGGATGTCGTCCGGGAATGGATTAACCCGTTCGTCAACAATAACAAACGCGGTGAAGCAACTGTGAGTATTTATAGGGCCCACCGCTACTCCCCTGACCATCCAGCCCTAGTTGATAAAGACCTAGACCCACACCGACATGCCAATATAAACCGGCTTAATGGCCTGATGTGAAAATTGCGCACTTCCTTCTTCGCTGAGCGGAAAGTGCTAAATTATTAAAGGCCAATAAAGGCCGCAGTAACTTGAAAGTCGCCTGCAGGCGACCCTGGAGCTGGCGCTCGCTAAGCTTCTGAAAGGCGCCGCCGCANTCTGGGGAACAACTTACCCGCNTGGCCTGCATACCTTGACCGTTCTGGTACTGTTAACCCGCCTGGATTGCGTGCACTATTACCAGGAATCCCTTCACAGGCAGTACCTATGCAATTCATCACNGAGCCGGTNAGGGAAACACCGGTCATCCTCTCGACTGATGTTCTGGTGGTCGGTAGCGGTCCTGCCGGTCTGGCAGCAGCAATAGCATCGGCTCGAGCAGGNGCTGCAACGACTCTGCTCGAACGCTATGGTTGTTTCGGCGGCAATATTACTCAAGTCGGCGTGGAGGGCTTTGCCTGGTATCGACACGAGCAGACGGTAGACAGCGAAGGCATCGGTATCGAATTTGAACAACGGGCTAAAGCCATGGGCGCAGCCATGCCAGAACCCCAGTCCAACAGTCATGCGCTGGACGGCGAGGCCTTTAANTACGTTGCAGACCAACTGGTACTGGAAGCNGGAATCAGGCCGCTGCTGCACCGNAGCGTAGTNGCTACAATCGTCAATGAAGGTGTCATCGAAGGTGTCATTGTCGAGAGTAAGTCCGGGCGGGAAGCCATAATGGCCCAGCGGGTGATTGATGCCACCGGCGATGCCGACATCGCCACGCTGTCCGGGGCAATAGTTCACAAGACACCCGTTGAAAGTATGATGGCTGCTTCGGTCATGTTTTCCATGACCGGTGTTGATAAGAAACGCTTCATTGACGGTGTTAAAGCTGATCCACAAACCTACGCTGATTGGGCCGGTGGTGAGTGGACCATTGAAACCACNGGGAAAGAGGATGAGATGTTCTCCCCCTTCCTGAGGAAACCCTTTCAGCAAGCNATAGCAGCAGGTTTTATACCCGAAAATTTAAACACAATCTGCGGCACCTGGGGCGCGGTATCGGACCAGGGTGATCTGACCTATCTGAACCTTGTCCACCTTGCTGGCATAGACGGTACCAACGCAGACCANCTGACTCAGGGTGAAATACAGGGACGACAACAAGCCCTGCTGGCAATAGATGCNTTACGCCGATATTCACCNGGCTGTGAGGAAGCCAAACTACGCAACTTTGGCATGACCCTGGGCATCAGAGATACCCGTAAAATTGATGCCCAATACAATATGACNGCCCACGACGTTCGCGAACAGGGTCGCTTTAACGACAGTATTGGTATATTCCCNGAGTTTATCGATGGCTATGGCATTCTAATCCTNCCCACGACCGGTCGATACTTCCAGCTGCCCTACCGGGCGATGCTGCCCAGAGGCGTAAATAATCTATTGGTTANCGGNAGAAGTACCGGTGGTGATCGTGACTCTCATGCCGCNGTGCGCAATATGATGTGTTGCGCAGTCAATGGCCAGGGCGCCGGTGTGGCAGCCGCCGTCTCGCTACAGACCGACACCAGTTTAGCTGACGTCAATATTGCGCGAGTTCAACAGGAACTTGTCAAACAAGGCGCGCGCATTGCTTAATAAAACTGCTTNNCATGANCTCAAGTTCAGAAACCCGNCAATCAGGAATTCTACTGCTTACTATCCGGAAACCAATAGGCCAGGTACTCAGCGTACATCACGTGGCCGTCAAGGCCTTCCACCTCNATTTCATGGCAGGTTTTCAGCAGGCGGCGGCCTTCACCTTTNTCTGTGGCTGCTAGCAGACTAACGTGAGAGCGCAGACGCACACCATCACCAATAACAACGGGCTGAAGTACGCGCACCTTATCCAGACCATAATTGAGTGAATGCGATGCATCCTCTGGCCTTGACACTGCATCTTCAAAAAAATGTGACAGTAGCGATACCATGTGAAAGCCATGAATCAGGGTGCCCCCATAGGGGCCCTTGCTGGCCGACTCCGGGTCGCAATGTCCGGGTTTACGCCACCTGGACACCTCGCCGAAAATATTGACCTGGAGTTGGTCAATGGACACCCACTGGCTGACACCCAGTGATGTACCGATAAAAGCGTCGGCATTAGCTAGCAGAAATGATTGGCTGGTNNTCATGTTAAGGCTCCGTGATCGTCTTGGCACANTGCAGAGAAAATCACAAAGCGTAAGACAGTTTCAAGCCATTATTGATAATTATTCGGGACCTGGCCACNATCTTTCACTTCTGCCCCCTCGGTNCGTTCTACGATTGTAATTTATTTTTTCAAGGCTACACTGAAAATCAACGTCTATATCCGCTATGGGAACTGATCCATGTCAAATTCAATAAGCACCCGCGACTTNGCTGCAAAAGTCTCACAAAGCGTCACCGGTGGTCTTAACTGCGCCCTGACCTTACTGGGGGANCAACTGGGTCTATACAAAAGCCTTGCTGCAAGTGGTGCCATTAATAGCGCACAACTGGCTGACCAGACACATCTCCATGAGCGCTGGGTAAGGGAATGGCTATACCAACAAGCCTGTATAGGGCAGATCGAATACCTTCAGGCCACGGATNAATTCTACCTGTCTGACGCTGCAAAAAAGGTCCTGGCGNAGCCCGATCACCCTGCTTATCTTGGCGGCATGTTCCAGTCAGTAGTGGCTATTTATGACACGGTTGANCAATTGCCGGGGTGTTTCCGCAGCGGCAAAGGACATAGTTTTGATGATAAAGGAGAAAANTGCGCTTGTGGCATCGAAAGAATGAGCCGAAAATTCCAGGCCGATCACCTGGTGNCCGATCTATTGCCGCAGCTGGNGGGGATTATCGAAAAACTCNANCAAGGAGCCGTTGTAGCCGACGTGGGTTGNGGTGGTGCGACATCAACCATTGCAATGGCNAAAGCATTTCCCAACAGCCGGTTTACCGGCTATGACATCTCACTACATGCCCTGGATCGTGCTCGAAACAATGTCGAGGCGGCCAGCATCAGTAACCTGGCCATCAGCAATGCCGTTGACGATCCCTTACCCGAGGACGGTAGTATCGACTTCNTCACCACCTTTGATGTAATTCATGATTCTACGCATCCGAACCAGTTGATCTCGGCCATTCGTCAATCGCTAAAGCAAGACGGNATCTGGCTCTGTGCTGACGTCAAAGGCCTGCCAACCTTTGCTGAAAATCTGCAGGACAATCCCATGGCAACCCTGGCCTATTCCTTTTCCGTGCTGGTCTGNATGTCAGCCGGCCTGTCAACACCTGACGGTGCAGGCTTGGGCACGCTCGGTTTTCATAAAGATAAAGCCAGGGAAATGTCCCGGGCAAACGGATTTACCCGTTTTGCCGAAGTGCCATTTGAAGGCGATGCATTTAACGCATTTTACGATATCAGACCCTGACCCCGGCAAACCNGGTCTACTGCCAGTAAACACCCGCTAACAGAAAAACCAGACCCGTTAACCGCGACGTTTCATGATAATCAGGTAAGCCAGAATAACCCCTGCCAAAGCAAATGCGATCCAAAACATGAAATCCTGTAGCATTGGCTTCCACAGATCCTCATGTGCACCCGCCTGATAGCCNACAAACACCAGTACGCTGCACCACAATCCTGCGCCCAGGCCAGTGAAGAATAAGAACCGGGGAATATTCATCATCGCTAGACCGGCGGGTACGGAGATCAACTGCCTAACGCCAGGGATCAGACGGCAGACAAAGGTCGTAATCTCTCCATGAGACTTAAAATAATGATCTGCCTGGTCAAAATGCTTTTCTTTGATAAACAAGTAATGGCCTATTTTTTTCAGCAATGGTAAGCCTAGGAAACGAGCCAGCNTATAGTTAAGCATCGCGCCACAGAGGCTGCCGCTGATACCCGCAAGTAAGGCCAGTTCGGCGCTCATTCGTGCTTGCGAGGCTAGATATCCAGCCGGAATCATCGCTATTTCACTGGGAAAGGGGACAAACGATGATTCAACAAACATCATCGCAAAAATACCAAGATAACCCCAGTNAGCGACAAGTTCTAACACAGTGTTAACCACACTGTTTAGTATTTCATGCATCGGCATTTCTTACCTGCTGGTAATGCTGCGATATTTTCGCAGGATGGCATTCAGGATGCAATTAAGGCCTCCTGCCTGCCGCTNGCGCCTGAATAGTCCGGGATTCAGCAATAAGNAATTATAAGCCATCGCAGATCAATACCCAGAAAAATCGCCCTAGAAGAGGCAAACCAGCCACTTTCACTGAGCAACGTATTAGTAANNCNGGGACTTTCACTGCAGCAGNCCGCACTGGTATGGTTACCACTTNGTCACCAACATCAGGCGCAGCNATGAAATCAGATGATTTGGCATTTTCGGGTAAGCTAACNACNAACATAAAACTACCCTATCGTACNTATNTACCGGATCACTATAGCGAAAACGACCCGGATGGCTTGCCGCTGCTATTGTTCCTGCATGGTGCTGGCGAACGCGGTGATGACCTGACTGCACTGACGGCAACGGCACTGCCAAAACAGTTAGAAGAGGGCCTGCAACTGCCTTTCGTCACTGTCTGTCCGCAGTGCCCTCTGGGTCGCNCCTGGGATGAACGCGAATTACTGGCGCTGCTTGACAGAGTCATANCAGACTACAATGTTGATCAATCCAGAGTCTATCTCACAGGGCTTAGTATGGGTGGCAGAGGTACCTGGCAGTTGGCAAATCTAGCAGGCGATCGATTTGCCGCCATCATTCCGATCTGCCCGCCGTTTCTATGGGTAAACCCCGACAATTTTAAGGACCTGCCGATCTGGTGCTTCCATGGTGTGATGGATTCCGTCGTGCCCATAACCGATTCAGTAAAGATGGTCCGGCTGCTGCGCAATGCCGGCTGCCAGGTCGATTTTACCACCTACGCCAATGCAGACCATGATTCCTGGACACAAACTTATACCAACCCGNAAATCTATGACTGGTTACTTTCCCACCGAAGACANTAGAACGATGGCCCATACCACGGAAAACGAACGAAGACCGAGGGGCTCCATGATAGCGCAACAGTCAGCTAGCACTGCCGGTTGGTTATCCCCANGAGACTAGTACCCACCCAAATTGCATCGCCTAGATCAACCTGGGTTGAACGGGTAGAACGACAAAGGAGACANCAAATGAACCGTGACCCAGAGTCCATCAAGTCAGCAACCGTTAAAAGGGTAAAAGCCCTCTCGGCACCCAAGCCACTCACCCATGGTTTAGACCCCGATCACAGAAATCGCGAAGTAATCGATAAGGCNACANCAGAGGTTAANGAACTGGGCTACTCCATTATCCCCGGTTTCCTCAGCAAGCAGCNGCTCAANCNGTTACGCAACGATCTGGCGCCTATCTTTGAGCAAAGCGGCATCCGTAATGCAGACCAGGGCGGTCGCTATTCCGGGCTTCAGACCGTTCATGTGCATAACCTCTTTGCCAAAACCCGGGCCGTAGATGAAATAGCGATCGATCCCGTNTTACTACTGATCATTGAAGGCATCCTTGGCAGNTTGTTTCAGCTATCAGTCGGCACNGCCATGAGCCCNCAGCCAGGCGTTGACCCACAAGGACTGCATCGNGACGATGGCCACTATCCGCTGGCACGGCCCCGCCCNCCTTTNATCGCCAATNGCCTGATAGCGCTTGATGATTTCACTCANGNGAACGGTGCAACACGGATCGCCCCGGGTAGCCATAAGCGAACCGAGGATATCAAGCCTAACACCGATGTCATCTTTGCAGAGATGCCAGCAGGCTCNCTGCTGGTGTTCGATGGTGCTCTCTGGCATGCCGGCGGCGGGAACCGNACCAAGGATCAACGGCGACGATCCATTAACCTGAATTTCAACCTNTCCTGGCTGCGACAACAGGAAAATCAATACGTCGGCATACCACGCACCGAGTGGTTAAAGATGCCCGAGCGNTTGCAGCGNCTACTGGGNTTNCAGAAAGTGAANTTCCTGTANGGCAGCGTCGACTACACAGACCCACTGGNNTATTTNAAGCAAAATGCNGCGTTGCTCAAATAGCACAGGAAAAAANACGATCNCCCCGTTAGACCGCTTTATTCAATAGCAGGGTTTGAGTACGCCACGGTCAACCTGGCAAACACGGCCCGGTATTCGCTTTCATAACAGCCTGTTTGTGCGACCCAGTCAGGGCGACCCGGTCAGGGCGACCTGTTGCACAAGGCGGCACCGGCGCTCGTGTCTGGGTACTATTGATGACCCAGCGAGATGCGGTTAAATTGGTTTAAAAAAATTACCGACGGACTATCAGGTCACCTTAATGAGAGCAGCAGCTAAACATATTATTTTCGCCATGGCTGGAATTATCCTTTTCCTGCTGTTAGTTTTACTCTCGCTCTACATTTATCTGGCCCCGGAAAATCGACCCGCTTTCGTGGCTGATGAATCAACCATCCGCCAACTGGAAGCCGGTGAAGTCGTCGGATTTATGGATGATGGCGTTTCAACCTGGCTGGGTATCCCCTATGCAGAAGCACCCGTTGGCGAATTACGCTGGAAAGCACCACGCCCAGCTGGCAAGTGGGCACATCGGCGAGAATCGCTTGCCTTTGGATCACCCTGTCCACAAAATTTGCAAGGGACTGTGCGAGGTGTCGAAGACTGCCTGTTTATAAATATCTGGTCTCCACATCCGGTGACTAGCAGCCATACCAATAACAACAAGTACCCCGTCATGTTCTGGATTCATGGCGGTGGCAACAGTATCGGTGAGGCAGCAACTTCGATCTATAACGGTGCCCGCCTGAGCCGTGAGCACAAGGTCGTGATAGTCAGCATCAATTACCGGTTAGGCCCCCTCGGCTGGTTCAGACATCCGGCCCTTCGCGGCGAATCTGACAATCAGGAAGATAATTCAGGTAACTATGGAACGTTGGATATTATCAAGGCACTAAGCTGGGTGAAAGACAACATTGCGCTGTTTCAGGGTGATCCAGACAACGTGACACTGTTCGGTGAGTCTGCCGGGGGGAGTAATGTGCTGAGCATGATGGCATCGCCTCTTGCCAAAGGATTATTCCACAAGGCAATTTCACAAAGCGGGGGGTTAAACCTGACCCCTATTACCAGGGCAGAGAATTTTAAAGATGATGCTAAAGCGGGTGATCGGCTCAGCTCCCGCGAGATCCTCAATACCCTGCTTATTAGCTTGGGAAGAGCAGGCAGCCAGACACAAGCAAAGCAACTGCAGCAAGCAATGACAAACGATGCGCTGTCCGTGCTTATGGGTGACCTTTCGGCCGAGCAACTACTCGGTCTGTATACAGGTTCCTTCGCCGGCATGCTGGGTAACCCGGACCTTTTTGCGGATGGTTATGTCCTTCCTGCTGGTAGAATTACCCTGCAGATTTTCTCGGACATCAATAGCTACAATGCCGTACCGGTGATCCTGGGCTCCAATCGCGACGAAATGAAGCTGTTCATGGCATTTAGCAGTGAGCACGTCAAAAAGGCCCTGGGCATACCCAGCGGATTCAGGAATTTATCTGCCTATAACCGAGACAACCGCTACGCTACCGATGGATGGAAGGCCACGGCAGTGGACCAATTAGCCACAACCATGACAAATGCTCAAGGGAGTGGGGTATTCGCCTATCGTTTTGATGTAGATGACTGGCGCAATTTCGGCCTGATTAAACTCAAGGTGCTCTTCGGCGCAGCTCACGCACTGGAATTGCCGTTTGTCTTTGGCAATTTCCCTAATCCGCTCAGCGTCATATTCCCTTCCTCTATGGAAGCTGAGTTCAACACTGTATCTGCCGCCATGAGATCTTACTGGGCTGAATTCGCCTATAGCGGTACACCAGGTAATGGCCAATCCAGTACTTTCACGACATGGCTGCCATGGGACAATTCTCCTGATCCCGTACCACGACTCATGGTGTTTGACACGCTATCGGATAACGGTATCAGAATGACCAGTGACCGACTATCCATGGAAAATCTCCGGGTACGTTTACTGGCAGACAAGTCATACACCTCACAGGACGAACACTGCAGCATTTACAAAAGAATGTTCAG
>NZUN01000063.1 GCA_002697205.1 Gammaproteobacteria bacterium
CTCGGTTGTAGGAATTAGTGGGCTAAATAGATTTGTATATGCGCAATTATTGTTCCATGGCCCCTCTAAAAACGTTTTATTAGTTAAAAAAATATGGTTTATTCGTTCTTAGCTCGGGTGTAATAAGCAGAACGGAAACTTAACTAAAAGAAGTCTCATGATGAAAACGCTGACTGAAACAGAAATTGACGAATTTAAAACCAATGGTGCAATATTGGTAAAAAATGCGGTGGAGCCGGATTGGGTGGAGCGCATGAATGAAGTGGTCCAGAACCAACTGGATCATCCGAGCAGTTGGGCCAATGATGGCAACCCAGGCTACGCGCAAGACAGGATGTTTACGGATCGGTACCTGTGGCAGGAAAACGATGATGTAAAGTCTTTTGTCTATGAGTCAGGATGTGCTCGGCTTGCTGCACAGGCCATGCAGAGTTCGACAGCGCGGTTTTACTTTGATCACCTTTTAGTCAAGGAACCGGGTACCCCCGCAGTAACGCCCTGGCATCAGGATGTCCCTTACTGGCCATTTCTCGGCAAGCAGATCTGTTCTATTTGGGTCGCCTTGACCGATGCTTCCGTGGCAGAAAGTTCCCTTGAATTTGTTCGCGGTTCGCATCTGACCTGCAAGTACTATATGCCAGAAGTTTTTGGTACCAAGGGTAACCCGAATGTCGCCTGGACTCAGGCAGCGAAGGGCGAGCCGGTACCGCCCATCGAGGAAAATCGGTCGGCTTACGATATCATTGGCTTTGATGTCGAACCGGGAGACGGGATTCTCTTTTCTGCATGGATATTACATTGGGCGCCTGGCAATGCGTCTCTGACTAAACGTCGGGCTGCCCTGTCTACACGCTGGCTGGGGGACGATGCCATCTGGCATCCGCATGAGGGTGCTGATCCGACTGTGACCCAGGACCAGATTTCAGCCGCGCCTGGGAAACCACTGGACAATGAGCCGGTTCTNCCCTGTATCTGGAAGGCNTAGTCTTGGTTTGNCAGANTCAATNCCAGCGNATGATAGTGGGGTAGTTACAATAGCGAGTTCACGAGTTGGTGGCGGTGATTCAAAACCGGGCTTGATAGAGATAATTGGAACTGCGATACACNGNTAAGCAGGTTCAGGTTATAGGNGTTGTTCAGACAGGTGTCGGTTATGGCAAAACAGTTAATTCAATTCTTGTGGATNGCCCGTTATNACTTGCTGGNNGTTCTGCTACTGCTTTTAGTATCCTCNGGGGTANTGGCACAGGCCATTATNTANGGCAATACGGCCGCGCCTGACAATGCGACTAATGTGTACGGNGTTCGGCCCATGATTGAAGAACTNGCTGGCACAGTCGATATTAAACTGGTACCTGGCTCNCAATTATTTGATTCACGGACCTCCCTGGTTTCCATTGGCGCCGGTATAGTTGATGCCGGTGAAGTCATCACCTCTTATTCGCGGAGTTACTTGAAGCATGCTGTGATTATGAATGACCTTATGTATCTGGGGCGAAGCGAGCTNGTCATCAACGCNGCAGCCACCGAAACCATATTAAGGGACTGTCCCAGTTGCAGTNCAGATTTTGCCAATAAGAATACTTTGTATTTATCCGGNGCAGCNGCGGGCTCNTACAGTATGTTGTGCAAAAGCAAGGTAACGGCACTGGCACATATTAAAGGCAAGAAATTNAGNGCAATTGGTGCAAACAGGCGCTGGGTAAGGGCGCTGGGAGGAATTCCNGTCAGCCTATCCATCAACGATATGATCGAAGGNNTATCCAGAGGGCTGGTTGACTGTATTGTNGGGCCGATTGCCTGGTTAAAATCGTTACCTATTATTGACGATGTTAACTATGTCTATCGATACAATGTAGGTGCCTTTAGTTTTGCTACCATGGTGATCAATCGCGATACCTGGGATGANCTCAGTGNTGTTCAGAAAAACCAGTTGTGGCATGCCCAGGCGGGGCTGTCAGCGCGTATAGTNATCCAACAGTATGTTGCTGACGCCATACGGGCNACCATGTTGGCAAGACAGAACGACATTCCCNTCATACTGGGTGGCAAAGATATAAACGACTTCTGGCTTGAGTTCCGTGAGCAGGAGGTTGCNCAGGTGAACCAGATCTCCCGCTCACTCGGTGCCAGNCAACCAGAGAAAATTTCTGCCAGCTTGGTTGAGAATATTGAAAAGTGGCGCAAGATNATTGCGGNTTCTGGATTGCATAGGATTATGTCAGCCGACAGCCTTGACCAGGATGAGNTAACTGCTGCTGTCGAGGAATACACANACTTACTCAATACTCATATCTATCAGAAAATTGACCCATTGACGTTATAGTGNGTGTGGTATCGGCAAAAAANTGCTTTGTATTGACACGNTNGAGTCGATACAACTTTGATACAGGAGCNAGGTANATGAACACCAAGNTATACCAGGTATTTGTCAGAATAGATGGCGCTTTGAGCACAGCTCTGTGCGTTCTGGCAAGCCTGTTCGTTGTTGCTATGATGCTGCATATTGTTGCCGGTATTTTTTCCCGGCACGTCCTGGGAGAGCCCCTGGGTGGCGTCACGGAAATTGTATCGGTCTATGACATGGTGGCGGTGACGTTTCTTCCGCTTGCTTATGTCACCCACAGGAATGCCCATATTTCNGTGGAGCTGTTTACCCGTTCATTGNCGCCTTTATGGGCTCAATTGATTGATACTGTGGCGGTACTATTTGTGGTCTTGCTATCCGCATGGATAACGATCGAGACTNCCAATGCTGCTTTTGAAAGTTTGTACATCCGTGAAGTGTGGGAATCTGGTGACGGGTTTTTATCGGTCTGGGTCAGTCGCCTGTTTTTGCCTCTGGGTATTGGTGCCATGACGTTTACCTGGATCTTGGAGGCAGTCCGTCGAATAGATCGACTCGTCCGGCTTAACGCACCNGCGATTAGTGTTNCTTAGATGGGGTTTGCCTGTACCGNCCTCANCGCAACACTGGCCCTGTCATTCATGCTGTGCAGTTCAGGGCTTGGCATCGCGCTGATCTGCAAAGTTATTAAAAGAGAATAGTAAAATGTCAGATATCTCCATTGGNTTTACCGGCATCGGTCTATTATTACTTTTGATGGCGCTGAGAGTGCCCATCGCCTTTGCACTGTTTGGGGTTGCGGTTATTGGCCTGGGGGTCACCGAGGGCNTTGATATNGCAATGCACCTGGTACGCATAGAACCTTTTCACTTTGCCGCCCACTGGTCGTTTTCTGCCATCCCCATGTTTATATTGATGGGTTGCATTGCCCAGCACACCCGCCTNGCCAGTGAGCTCTTTAATGCAGCAAGGTTATGGCTCGCCTGGGTACCAGGCGGGCTGGCTGTGGCGGCNAATTTTTCCTGCGCTGGTTTCGCGGCAGCTTCAGGNTCCAGTCTGGCAACGGCNGCAACGATGGGGCGTATCACNATTCCGGAAATGGTTGATGCGGGCTATGACAAAGGGCTTGCCTCCGGGGTTGTTGCCAGTGCCGGNACNGTNGGCAATATGATCCCACCCTCCATCACTTTCATCATTTTTGGTATTTTTGCCGAAGTTTCGGTNACNAAGCTNTTTATGGCTGGGATTTTNCCAGGATTACTGACCATCAGTATTTACGCCTGCATGATTATTGTGCGGTGCTGGCTCAAACCGGCTCTGGCACCCAGAACAACGCTGAACATCAGTTGGTCAATGCGGTTTAGATCTTTGTTGCCGATNTGGCCCATCTTCATCNTGATTNTTTCTTTGTTAATNGGCTTTTATCAGGGTTACGTCACCGCCACGGAGGGCGGCGCATTTGGCGCCTTTGTGCTTTTGATTATCTCGATTCTGCAGAAAAGAATGACCTGGGATGTTTTTGTAAAAAGCATCAGCGATACGCTGCTGAGCACGACCAGCCTGCTGTGGATTGCCGTGGGAGCCATTATGTTTACGCGTTTTCTTGCCATCACCGGTACGTCGGGTGCCATTAGTGATATCGCGACGGTGTGGGTGGGTAGTCCACTGTCTGCCATTTTAGTCGCTGCCGTTATCTTCCTGATTCTGGGTATGTTTCTTGACCCCATGGGAATTTTATTGCTGACCTTGCCGATTGTCCTGCCTATGTTCAGGGAACTTGATATGAATTTAATCTGGATCGGTGTCCTGGTCGTGAAATTTATTGAAATAGGACTGCTGACACCGCCGGTGGGTATGAATGTCTATGCCATTAAGAACGTGGTCGACGATACGATATCCTTAGGGACAATCTTCAAAGGCACTTTCTGGTTTCTGGCCTGCGAGGTAGTGGTGGTGAGCTTACTTATTTATTTTCCGCAGATATCGCTGTTCATCCCGGGGTTGCTCAACTGATAATCAGTGCTGGCAATGCCAGCCGAACAGCTTGCACTATTAATGCCAAGGGCCAATATGGATAAATCTGAGCCACCATCTACTGGCGACACGAAAACGCGCCTCGCAGCGCTCGATATGAGTGGCGAAGAGTTTCGCCAGGTTGGATACAAGCTGGTGGATAATATTGCTTCGTTCCTGGATGATATCCATAATCGTAGGGTCCAATCATCTGATGCTGTTGTAGCGGCCCAGGAGGTGCTGGGTGATGAGGCTTTGCCGGTTAGAGGTTCGGCCGCCAGCGATATTATCGACCAGATTTCCAGTTTACTGTTTGAAAAATCCCTGCTGACTGCACACCCGCGTTTCTGGGCCTATATTAATGGTTCGGCCAGCCCTATTGGTGCCCTGGCAGATATGTTGGCTGCCGCCATCAATCCGAATCTTGCAACTTGGTCAGTAGGCCCGGTGGCGTCTGAAATCGAACGACAATCGGTGCAATGGATTGCTGAGTTACTGAATTACCCTCGGGATGCAGGGGGTCTTCTGGTCAGTGGCGGTACTATTGCCAATATTACTGCACTGCTGGCCGCCAGGCGTGCGCTGCTCGGCGCGTCTATCAGACAGAATGGACTACAAAACGGCCCGGTTAACCAATACAGATTCTATGCAACACCAGAAACCCATGCCTGGCTGGAAGAAGCGGTNGATATCATGGGCTTTGGTGAGTCAGCCATTACCCGGGTCGAAACAGATGAATTGCTAAGAATGGATACGACCCATCTGTCAGCCTGTATTGCCCGGGATAGACAGGCCGGNCATGTNCCTCTTGTGGTTGTGGCCAGNGCCGGGACNGTGTCAACCGGCGCTATTGATCCGATCAACGCCATTGCTGAGATCTGTACNCAGGAGAAANTGTGGTTTCATATTGATGGCTGCTATGGTGCCGCNGCNGCTGTATTAACGTCTGCTCCTGATGACCTTCAGCATCTTGGCCTGGCCGATTCCATTGCCATGGANGCCCATAAATGGCTGTATGTGCCGCTGGAGGCAGGTTGTGTTTTGGTGAAGGACAAAAATCACCTGATNGATACTTTTGCNNACGAAACCGGTTATTACCCGGTTTCNGATGAGCAGAATCCGTTACCGGTTGGCTATCGTGACCAGGGCGTGCAGACCTCGCGTGGATTCAGGGCGCTCAAGGTCTGGATGTGCCTGCGNCAGGCGGGTCGTGAAGGTTATGTTGCCATGATCGGCGACAACATNGNCCTTGCCCATCGCCTGGCTGGANTCATCGGTAAGACCGTAGACCTGGACCTTCGATACCATGGTCTCAGTATTGTGACTTTTCGCTTCAACCCTGGATTGGACGTACTCGCTGAGATGGCCGTAGCAGATCAGANTGAGCCNGACGCTAATGGCCTGCTCAACAGGATTAATCAGAACATCCTGAAGAAATTGCAGGCGGAAGGCTGGGCTTATCCCTCCCATGCTCATATAGGNAATGAATTTCTAATCAGAGTCTGTATTACTAATTTCCGCAGCAGCGCACGGGATATTGATCTGTTACCAGCAAAAGTGGTTGATATAGGTCGGTCNTTAATTTGATATTGTCTGATCCGCATTGCCNTATGGCAACGATTGGGTCTTATTGAATTAGCGATCCTGCTGCGTTACTTTGATGTTTTCATGATCCCGTAATGATTTGTACCAGCAATACCAGCAGGAACAGGCAGAAGACCAGATACCGGTCTTGAATCGGGTCTTANGCATTTTCTCTATTGGAAGACCATGACTGGCCAATTACNCCGATGCCAGANTGGGATACCCGAAACGTAAGAGGTTGTAAATGACAGATAAAGCAGTGGTATCAATTGGTAAAATTCAACTCAAAAACCCGTTGATNTGTGCTTCCGGTGAACACGTCATGGATAGAAATGGGATTAGAGCTGCGCTGAAATCCGGTGTGGCCGCGGTTGTTGCAAAGTCGACCAATGAGACAGTTGCAGCCCGGCAACAGATAAAGAAAGCGGATTATCTACTACTCGATGAAAACTGGCAGGCCATAGATGCCGATTCGGCAAGCGCTCGAGCAGCTACCTTTATNTGNCGTTCAGGCCTAACGCCGCAATCCTTTGAGGAATGGCTGGTAATGGTGGTGGAGATGGATAAGGAGGCCCGGGAATACGGTGCTTTTGTCATTGCCAGCATTGTNCTGGCGGACCTGGATGCGGCGGTTAGCATGAGCCAGCAGATCGAACAGGCNGGTGTCAGGATACTTGAGCTCAATGTAGGTACGCCTTACGGCGATGAAGTTGAGGATGACTGTGTACCCACCGAGCGGTCCTCAGATCGAATTGAAACTATCGTCAGTACTGTCCGCAAGGCAATCACTATTCCGCTCTGGGTGAAAATAACAGGCCAGAGTGAACACGTTGACCAACTTGTGCTCGCNGCAAGGCGAGCGGGTGCTGATTCGGTGGTTGTGCCTGGACGTTTTNTGGGCATGATTCCTGANCTGGAAACACAAAGNCCNTACCTNGATACTAATGTTGGTGTGGGCGGCTACTGGAACCTTCCGCTTAGCTGTTACTGGCTGGCGCAGATCCATGGCCTGTTAAAGCANGAGCGCAAAGGCGATCAGCCAGTTTTCCCTNTGGTGGGTACCAATGGCGCTAGAAATGGAGAAGACGTATTGCGATTTCTGTTAGCNGGTGCCAGTGCTGTGGAAATGGCGTCNGCGGTACTGNNNGGTGGGTTCGAGGTTTTGAGCACCGCAATTGAACAGATTGAAGATTATTTAAAGCAGAAAGACANCCGAGCCAGTAATCTCATAGGCAAGGCAGCGACAGTCAAGAAATTTGCAGATATGCCGGAACGCAAACAGCCGTGGAAGCAGTTTCTCAGTGCCGGGTAAAGGGCAGCCAGGNTTAATTACGCCGATCNCCTAGCAANCNGTAAANAANCCCATGAGTTAACAAATGCATGAACTACATNAGCAGGACAAGGCCACCAGGCAGCGGTTTGACCTGGCTCTGAAAGGCGANGCNNGGGNGGCACAGATCGAATNTCAGGGCGTGATTGTAAGGGCNCTGGATGACACGCGACTGCAGTTTATCGAGGATCAATTGAAAGTAACCTGATATTGTTTATNCTNGTAAGGATAGCCTGCGGAAATAGGCATACAGGTTCGAATTCAGNTCAGTTAAGTGAGGCTAGTTATGAATAATGAAACAAAGCAACCCGATAATGCCAGGGGGGCGAAGATCGAGGCATTACTTGAGGGCGCTATAGATCTGCATTGTCATAGTGGTCCGTCGGTCATGCCCAGAGACATTGATCATATCGAGGCTTTGCGGCAGGCATCTGAGGTTAAGATGAAAGCCATNTTAATCAAGGATCATTATTACTCGGCAACGCCCATTACCGAATTATTGAATTTACATTTTGGTGACCTTGGCGTTCTAGCCTTNTCGGGTGTGCCTTTAAATAATGCCAGTGGTGGATTCAATATCTTTGCTGTTGACCATGGCATTAAACTTGGGGCTAAACTGGTCTGGATGCCCACCTTTTCGGCAGCTAATCATATAGACCATCACAAAAAAGATGATGATTNCGTCAATAAGTTTCCCCAGACGGTGAAGAAGGCCCTNGAACCAGAGCCNCTGNCNGTACTNGATGCCAGTGGCAGACTTCTTGACGAGGTCATACCTATCCTGGAACTCATTGCTGAACANGATGTTGTNCTGTCGAGTGGCCATTTGCATATCACCGAAATATGGCCTTTGTTCGNNGAAGCACGAAAGCGCGGGGTTAACCGNCTGCTTGTTAACCATCCTACTTTTGTTGTTGATGCCACACTTGAAGATATGGCTGTACTGGCAGATATGGGGGTGTTCATGGAACATTCATTGTGTATGTTCATGCCGGGNTCGAAATTCAAATTCTGGGACAGNGAAGATCTGGATCAATATATTAAAGCNGGCACGGTTGATAAAACGATTCTCGGNTCGGATCTGGGCCAGGAAGGAAACCCNTATCCGGTAGATGGTTTTCGTGATGTGATTGGTAAGTGCTTNGATCTTGGCTATTCAGATCAACAGATTAGGAAAATGGTATCAGGTAATGCGCAATCTCTGCTGGGCCTGGATTGAAGGTAGGTCAAAACANTTAGCGGATTTACTAGAAGATGCCAANGATATAACGATGTAATGATATGAGGAGAAACANGTGACAGATCAGGTNATGTTTTATAACTGGGANGAGATAGAAGGGGAAGTTGTCAGGCCGGGCGTCACTCGCAAGGGCTTTCGCGGTGATGATGTCATGCTGGTGATGAATACGCTGGCCCAGGGCATGGAATTATCACCGCATAGCCATACATTTGAACAGGTAGTTTATATAGTNCAGGGCGCTGTTAATTTTCATGTCGATGGNGAAGTGTATGAAGCCANTGCTGGCAGNGTGATCCGNATTCCGCCGCATAAAGAACATTTTGCCGAACCCATTGGCGATATACCTGTCCTTAATCTCGATGTATTTGCACCCTTGCGACAGGATTATATGCACCTGGTGGAGTACCAGGATTTTGAGNGCGATTGAGACTTNGATGGGATAATTTTCTCTAATCTGATCNGAAGTAGNCGGTGTTATTCAAGNCCGGCTNTNCTGAGTCCCCANTATTAANCGTNTGGGGATGCCNGCAAACACTTACANTCCAGCAGACGGTNGCTACCAGAAGTNTATTTGTTTCTCAGTAAACCATNGACNACGAGTGAGCAGCCNAGAACCAGCGTAATCCCCACACTNATAAGGCCCAGGGTNACCANTTGTTCCTGCCAGATCTGACCTGAGAAGCCTTGTCCGGCAATGGGTGTGNTGTTGCTGGTGCCAAACAGGGCGGCCAGGGCAGTGAACAACCAGTTNGCATANGNGCCATAGGTAATAAGCCAGAACGTGGTTTTATCAAGTATTGGGGTTAGCCTGATATGCATCCAGACTGCGCCAAGGGCAATAAGAAAGGTGCCGTTCATCACTGCTTCAAGATGACTTGCCAGGCCCATTCGTGGATTCAGGAAACCAGGGATGGCAAAACCGGTCAGTAANCCCAGCAAGAATAGAATCGCACCGGCGATGATAATATTNTTTTGTGTTTTCGTNTGCATAGGAAACCTGGGTTACGGTATTGCCTAANCNTAACCCATTNGTAGCAGCATTTATCCCAGAGATTCNCCTCAGNTAGTTACCCGTAAAAAATAGCAGGTAAGNACTTTCTCCTGGGCGCACCGAGTTGACNCTTAGTTGCTATCGGCTACCCAGTTGCCATGGAAGCCTGCTGGAACGCGAACGGGCAGTTGAATCCTGGCTGCTGGCTCACCACAGAAATTCTGGGCATCGAGTATCAATACTTCGCTTCGATCAATTTCGGGTTGATAGATATAATTGAGAACCCAGCCCTGGTCTTCATCGCTGCCCTGGGGATCTTTAACAAACACGGCTTCGCTGGCCTGGCCTCCGTCNAGATGNCGGTATTCAGCGCTNCCATCGGTCAGGTTATATTTAACCAGGGCTTCGCCATAGGGCCCTGCAGAGGAAAAAGCGGCACAGTAGCCGTATTGGTGTTTCAGCCCAACGACGNTATCACAGACTCTGGGGAAGTCGACCATNCGGTCATCGAGNTGGGTTTCGGTAACNTGACCGCTGTTTTGGTCAATTTCCCAGCGATACAGCATGGGTGGAGAACTGGAATCCGGTTTCATGGTGTCGTTCATGCGACAGACATCAATAATGATCTTGTTGCCTTGCTCATAGGCGTTAAGTGGGTGGAAGACATAACAGGGATCGATGTCATACCAGGTCATGTCTTTGTTGCTGCCATTGCGCGGCATGACGCCAAGCCGTGCGCCATAGCTCTCGTCCCAGAGAATGGGCAAACCNGTNGTGGCCATGCCCTCAAAGTTCCAGANAGCGGGTAGATCCATAAAAATCACATGATTTCGGGTGATATTAAAGTCGTGGATCATGGTTGCCCCGGGAACCGTGATCGGTTCGTTTTGCAACAACTCACCTGCTGNNGAAATTCTCAGATAGGTCAGGTAAGGTTCAGTCATGCCATAAGAAAATGCCAACAGTTCACCGGTNTCGGGGCAGATCTTTGGATGCGCCGTCATGGGNCCCGCCAGCTTACCGTTATAGTCATTGGGGCCAACGGTTTCCAGCTCATTGGAGACGATAAAAGGCCAGTGACCCTCTTCCAGCGCCATNATCTTTCCGGCATGTTGAATTACNTGGGTATTGGCGGCAGACATGGATAAGTCACCCANCCCATCCATGATATCGGCGTCGGGTTTGAGATANAGTGGCGTTTTTACATANCGGTTGCGGTACCAGTTAGCCTTACCTTCNCGCAGTTCAACACCATGAAGCATGCCGTTACCCAGAAACCAATGGGCGGAAGTACCGGACTGTGGGTTCGAGCCATTGCGCAATAATCGTCCATTTAACGCTTCGGGGATTTTGCCGGTGACGGTTAGNTGCGTTTCCGTTCGCTCCTCAAAAACCGGCGCNAAGTTATCCTCGAGCCAGAATGGGGGTTTGTCCTGTAATGCTTCACTCATCTCCGCTACTCCTTTGCTNATNTTAGCGCTTACTTTCTGCGCGCTTGATTATTGGGCACGGGCCTTAATGCCTGCTGGCAGAAATCCCTTTGCCTGTTTTGTCTGNTAGATCAGGGCCGTTGTTCTGTTGGGTATATGCTAATTGATCCTNTTCTAAATTGCGNTAAAGACTTCTGCCCAGTCTTCTATTGCTGCNTCGTGATNATGCACCAGTTGTATCGTAACCTGATCATAACCAGCGGACTCAAGCNCNCGCAGGCGGNCAACTAATTCTGCCTGGGTTCCGCTCATGGTGGTNCTNTGCACCAGNTCAGGCGTNACGTGTTTTTCNTCCGGTCGGACAAACATTAAATGGCCGCGATGATTGCTAAGGTATTTNGCGTCAGAGGGTTCATAGTGNTGATGTTCTTTCAGNTACTCAGCGACAAGNTTGCTNAGCGGGCCCTGGGGTAGATTAGCCCCGGCCATNGCGCCNACTTCATCGGCAAGGTTATGAAACATCACNGCGGTAAGTGGNGCNGCCTGGGCCATCAGNTTGTATTCATCTGTTTCAGCCTCACCGGTGAGAACCGCGCCAAGGAAGAAAAGNTTGGCTTTNAGATNCGTTGCTGNCATGACCNNTNTTNTGCCAGATCTGCTGCATTTCCTGTAGGCTCTCTACTGCTCCCTGAGCGCCGAAATTCAGCCAGCCTGCGCCTAAATCAGCGGCGATGTGCTTTGCTTTGGGACCGAAAGCGGAAAACCACAGAGGGATTTCCTGCTCGAGATNGATTAGTTCAAGATCGGGATTTAGAAAACNGATTTTTCGATTTAGGCCCTCGAAATCCCATTCGATGGTTTCGCCTTGCAACAGTTGCTGAACACGCTCGATATAAGTCTGGGTTTTTTTAAGAGNAATTGCACCCAGNCCCATGGTGCGTCGAGCAGTAAAACCAGTTCCTACGCCAAAGTCTATNCGGCCNGGGGCTAGCCTGGATAGAGAAGCCAGTGCGTTAGCTGTGACCGGCNCGATTCGATTAGAGGGTACCAACACNCCTGTGCCTAGCCTGATGGTGGATGTTTCGTGNGCAGCCAGNGCCATACAGATGAAAACATCGGGNTTGAGGAGNTGAGTGTCATAGAACCAGGCTGCATGAAAGCCCAGTTCTTCTGCTCGTTTTACCCAGCGCCATGAATCGACTTCCGATGCGAACGCCACTGAATATTGCATGGTCTCTCCNGTGCAGGGCCAATGTAATAGAATAGTCCGCTGCCCTTGCTGAATAGTATTGGTNATGCCTTACATTTAAGCAACCGATNGTGCCAACGGTAATCNGGNGCAGCTTGGCTACNNTGTTCAGGNAAGGCCTTANCCTCGCNNTGCTANTGTGCTNGATAANCTGGACCCAGAGAGAAAGCTAAACCGGGTAANAGAGTGAAACCTCGAAGTNATNGCNGAGCAAGATTGGGCTTATATTAGCTCGATAGTTGCCGTATTCTTTTCTTAATNCAGTTAATCGGAGGGTTAGACTATGCCGACCCGGCGAACTTTACTTCAANCCATGTCAGTGCTNCCGATGNTAGCAGGGTGTGGCCTGTCNACTAGCGGTGGGCGTCACNATACGCCGAGCGGCCTACCTCTACGGCGTGTTAANGTCAGTCAGGAAAGGGTTATTCGAACTGTAGCGGGCCTGCGACCTTTCCGCTCTTCAGGGTTCAGGGTCGNGCCTGAATCCGTGGATTCAAGGTTACTGATCCATAATTATGGTCATGGCGGGGGCGGTATTACGCTTTCCTGGGGTACATCACACCTGGCCATGGAAATAGCGATGCAAAGCCAACACCGCAGGTGCGCTGTACTGGGCTGTGGCGCNGTGGGCCTGGCATCTGCCAGGCTGATGCAGGATCGAGGCTGGGACGTGACCATTTATGCTAAGGACCTNCCGCCGGAGACAACCTCAAACATCGCTGGNGGGCAGTGGTCGCCGACTTCGGTNTATGACGANGAATTTGTNACGCCNGAATTCAAGGTGCAGTTTGAAGCCGCCATGCGNCATTCATACCGGTATTTCCAGAACCTGGTGGGACAGAAATATGGTGTTCGCTGGATCAGCAACTACCGNATAAAGGGTGAAGGTTATGAGGACGATGGCTTCACCCGTNGCCACATCGACATGTACCCGCAGCACTGGACACTCACTGGTGATGAACATCCTTTCGCTGTCCCTGAAGTGCTTCATTACAATACCATGCTGATAGAACCGGCCGTGTATCTGCCGGCGGTGATGCAGGATTTTCATATCGCCGGCGGNGTTATCAAGGTCAGAGAGTTCATAGACCGTGCTGACGTCTTGACGCTGGAAGAGCCGGTGATTATTAATTGCACTGGACTGGGTGCCAGGGACCTGTTCGATGACAGGGACTTGTTCCCGATCAAGGGCCAGCTTACTTTNTTGTTACCTCAGTCAGAGGTTAATTACATCACGCTNGGTAGGCGCGGNCTCTATATGTTCCCNCGCAGTGATGGCATCCTGCTGGGGGGNACTTTTGAGCGCGACCAGTGGTCGCTAACACCTGATCCCGTGGAAACCAGGCGTATTGTAGAAGGTCACCGCAACTTTTTTTCAGCCATGGAAGATCCATGGGCTTAAATGCTGGGNGCCCGGANGGGTATCACTGGGTTTGCAACCTGGTTTACAAGGCGTATCGAGCCCACCAGCGAACTAATCAAAGGAGAATCTGTCTGGCCTGAATGCCTGGTAAGTCGCTGCTATCTCCTCGTTACTGGCACCGCCCAGGGGNGCGATGATGTGAGTATGGATGCCACCGGCGGCATCTTCCCGAATACGGTTGTGAACCTCCGATGCGCTGCCAGCTATAATGATTTCATCGATAAGCTCATCAGTCAGTGCACCGCCTGTTTTATTACGATCTTTCTCGGCCCAGCCTTCTGNGATCGTACTCGCTGCAGTGGGATAGCCGGCCCAGGCGAGGAATTTGTTGTAAACAGGGGTGGCGTAGTAGGGTGCNTGGGTTGCCCTGAATAGATTTCGAGCTCGTTCCTTGTCATCGGTGACCAGCACCATAGCCCGATTGACGATTTCGACGTTAGNCGGGTCTTTACCAGCTCGTCTGGCACCTATTTTNACGTGCGCCATCATCTTTGGCAGTGCTTCTCTCGGCCACAAATTGAAGATAACACCATCGCCTGTTTCTGCAGCCATTTCAATCATCCTGGTACGCAGCGCTGCGATGTAGATGGGCGGCGGGTTTTGCAAAGGCGGTTGACGATAGCCATTGCTCGACAAGGTGGTTAGATTGAAGCTGGATTTTTCTCCCGTCAGCATTGACCGCACCATCTCGGTGGTCTCTTTGACCCGGGTAACCGGTTTGTCCAGGGGAATGCCATTCCACTGACCCATGATAGTCTGGCTGGATGAACCCAGGCCCAATACAAACCGCCCCGGAAGCAGCTGTNCCAGGACATTGGCAGAAGCTGCCAGGACGGCTGGTGTTCTGGTGTAAACCGGCGTGACTGCAACGCCCAGNCGAATGTGATGGGTGTGGTGGGCAACTGCAGCCATTTGGGTCAGGGTATCCGGTGCACCTGCGTCACTGAACCAGGCGTCGGTAAAGCCGTGCTGTTCTGCCCAGACCAGGCGTTCGATGGTCGAGGATAGTTTNGGTCCAGCGGGCAGGGTCACCGCGATACGATGTTTTAGGGTCATAGCAATATCCTGTAAATTAAAATCAAACACGTTGTTGTTATTAATTGTGGCATGCTTTGATTATGAAGCGGATTGTCCGGAAATGAAATTATCGANTTGNTTAAACGGGCAGCAGCGTGCGACCAGAGCCTGTATTTGGTTTTAACGTTTCCNGGGGAAGCTCGCTANCTCAACAGTTCACTAAGCCCCTTTGCNAGATAGATTGCACCGATAATCAAAACGATATAGCGGCCGGCCATTTTGAACTGGACATCCGATATCCGTTTAACAATCAAGCTGCCAAGAAAATTTCCTAACAGCGCGGCAACAATCACAGTGGTGATGAGCCAGCCGTTAAGGCTATTGCCAGCAGACATCANCAGGCTGCCATAGTAGATAAGCTTGAGAATGTGACCAGAAAGTCTGGGTTACTGCTTTAGTGCCAAGGATCTCTTCCTTGGTTAGTTTGCTCTGGAGATAAAAAATGTCCAAAACGGGGCCTGATGCGCCGGCGAGCATCTGCGTCAGGGTGACCACAAGGCCCGACAGGAATGCTATTTTAGGCTGCTCTNTATCGAGATTAAATGACTTGGGTAGCATTCTAGTAAGAAACGGAAATAAGCCGATGAGTAAAAATATGAGTCCTGCAGGTGGTATAAAGGCAGTGACAGAAAAGATACCCAGGATAGTGAATGCGCCCAGAGTATAGGGAATCAGCACGACCTTCCTGATATGGTGACGATACCACCAGACTCGAGAACCGTTAGAGAAGGTCTGGGTAATGCCATGCAGCATCATTGCGGNAGGAACTGCCAGTAAAAAGCTGAAGATGCCCATTAGAATCATACCGCCAGCCATGNTTAATACACCGGAAATAAAGCTGGTAATCAGTGCTGCGGTAAAAAGNAAAAGATACATCATGGCACCTTCGTAAAGCAGTTGTTTGATAGCGACACNGGCAGGGAAACATCATCGCAGGTTCGGATAGCCNAAGAAGCATAGCCGGTCGGGAAACTTTTTGACATNCCTGGCTGTTTACACAGTAAGTGGTTAGGTATGACCTACAAGTGCATATTGTGCGGCGATTCGCTTGGCTATCCAGGCCCNGACTGGGCAGANATTTTTCACTAAAAGTCGACGGAAAGCCGTTTTCTTCCATTGCTGTCAGTAGCATAATGTTCGAAATTGGTAGGGGGTCCTGGGCGAANCCNGGACAGTTAGAGCGCGTANNGTTAATGGAGGTTANGGTGGNCAGTAAATNCTNCCTGAGGTTATTTATTTTTTGCNTGNTATTTTGTTGCATCCTTCCCGCCGGTGCCGCGCGAGAGGACTGGGCAAGGCCATTTCCAGGTCATCGGGTAATCGGTAATCTGTATGCCGTTGGCAGCTACGATTTAGCTGTTTTCCTGATTACCTCTGATAACGGTCATATTCTTATTAATACTGGGCTCGAGGACTCCGTANAGATGATCAGNGAAAATATTCGCGCTGTAGGTTTTCGCTTGAAAGACGTTAAGATATTGCTATCGCAACAGTCGCACTGGGATCATACGGCTGGTCTCGCGGAGATAAAAGCGACCACGGGCGCGTTGATGTTGGCAACACCNAGAGATGCNCAGATACTCGAAGATGGTGGCTACAGTGATCCGCATTTTGGCGGACAAGTGTCTTTCAAACCTATCGAGGTCGATCGTATTGTCGGNGATGGTGAGGTTATCGAGTTAGGTGACCTGCGTTTAACCGTGCACGAACATCCCGGCCATACTNAGGGCAGTTCCAGCTACAGCATGTCCGTGNGTGAAAATGGCAGAGACTACCAGGTGGTGATTGCCAATATGGGCACGATTAATGCCGGTAAAAAGCTGCTGCAGGGACCTACTTATCCAGGCGTTGCTGATGACTTTGCCAGTACTTATCGAAGGCAGAAGGCGATGCCAGTTGACGTGTGGGTTGCGGCGCACGGCAGCCAATATGGCCTACATCGAAAATGGCAACCGGGGCAGCCTTATAATGTGTCGACTTTCGTGGATCCTGAAGGCTTCAAGGCAGCGATTATTGAACTGGAAAAACGTTATCTCAAGCAGATGGCAGAAGAACGTGCCAGTATGGAAGTGGAACAGTGAACTAATCAAGGTTAGCCAGTTCTCAGATTTCATCGGGCCCGTNTATTTCGTTAAGCGAAGGGATTTTNCCCTAGACTGCTTAAATTGAGCGCTTGAGTAGAANGCCCATACGGTTTTGTAGNCAGTTCGCTACCGATAACNGGTCTGAATACGGCTTTAACTCAGGCGNTCTNTTTCATTGATTAATNCCGCCCAGGCGAGGCGAGCCGCCGCGATCAGGGTCTGAACTGGATGTCCCTGGGCTTCAGGCGGTCTGGATGAGCGATGATTTTATAGGCGTTTGGAACCCATTCGCAGACCAGGCGCCGGGTTTGCCTGGGATCGACCATTTCCTCGATCTGNAATTTGTTAAGCGGTCCCACCGGGCCCCGAGCGCTTTCTATACGGGCTTCAAGCTCCGCACGTAAGGCAACTGGGTCTTCTGCTTCAGCCAACTGGCGTTTATAAGCAGCTTCAATCCCGCCTTCTGGTGGGATACCACCGACATCAGCAGCAGGCCAGGCGATGCGCACCATTGGCCGGCTCTGCGGCGTAGCGTAGTTATTCCCGGCNACGCCAAAACTTCGCCGCATGAGTACTGAAAAGATGGGCAGACTGACCTGGGCAAAGGCCACCATCCATTCTCCGCCCTTACGTATGGTACCGGCCATTTCGTGCTCCAGGCCCACGGCGAAACCCGGGTTATCAACGAGGTTAAGCAATGGGATGTGGAAAGTGTCACAGACGTCCAGGTGTCGTTTGAGTTTATCGCAACCNTCTGCAGTCAATGCCCCTCCNTTTTCGTGGCGAGANTTTGAAGCAATAATNCCGAGTGGGTGACCATTCATTCGAACGAAGCCGGTAATCTGGTCTGTACCCCATAACCCGCCAGTTTCAAAAAAGGAATCCTTGTCAGCCATCAGTCGGATGGCTCGCCGCATGTCAAAAGTGCTGGTTCTTCCGCGTGGGATGATGGTTAGCAGTTCCTGTTCACTTCGGTCTATCGGGTCGGTGCAGTCGATTACCGGTGGAGCTTCGTAAACACTGCNGGGTANATAGGAAAGGAACTGCTTAGTCATAGCCACGGCCTCTNCTTCGGATTCGGCGAGATTATCAACCGAACCGTTGGTACAGTGAACGTGCCAGCCGCCCAGATCTTCCTTGCTTATGTCGTAACCCATGGCATGACTAACCACAGGCGGTCCTGCGACGAAGAGCTGGGCTATATCCCGGACCATGATTGAAAAGTGTCCTAATACGGCTTTGGCGGCNCCGATGCCGACAACGCTGCCGAGCAGCATATTGACTACTGGGACCGTATTGAGCTGTTTGGTATAAGNGTTGCTGCCAAGATGCCCGGGCAGGAATGACCCGCCGGACCCGGCCACCCTCGGCCTGCCTGCTTTGATGGCACCGGTACTTTCCCTGGCATCGCTATCGCCGTCTTTTTTCTGCTGNGGCACCATCGCTGCGACACTGCCACCGCCGGANGATCCATCCAGCAGNCGAANAGAGGGAACTCTGAGTTCCATGGACAGACGATCCAGATACAGGCTTTTGGCGCCGATAGCGCCGTCTGCATGACCACCTCGGGAGGTGAAATCATCGGCGCAGACGATGGTCGTTCTGTTTTCAATCTCGCCCCAGCCGCCGACGTGGTTAGCCGGTGTGAAGGCATTGATTTCACCTTGATCATCGTACGAGGCGAAGCCTGCGACGCTACCGACTTCCCTGAATGAATCATCATCGAGCAGCAGTTCGATTCGTTCACGGCAGGTTAGTTTCCCGCGGGAGCGCTGGCGAACAACACCAGGGTCCTGTGAGCCAGCGGTCAGTCTTTTTTCAGCCAGTGCCCTCAGGGTCGCTACTTCCTCCAGGACGGGTATCCAGGAGTTGTCTGTCTCGAAGGCGATGGACTCATCAGTCGCAGATGGCTCGATTGCCAGCACTACCTCACCCGCAGTTACGCCAACGCCGATGCCNAGATTGCCAATCGCAACGATATTTCCAGAACAGGGTGCCGTGACGACGGTCTCCATTTTCATCGCGCTGATGACTAGCAGGGTATCACCGGCTTTTACCTGATCTTCAAGTGACACGGTTATTTCTATAATGCTGCCACTCATCGGGCACTCTACCGGTCTCTGATCCTCGGCCACGGTAAGGCCGNNATTGGTATATGGAGTCAGGCTATTACTGGTGTGGCTGGTTCCTAGGGTTCTGGCTTGTTGTTGCAGCAGCAGCAATGGTTCGCTGATCTGTGTGGTTGGTTTCAGGTCNGAGGATGCATCGGCCAGCAAAGTTGTNCGGGCATCGGCTGCTTTAACAGTTTTGTTTTCAGTGATCGCCCTTAGTTGAGCCAGATTGGTCGATACGCCCTGAATATGAAATTCTTCCAGTGCNTTCCGGGTTTTTTGTAATGCCATGCCGTAAGAAGGTGCGGTACAGATCAGTTTGCCNAGTAATGGGTCAAACTGGGGCGGGGGNCTATAACCTGCATAGCCGGTGCTATCGACTCTGATACCGGGCCCTGAGGGTTCTTTGTAAGCGGTGATNGTGCCTGTNCTCTGCACAACGATTCGGGNCTGGATTGAGAATCCGCGAGGNGCTGTTATGTCAGTTAATTGTAGATCCTGCAGACTGCCACCTGCTGCAATGAGGAACTGGGCCTCTACCAGTTCGATTCCGGTGACCTGTTCAGTCACGGTGTGTTCCACCTGGATGCGGGGATTACATTCTATAAAGAAATACTCATTTGTTTCTGGTGTTATCAGAAATTCCACNGTCCCGGCATTTTTATACCCTGAGGATTTTATCAGCTGAACCGCAGCATCGAGTATTTTTGACCTTAGAGAATGCGCCAGATTTGGCGCAGGTGCGATTTCCATGACTTTCTGGTTTCTTTGCTGGATGGAGCAGTCCCGTTCGAACAGGTGCACCACCTCACCGTTGGCGTCCGCTAGTATCTGAACTTCNATGTGCCTGGGTTGTTCAATGAGTTTTTCAATTAGCAGCGCGCCGTCAGCAAAGGCAGCTTCAGCCTCACTCTGGCATCGTAAAAAGGCGTCATCTAATTCATCTTGTGAATATACTGCGCGCATACCTCTGCCGCCGCCGCCGGCCACTGCTTTGACCATTACAGGGAACCCGTTGTTATCGGCAAACTGTTTTGCTTGTTCTGGATTGGCTATAGCCGTGCCGGGAACTACAGGGATACCGATTGATGCCGCCAGCTTCCTGGCTTCGACCTTGTTGCCAAACAGTTTCAGTGTGTCCGCGGCNGGCCCGACAAAGATTATGCCTGCTGCCTCGCAGGCNGAGGCNAGTTCGGCATTTTCNGATAGGAAGCCGTAGCCGGGATGAATGGCATCGCAGCTGTTATCCATCGCAATTTGNATAATATTGTCTATATTAAGGTAAGCAGCGACCGGATCGGTGTTTTGGTCCAGTTGAATACGCTGGTCGGTATGCCGAGTGTGCAGGGACAGTTCATCTTCTTTGGCGTAGATACTGACGCTGTGGATGCCNAGCGCCTGGGCTGCGCGGGCAATTCGTATGGCAATTTCACCTCGATTGGCNATNAACACTTTTGTAAACACTTGCATAGCTTCTCCTTACTGGCGTTGTAGTAATCGCTGGTTAGTTAAAAGTACCCTATACCGCNGCAACACTTAAACTGCCTATGGCAGGACAGTTTTTGAATTGAGGCAATGCNCAGGTAATGCCTCATAATTTAGACCTCTTTGCTGTATTGCCGGATAAACGTGACGCTTTATCATAGCAGCCGAGATGGACTCGTTTGTTGCCTGTGCTTAATGCTGCGATGTTACAGCCCTGATCAGTTGCGGCTGGGTGATAAGAATAACGATTACCAGCGCTAGCGTTAGNAATGACATTACAGGGAATAGTANGGGTAATGTCAGCCATTGTCCTAGCATGGCAACNGGCATGGTCATGAGTTGGGCGAAAGCCATATTCAGCTGGAAGATACTCATGATCCTGCCGCGAATCTCATTGGGAACCAGATGCTGGATCAGGATAGTGCTGGATACCATAGTAATAGTCATGCCTGCNCCCAGGCCGAAATTCCCTATAATGACATTTATTTCCTGACGACCTGTTACAAAGATAACGAATGAAATTGCAAACAGCAGGGCCCCAAAAGCGACCAGGGCACCTCGNCTTTCAGTACTGGAAAACCGGGTCAACAGTATTGCTGCNGTCAGTGAGCCAAGACCCCAGAACATGACCACAAAGCCCATGCGCGGAATTGGCACCTCGANAACAGTTGTCACCCAGGTCGGGCCCAGGCTGGCAGTGGCTGGATAGCCCAGGCTCATCATCATTACCAGCAGGATAATGACCCAAAGGATAATAGGGTGGTTGCGNGCGTAGTTAATTCCGATACCAATGTCTTTAAATATTTCCCGGAAGCCATCATGCCAGGTTGTAGTGTGGCTGGTAGCAACGATGGGTTGATAAGCCATCAGNGCGATAAAGACAATAGCCAGGAAGTGGCCGATGGCGCTGAAAAGGTATGCGCCGCTAAAACCTGCCGCGTCAATGATGATACCGGTCATTGCCATCGCNAGCGGCATGGCAACCTGCCCAGCCACCTGGTTGAGAGACATGCCCGCAGCAGTCCTNTCACGGCCTAGAATGTCTGGGACAATTGCCAGCCGGGTGGGTGCATCAATGCTCTGCAGGCCCGAAGAGATGAAGGTCAGCAGGAAAAACANNGAAAACCCGGCAACACCGCCAACACTGTTATACATGAGTAAAGCGATGGCGNCNGTACAGAATATNTGTAGCGTCTGGACNGCNAGCAGTAGCTTGCGGCGATTAAACCGGTCGGCCAGGGCGCCGCCATACAGACCAAAAGTCAGTGCGCCCAATCCTCGGGAAGTCGCGATAAAGGCGACTAGAATCAGCCAGAAATCTTTTGGGGCGTAGTGCTGAACCCAGAGAATCTGGGTAATGAACTGCAATGGCATGAGCATTTGACCAATTGCAAAGCCGGCCAGCAGGTATCTGAAGTCGCGGATATAAAGTGGTGCCAGTGGGCCTGTGGGTATCGCGTTCATGACAGCTCGATAGTTAACTGGATCGAGGGTATCACGATCAGCCTTGTTTTGACTGTTCTAGGCTGCAGGCAATCTGGCTTAAATGCTGGTTAATTCAGGCGAGTACTGCATTTATCCATGGGGAATCTGGTTATCAACGTAAGGGTATCCTGATTGGCCCCGCCCCTTAATAATTCTTGATCCGCGGAGAACGCAGCCACTAAACGAGATTGAAACCCTCCTCCCGCAACGGCATTGACCCATTACGGTTCAACCAGTTTTGTTAGTGAGGGCCATATAGCGTGTTCTGGAAATTTTGCTACCTTGCCTGGTTAACCGTTGAATCGGCCTGAATGGAATTGGATTATAGCCAACGGCGACTTGAAACCTGTGGATGCTGTGTTCTTCCACCTTTGTGTTGCACGGTTGGCTACTTTGGACCGATACCTCGATCTGGTTTATTCTTTCACTACCAGAAGGAGAACGACCTATGCTAACAAAACCCGTGGCAGTTGTTATTGGCGCGACTTCCAAGTGGCAGGCAGATGGCCGCAATACCTATTTGGTACATGGTAGCGATATTGACGACAGCGACATGCCGACGGCCGTTCGCTGGGGCGTGGGCGGTGCTATAGCACAACGATTCGCGTCGGAAGGCTACCGGGTTGTTCTGACTACTCGAAACACCGCCAATGCCGAGGGCCTGCAGCAGGCCATCCTTGACAGGGATCAGGAATGCACGATTGTTGAGCTTGATCTCAGCTCCGCTAAATCAATCAGCTCGGCCTTTGCCACTATTCGTGAATCCCTGG